>NZ_CM002285.1:6086796-6116694 GCF_000497445.1 Streptomyces roseochromogenus subsp. oscitans DS 12.976 | reverse complement strand
CGCGGGGCGGACCGGGCGGGCGGGGGCCGTCGGCATCGTCGGCGCCGAGCGGGTCGTAGGGGCGGCCCGCACCGGGTCACTCCGGGGCGGGCCGCCCTCCGCCGAGAGGGGGCGTCAGACGTCCGGCTCCTCAGATGCCCAGATCTTTGATGATCTTGGCTACGTGGCCGGTGGCACGGACGTTGTAGAGGGCCCGTTCGACCTTGCCCTCCTCGTCCACGACGATCGTGGAGCGGATGACGCCCAGGTACGTCTTGCCGTAGTTCTTCTTCTCCCCGTAGGCGCCGTAGGCCTCGGTGACCTTCTTCTCCGGGTCGGCGAGGAGGGTCACCTTCAGGGATTCCTTCTCGCGGAACTTCGCCAGCTTCTCCGGCTGGTCCGGGCTGATGCCGATGACGTCGAAGCCGGCGCCGGCCAGCAGGTCCAGGTTGTCCGTGAAGTCGCAGGCCTGCTTGGTGCAGCCGGGGGTCAGGGCGGCCGGGTAGAAGTAGACGATGACCTTGCGGCCCTTGTGGGCGGACAGGGACACCTCGTTGCCGTCGGCGTCCGGGAGGGTGAAGGCGGGGGCCACGTCCCCCGGCTGGAGTCGCTCACTCATCGGGCCAGCGTAACCGGGGGGCCTTGCGGTGCGGTGCGGCCCGCAACTGACAAACTGTCCGGAACAGCATCAGGAGACTTCGGAGGCCGTACGGTGGCGGACACGTCGGACACCAGAACCCCGGCGCAGATCGAGGCGGACATCAAGCGCCGCCGTGAAGTGCTGGCCGAGACGCTCGACGAGATCGGGGTGCGGGTCCATCCGCAGACGATCATCGGGGATGCGAAAGCCAAGGTCGTCGCCAACGTCGACCACACCATCGGCCGGGCGTATGTACAGGTCAACCGGGTGGTGAGTGAGGTCAGGGCGCGGTTCGTGGATGAGGAGGGCGCCCTGCGGATGGAGCGGGTCGTGCCGGTCGCGCTGGTCGCGGTCGGTGTCGTCGGGCTGCTCGCCATGGGCTCCCGGCGACGCAAGGGCTGACCCGGAGGCGTACGGGCAGGGCGAAGACAGGTAGGTTCGAGGCGTGAGCCCCAACAGAGACCAGCACCGCACCCCCCATCACGACAAGCTCCCCATCCGGATGCTGCACGACCGCGTTCTGGTCAAGCAGGACACGGGCGAGGGCGAGCGGCGATCGGGGGGCGGCATTCTGATTCCCGCCACCGCCGCGGTCGGACGCCGGCTGGCCTGGGCCGAGGTCGTGGCGGTCGGCCAGAACGTACGGACCGTGGAGCCCGGCGACCGCGTTCTGTACGACCCGGAGGACCGGGCCGAGGTCGAGGTGCGGGGTGTGGCGTACGTGCTCATGCGCGAGCGCGATCTGCACGCCGTGGCCGCGGACCGCTTCGAGGGGTCGGAGGACTCCACGGGGCTGTATCTGTAATTCGGCGGCTGTCTTCGGGCAGCCGTCTTTCGGCTGCTGTCTTTCGGCAGCCGAAGGGGCCGGTGACCATCGTCACCGGCCCCTTTTGCACTTCCTTTGCTATGTTCGAAAGCGGTCAGCCCGACGAGACGCGCCGTACCGGGATCCCCGACCCCCAGGAAAAGACGACGCACCCCCGTTCAGAGATACCTACCGGAGGTGCTGTCATGGCCTGGATTCTGCTGATCGTCGCCGGTCTGCTGGAAGTCGGCTGGTCGATCGGGATGAAGTACACGGAGGGCTTCACCCGGCTGGTGCCCAGCCTGTTCACCGGCGCCGGGATCGTGGCCAGCATGCTTCTGCTGTCGTACGCCGCGAAGTCTCTGCCCATCGGTACCGCCTACGGCGTGTGGGTCGGTATCGGGGCGGCCGGTGCGGCGGTGCTCGGCATGGTGGTGCTGGGTGAGCCGGTCACCGCCGCCCGCATCTTCTTCGTCTGTCTGCTGCTGGTCGCCGTGGTGGGGCTGAAGGCGACCAGCGGGCACTGAGACATCACCGGGGCATCACCGGGGCATCAGGCGGCGGGGTCGCCGCCTCCCGCGCCGGCGGCCGTGCCTGTCGTGCCTCCGCCGCCGTCGGTCATGCCGCCCGCGGCCGTACCGCCGCCGGTGGTGTCCGTGCCGGTCGCGCCGCCACCCGTGGTGTCACCGCCGGTGGTCGTGCCCCCGCCCGTCGTGTTGCCTCCGGTCGTGGGGGTGCCGCCGGTCGTGGTGCCACCACCGGTGGTGGGGGATCCTCCGGTGGTCGTCCCGCCGGTGGTGGGGGTGCCGGTGGTGCCGCCGGCCGGGCTCATGGTCGCGCCGCCGCCGGTCGGGCTCGCGGTCGGACTGCCGCTCTGGCCACCGTTCGTGCCCGGCTGAGCCGAGCCGGTCGCGGCGGGCGGCTGCGTCGCCTCGGCGCCCTGCTCCAGCTGGAGGTCGAAGTCGTTGGCCGGCTGGTCCTGCAGCGCGTCGTGCGTGTACTGGGCCCAGATCTGGGTCGGCGGGCCGCCACCGTTCATACGGGGCTGGCCGAGAGCGCCGTACAGCCCCATGTGCTTGGCCGTCACCGGGTCCTGGCCCATGACGGAGACCACCGTGGCCAGGTCCGGGGTGTAGCCCGCGAACCAGGCGGCGGTGTCGTTCTCGGCCGTACCGGTCTTGCCGGCCGCCGGACGGTCCGCGGCCTGCGCGGCGGTGGCGGTGCCGTTGTCGACCACGCTCTGCAGGATCGACGTGGTGGTGTCGGCAGCCTCCCGGCTGACGGCCTGCTCGACCGACTGCTCGGGCAGCTTGATCTCGTTCGTGCCGTCCTTGGTGATCTTGTCGATCAGGGTGTACGTGCCGTGCTGGCCGTGGTTGGCGAGGGTTGCGTAGCTCTCCGCCATGTCCAGCACGCTGGCGGTGGCGGTGCCGAGGGCGATCGACGGGTAGGGCTGGAGGTCCGGGGTGCCGGAGGGGATGCCGAGGTCGATCGCGGTCTTCTTGACCTTGGAGGGGCCGACGTCGACCGCCATCTGCGCGTAGACGGCGTTCACGGACAGGTCCGTCGCCTTCGTGACGTTGATCTGGCCGTACGACTTCTGGTCCTCGTTCTGCGGGGCGTAGGCACCGCCGTTCCAGCCTTGTACGGGGCGCTCGTTGGTGCCGTCGTACATGGTGTTCGGGGTGATGGTGCGGCCGTCCTGGGTGGTCGAGCCGTTCTGCACCGCCGAGGTGAACACGAACGGCTTGAACGTCGAGCCGACCTGGAAGTCACCACGGGTCGCGCCGTTGGTGTACTGCTTCACGTAGTCGATGCCGCCGTACATCGCGACGACCTTGCCGGTCTTCGGGTCGACGGAGGCGCCGCCCGCGCGGACGTAGTTGTCGGCCTTGTTGTTCTTCTTGTCCAACTTGGAGATCAGCTGGTCGTTCACCGCCTTGACGAAGGCGTTCTGCTTGTCCTTCTGGATGGTGGTGGTGATGCGGTAGCCGCCGGCCGCGAGCTGGTCGGAGTCGATGATGTTGTTCTTGGACAGGTAGTCCTTGACCGCCTGCACGAGGTAGCCGCGCTGGCCGGACAGGCCGGTGGAGACCGTCTGCTCCTTCGGCATCGGGAACTTCAGGCCGGCGCGCTGGGACTGGCTGAGCCACCTCTTCTTGACCATGCCGTCCAGGACGTAGTTCCAGCGGGCGACCGCCGCCGACTTGTTCTCGGGGTGGGCCACGACGTCGTACTCGCTGGGCGCGTTGACGAGCGCGGCGAGGTAGGCGGCGCGGGCCGGGTCCAGGTCCTTGGCGTCCATGCCGTAGTAGGCCTGGGCGGCGGCCTGGATGCCGTAGGCGTTGCGGCCGAAGAAGCTGGTGTTGAGGTAGCCCTCGAAGATCTCGTCCTTGGACTTCTGCCGGTCCAGCTTGATCGAGATGAAGAACTCCTTGGCCTTGCGGGTGAGCGTCTGCTCCTGGGCCAGGTAGTAGTTCTTCACGTACTGCTGGGTGATCGTCGAGCCGGACTGCTTGCCCTTGCCGGTCGCGGTGTTCCACATGGCGCGGACCATCGCCTTGGGGTCGACGGCCGACTCGGAGTAGAAGTCGCGGTCCTCGGCGGCCAGTACGGCGTGCTGGGCGTCCTTGGAGACCTGGGCGAGGCTCACGTTCTCGCGGTTGATGTCGCCGTCGCGGGCCAGCTGGGAGCCGTCGGCGTAGAGGTAGACGTTGCTCTGCTTCATGGCCATGGCGTTGGCCGGCGGGATGTTGACCATCGAGTAGCCGACGAAGAAGAGCCCCATGATCAGCAGCACGCCGACGATGAAGGTGCCGAACACCATCCGCCAGGTGGGAATGATCCTCCGCCACCCGGTCCGCTTGGGTCGCTTGGGCTTTTTGCCCGCGCCGCCATCGCCTCCGGCCGGCTGACCGTCGCCGGGGGTGGCGGCGAGGAGGGTGGTGTTCTCCTCGGAGGCCCGGGCGTCGCTCCGGGGGGTGTCGCGGCGGGCGTTGGTGCCGGTGCGAGGGCCGCGGGTGGGGGTGGCGGCTCCGGCGGGGCTCGCTTGGGAGGCCTGTCCGGCGGCGGCGCCGGCGGCACCTGCCGCGCCGGCGGCCTGGGCAGCGAGGTTCGCGCCGGTACCGGTGGTGTGAGAAGTACGCGAGGTGCGCGGGGTACGGCCGGTGGCGCTCGGCTCACCGGCCGGGGAGGCGGCCGTGGTCTCGACGGGGTCGCCCGGCTCGGCCGCTCGGGGTGCGTTGACCCGCCTGAGGACCTGGGTGGTCTCGGGCGCCCGCGTCTCACCGGGGCCCGCAGCGGCCGCGTCGGACCCGCGGGGCGCCGTGACACGCCGGAGCACCTGGGTGCTCTCGGCCGACTGCCCCTGCTCGGAACCGGCCGGCGTCCCCGACCCCTGCGGCTTCCCGGAGCCACTACGACGCCCAGCGGCCGCGCCGACTCCCTCGGATGCCTTGGACACACCGGCTGCCGACGCGCCACCGACGGACGCCGAAGCCGAACCCGTGGCCGCACCGCCCGCCGAGTCCCCACCGGAGCCCGAGCCCTCACGAACCGCCGCGTCGTTGGCCGAGCTCTCGCGAACCGCCGCATCCTTGCCGGACACCGAGCCCGCACCGGAGGCCGAACCCTCGCGAGCCGCCGCATGCTTGGCCGAGCCCTCACGAACCGCCGCATCCCCGCCAGACACCGAACCCGCACCGGACGCCGAACCCTCACGAGTCGTCGCATTCCTGCCGGACGCCGGAGCCGAACCGGCTGGCGAGCCGGGTGCCGAAACCGGGCCCGAGCCCTCACCGGAGGTCGTGTCGCCGCTCGGCGTGGCCGTCCCCGGCTCCGTGCGGCCGCCTCGGGCAGCCTGGCGGGCCCGAGCCATGGAGGCCGTCCGGTCCTGGGCCGCCGGACGATCACCCGTTCGGCCGGCCTCGGCCTCCCGACCTTGATCACCACGCGCGGCCTGCCCAGCCCGCCCGGATCCCTCGGCTCGCTCGGTCTCCGCGGCAGGCGTCGGGTTCGCCGGTTTAGGCGTCGCCCCGGACCCTGCCCGCTCGCCGGACTCTGGCCGCTCGCCCCCGGGGTCACCGGGCCGTTCAGCCTGCAGCGGCTCTGTCGGCGGCACGCCTTCGGTCGGCTGCTGCGGCTGCGGCTCGTCGCTCATGTCGTGCACGGACTCCTGTTTTTTCGCGTCGTACGTTCCCGTACGCCTCGTACGCTTCTGCGCCCCCGGTTGGAAGACTCTCGCACCTGGCGTTCCGTTCCCGGATTCCGGCACGCTTCGGCCACAAAATGCGTGGCCGGCGACCGGGCCTCCCGACTAGGCTCCTGCGCTTCGGTGTCGAGCGGTCCCGGGAGGTGGACTGGCGTGGGCGCGGGACGGTTGTACGTGGCCGTCGCGGCGGGGGGATTCAGACGGTACGCGACGTATCGGGCCGCCACTGCGGCAGGGGTGTTCACGAACACGGTCTTCGGGCTGATCCTCGTGTACACGTATCGCGCGCTCTGGGACCAGCGACCGCACCTGGGCGGGTGGGATCAGTCGCAGGTCGTGACCTATGTATGGGTGGGCCAGGCGTTCCTGTCGACGCTCGCGATCGGCGGCGGAGGCGTCGAGAACGAGCTGATGGAACGCATCCGTACGGGGGACGTGGCGATCGACCTGTGCCGGCCCGCCGACCTGCAGCTGTGGTGGCTCGCCACCGATCTCGGCCGGGCCTTCTTCCAGCTGCTGGGCCGGGGAGCGGTCCCCTTCCTCTTCGGCGCCCTGTGCTTCCCGGTGTACCTGCCGACGGACGCGGGCACCTGGATCGCCTTCTTCGTCGCCGTGCTGCTGGCGATGCTCGTCGGGTTCGGGATCCGGTATCTGGTCGCGCTGAGCGCGTTCTGGCTCCTGGACGGTACGGGTGTGACGCAGATGGCATGGCTCGCCGGCTTTTTCT
This sequence comes from Streptomyces roseochromogenus subsp. oscitans DS 12.976, assembly GCF_000497445.1. NCBI lineage: Bacteria > Bacillati > Actinomycetota > Actinomycetes > Kitasatosporales > Streptomycetaceae > Streptomyces > Streptomyces roseochromogenus. The sequence goes on along the minus strand of NZ_CM002285.1, from coordinate 6,110,333 downwards.
GCTCGGGCATGCTGCTGCCGCTGAACGTCTTCCCGGGCACGCTCGGCGAGGTCGTACGCGCTCTGCCGTGGTCCTCGCTGCTCCAGGCGCCGGCCCAGATCCTGCTGGGGCATGCGGATCCGCTGGGCACGTACGCGTTCCAGGGGGCGTGGGCGGTGGCGCTGCTGGGCGCCGGGCGGCTGGTGCAGTCTGCGGCGACGCGCAGGGTGGTGGTCCAGGGTGGATGAGGTACGTCACCGCGGGCGGGTGCGGGAGGGGCTGCGGGCGTATCTGATGATCGCCGGGATGTGGGTGCGGTCCACGATGGCGTACCGCGCCTCGTTCGTGATGACCACGTTCGGCAACTTCGCGGCGACCATGCTCGACTTCGTCGGGATCATGCTGATGTTCTCGCGGGTGAACGCCCTGGGCGGCTGGTCGCTGCCCGAGGTGGCCTTCCTCTACGGCCTGTCCGGTCTGGCCTTCGGGCTGGCCGACCTGGTGATCGGGTCGATGGAGCGGCTGGGGCGGCGGGTGCGCGACGGCACGCTGGACACGCTCCTGGTGCGTCCGGCGCCGGTGCTGGCGCAGGTGGCGGCCGACCAGTTCGCGCTGCGGCGGCTGGGCCGGGTGGTGCAGGGCGCGCTGGTGCTGGGCTGGTCGCTGCCCCGGGTCGACGTCGACTGGACACCGCTGAAGCTGCTGCTGATGCCGGTGATGGTGGTGAGCGGCTGCGGGATCTTCTGCGCGGTGTTCGTGGCGGGTGCTGCCTTCCAGTTCCTGGCGCAGGACGCCTCGGAGGTGCAGAACGCCTTCACCTACGGCGGGACGACGCTGCTGCAGTATCCGCCGACGGTGTTCGCGAAGGAGCTGGTGCGCGGGGTGACCTTCGTGCTGCCGCTGGCCTTCGTCAACTGGCTGCCCGCGACCTATGTGCTGGGGCGGCCGTATCCGCTGGGGCTGCCCGGGTGGGTGGCGTTCGCTCCGCCGCTGGTGGCGGTGGGGTGCTGTGCGCTGGCGGGGCTGTCCTGGCGGGCGGGACTTCGTTCGTACCGGAGCACAGGGAGCTGACAGATGACGGACGGGGCATTCACCGAGGGCTTCATCGCGCTGGAGAATGTGGAGAAGGTCTTCGACGTGCGCAAGAAGACCGGGTTTCTGAAACGGGAGCGGCGTGAGGTGCGGGCGGTGGACTCGCTCTCGTTCACCGTGGCGTGCGGGGAGATGGTCGGCTACATCGGGCCGAACGGCGCCGGGAAGTCGACCACGATCAAGATGCTGACCGGCATCCTGACGCCGAGCGCGGGGCGGCTGCGGGTGGCGGGCATCGATCCGTCGCGGGAGCGGCGGCGCCTCGCGCACCGGATCGGGGTGGTGTTCGGGCAGCGTACGACCCTGTGGTGGGACCTGCCGCTGATCGACTCCTACCGGCTGGCGCACCGCATGTACCGGATCCCGGACGCCCGTTACCGCGAGAACCTGGACCGGTGTGTCGAACTCCTGGAGCTGGAGGCCCTGTTGGACGTGCCCGTGCGGCAGCTCTCACTCGGGCAGCGGATGCGCGGGGACATCGCGGCGGCCCTGCTGCACGACCCCGAGGTGCTGTACCTGGACGAGCCGACGATCGGCCTGGACGTCGTGTCGAAGGCCAAGGTGCGGGGATTCCTGCGGGAGTTGAACGCCGAACGCGCCACGACCGTCCTGCTGACCACGCACGACCTGCAGGACATCGAGCAGTTGTGTTCCCGGGTGATGGTGATCGACCACGGCCGGCTGATGTACGACGGTCCGCTCACCGGGCTGCACGAGGCAGGCGAGAGCGAGCGGACGCTGGTGGTGGACCTGGAGCGGGAGCTGCCGCCGGTCGAGGTGCCGTCGGCGCGGGTGGTGCGGGTGGAGGGGCCGCGGCAGTGGCTGGCGTTCCCGGCGGGGCAGTCGGCGGCGCCGCTCGTCGCGCGGCTCGCGGCGGAGTATCCGCTGGTGGACCTGTCGGTACGGGAGCCGGACATCGAGGCCGTCATCGCCAAGATGTACGCGGAGAAGGCCGTCTCGTAGGCTTCTGTCATGACCGACGACGCAGTCCCGGACCTCCGGGCGTCCGACGCCGACCGTGAGCGGGTCGCCGAGGTCCTCCGGGACGCTCTGGCCGAGGGCCGCCTCGACATGCACGAGTTCGAGGAGCGCCTGGACGCGCTGTACAAGGCGCGCACCTACGGCGAGCTGGCGCCGCTCACCCGCGATCTGCCGACGGCCGGCACGGCGGCGCACCCTGCACCGGTCTCGTTCACCAAGTCGCCTGCGGAGAGCGGGAGTTGGGCGTCCCGGATCGTCGGCGGCATGGGGTCCTCGAGCGGCGGGATCGCGATTCTGTCGGGGTTCGAGCGCAAGGGCCGCTGGACGGTGCCGAAGCGGTTCAACTGTTTCGCGTTCATGGGCGGCGGCGAGATCGACCTGCGCGAGGCGAACTTCGCGGACCACGAGGTCGAGATCAACTGCGTGGCGGTCATGGGCGGGGTCCAGGTGATCGTGCCGCCGGGGGTCGAGGTCGTCGTCCGGGGCATCGGCATCATGGGCGGCTTCGAGCACCCCCGGGACGACGGGCCGCCCGAGCCGGGCGCTCCGCGGGTGATCATCGGAGGGCTCGCCTTCTGGGGCGGGGTCGGCGTGGAACGCAAGGTCACACGGGCCGAGCGGAAACGGCTGAAGGAGCAGCGCAAGTCGCTTCGCGAGGGGCGGGAAGAACGCCGAGACCGGGGGTACTGAGCAACGTCGGCGTCTGCGGGTCCGTTGTGGTTGCTCGCGCCTGCGCGGCGGAGCCGCATGTTGATGCAGCCCCGCGCCCCTGAGGTCACTTTGTGCAGACCTTGGTCAATTCGCCCGCCGCATCCGTCACCGGGCTCACGTCCGGGGTCCTGTCGCCGTTCTTGATGGCTGTACGGACGTTCCCCACGGCCTTGTTCAGGTCGTCGACGGCCTTGTTGACCTCGGCGTTGTCGGTCTTGTCGCCGATCTTCCCCAGGTTCTTCTCGATGGAGTCGAGAGAGGCGTCGGCCTGGTTGGGATCGTTCGCGGCGCTCTCCACTGCCTGCTGCAGGTCGGTGACGCTGTCGGCGATGGAGTCGGCGGTGTGCACGCAGTCCAGGGCCTTGCCGACGGTGTCGCAGCCGGTGGCGAGGCCGGCGGTGAGCGTCGCGGTCGCCACGACGGCGGCGAGACGGCGTCGGCTGACGGCCATGGTGGTGTTTCCCTCCCCTGGTAAGGCTGTCCGTAGCTAGGACGCCGGGGAGGGCGCGCGGGTTGCCCGCGCGCACCCGTCCTGTTGGCCTGCCCTTTACTTTCTTTCTGCCCGTTACTTTCCGAGCGTGGCGTCCAGCGTGGCGCGCTGGATCGCGGCGAGCTCGGTACAGCCGGCGACGGCGAGGTCGAGCAGGGAGTTCAGCTCCTCGCGGGCGAACGGCTCGGCCTCGGCGGTGCCCTGGACCTCGACGAAGCGGCCGTCGCCGGTGCAGACGACGTTCATGTCGGTCTCGGCGCGCACATCTTCCTCGTAGCAGAGGTCGAGGAGCGGGACGCCGCCGACGATGCCGACGGAGACGGCCGAGACGGTGCCGGTGAGCGGCTGCCGGCCGGCCTTGATCAGCTTCTTGCCCTGAGCCCAGGCGACGGCGTCGGCGAGGGCGACGTACGCGCCGGTGATGGCGGCGGTACGGGTGCCGCCGTCGGCCTGGAGGACGTCGCAGTCGAGGACGATGGTGTTCTCGCCGAGCGCCTTGTAGTCGATGACGGCGCGCAGCGAGCGGCCGATGAGGCGGGAGATCTCATGGGTACGGCCGCCGATCTTGCCCTTGACGGACTCGCGGTCGCCGCGGGTGTTGGTGGCGCGGGGCAGCATGGCGTACTCCGCGGTGACCCAGCCCTCGCCGCTGCCCTTGCGCCAGCGGGGGACGCCTTCGGTCACGGAGGCGGTGCAGAACACCTTGGTGTCGCCGAAGGAGACGAGGACGGAGCCCTCGGCGTGCTTGCTCCATCCTCGTTCGATGGTGACCGGGCGGAGCTGTTCGGGGGTACGGCCGTCGATGCGAGACATGGCATGGAGCCTAGTCGCACATGAGGAAGGGGCTCGTCCCGCGTCGGAAAGAGCCCCTTGAAGGTGAAGCCGGCGGCCCTCGGGGCCGGGGCGGTTCACATCATGTCTTCGATCTCCGCGGCGATCGGGTCGGCGTCGGTGCCGATGACGACCTGGATGGCGGTGCCCATCTTGACGACGCCGTGGGCGCCGGCGGCCTTCAGGGCGGCCTCGTCGACCAGCGAGGCGTCGCACACCTCGGTGCGCAGGCGGGTGATGCAGCCCTCGATCTCCTCGATGTTGTCCAGCCCGCCGAGCGCGGCGACGATCTTCTCAGCCTTGGTGGCCATGTTCCTTCTCCCTGATCCGAACCGCTTAGTCGCAGTAACCCACAGTTGGCCCATCTTCGCGAGCGGTCATGCCGTGCGTGCCGGATGATGGCGATCACGACAGCGGAACCGTCCGCCAACTGGTCTACACCACCGTGGGGACGGTCGCCAAACCGCGTCCGACGAACCGCGTTCGAGCCGAGTGGCCGGAGGTCGCCCATGAGCGCCGAGAGCACACCCGCCGGCGGCACGGTCAGTCCGGCGCGGGAACGCTGGCACCGTGCGTTCCAGGGCCTGCAGAAGATGGGCCGGAGTCTGCAGCTGCCGATCGCGGTGCTGCCGGCGGCGGGCATCCTGAACCGCCTGGGCCAGCCGGACGTGTTCGGCAAGGACGGGCTGGGCTGGACGGACGTCTCCAAGGTGATGATGGGCGCGGGCGGCGCCCTGCTCGACGGCTCGCTCGGCCTTCCGCTGCTGTTCTGCGTGGGCGTGGCGATCGGCATGGCGAAGAAGGCGGACGGCTCGACGGCGCTCGCGGCGGTGGCCGGCTTCCTCGTCTACTACGGCGTGCTGCACCAGTTCCCCGAGTCCTGCCCCGGCGGCTCGAAGGCGATCCCGCAGGTCGGCTGCCAGGTCAGCAGCGGCGCGGGCGTGGGCTCCGTGGCGCCCTTCACCTTCCAGAACCCGGGCGTCTTCGGCGGCATCGTCATGGGTCTGCTGGCCGCCTTCTTCTGGGCCCGCTTCCACCGCACCAGGCTGGTGGACTGGCTCGGCTTCTTCAACGGACGGCGTCTGGTGCCGATCATGATGGCGTTCGTCGCCATCGTCTTCGCGGCGCTGTGCCTGTGGATCTGGCCGCCGATCGGCAGCGGTCTGGAGAGCTTCAGCCACTGGCTGCGGGACGCGGGCGCCTGGGGCGCGGGCATCTTCGGGGTGGCGAACCGCGCACTGCTGGTGGTCGGCCTGCACCAGTTCCTGAACGTGCCCATCTGGTTCCAGTTCGGCAGCTACACCAAGCCGGACGGCACGGTGGTGCACGGCGACATCAACATGTTCCTCGCGGGCGACCCGCACGCGGGCCAGTTCACCTCGGGCTTCTTCCCGATCATGATGTTCGCGCTGCCGGCGGCCGCGCTGGCGATCACCCACTGCGCCAAGCCGCACCGCCGCAAGGAGGTCGGCGGTCTGATGCTGTCGGTGGCGCTGACGTCGTTCGTGACGGGCATCACCGAACCGATCGAGTACTCCTTCCTCTTCATCGCGCCCGTGCTCTACGCCTTCCACGCCGTGCTCACCGGTGTCTCGATGGCGGTCACCTGGGCGCTCGGAGTGCATGACGGCTTCAGCTTCTCGGCCGGTCTGATCGACTACGTGATCAACTGGAACCTGGCGACGAAACCGTGGGCGATCATCCCGATCGGCCTGTGCTTCGCGGCGGTCTATTACGTCGTCTTCCGGTTCGCCATCACGAAGTTCGACCTGAGGACGCCGGGCCGCGAGCCGGAGGACGAGGTCGAGGACATCACCAAGGCGTGACCTCACCCCCTTTAGCACATCGGCACGCCGCGTAGCGTATCGGTAGCGGATTTCGTGGTTCCTTATCCCGCCTTCATCGTGCTACAACAGGTCTACACCACTGAGTGGTGTAGACCACCCCCGATGGAGGAACCATCCCATGAGCACCGCCACCGCCACGGCGGCTCCCGCGAAGAAGCGGGGATCCGGCCTGTTCCAGGGCCTGCAGAAGGTCGGCCGCAGCCTGCAGCTCCCGATCGCCGTACTGCCGGCGGCGGGGATTCTGCTTCGTCTCGGCCAGGACGACGTGTTCGGCAAGGACGGCCTCGGCTGGAACAAGGTCGCGGCCGTCTTCGCCACGGCCGGCGATGCCGTGTTCAGCAATCTGCCGCTGCTGTTCTGCGTGGGCATCGCCATCGGCTTCGCCAAGAAGGCCGACGGCTCCACGGCGCTGGCGGCGCTGGTCGGCTTCCTGGTGTACAAGAACGTGCTGACCGCGTTCCCGATCACCGAGGCCAAGATAACCAAGGGCGCGGACATCCCCGCGACCTACAACGACCCCAAGGTGCTCGGCGGCATCGTCATGGGCCTCATCGCCGCCGTCGTCTGGCAGCGCTTCCACCGCACCAAGCTGCCCGACTGGCTGGGCTTCTTCAACGGCCGCCGGCTGGTTCCCATCCTGATGGCCTTCATCGGCACCGGCATCGGTGTGGTCTTCGGCCTGATCTGGGAGCCCATCGGCAACGTCATCACCGACTTCGGCAAGTGGATGACCGGCCTCGGCGCGGTCGGCGCGGGCCTCTTCGGTCTCATCAACCGCGGTCTGCTGCCCATCGGCATGCACCAGTTCGTCAACACGGTGGCCTGGCAGGAGATCGGCAGCTACAAGGACTCCGCCGGTGCCCTGTGGCACGGTGACCTGCCCCGCTTCTTCCACGGCGACCCGACCGCCGGCCAGTTCATGACGGGCTTCTTCCCGATCATGATGTTCGCCCTCCCGGCCGCCGCACTGGCGATCACCCACTGCGCCCGCCCGGAGCGCCGCAAGGCCGTCGGCGGCATGATGCTGTCCCTCGCCCTGACCTCGTTCGTCACCGGTATCACCGAGCCGATCGAGTTCGCGTTCATGTTCATCGCCCCGCTGCTGTACGCGATCCACGCGGTGCTCACCGCGGTGTCGATGGCGGTGACCTGGTCGCTGGGCGTGCACCACGGCTTCAGCTTCTCGGCCGGTGCGATCGACTACGTCCTCAACTGGGGCCTGGCCACCAAGCCCTGGATGATCATCCCCATCGGCCTGGTCTTCGCGGTGATCTACTACGTGGTCTTCCGCTTCGCGATCATCAGGTTCAACCTCCCGACCCCGGGCCGCGAGCCCGAGGAGGAGGTCGAGGACCTCACCAAGGCGTAGCGCTCCACGGAAGGGCCCCGGAACCCAACAGGTTCTGGGGCCTTCGTCATGTGCGGAAGCTAGACCTCGTACGTCACCCGTGGCGCTGCCAGCTCCACCGGGCCCGTGAACACCTCGCGTGCGTCGCGGAGGTTGATCTGTGGGTCGGTCCACGGCGGGATGTGGGTGAGGATCAGGCGGCGGGCGCCGGCGCGGCCCGCCGTCTCACCCGCCTCCCGGCCGTTGAGATGCAGGTCCGGGATGTTCTCCTTGCCGTGCGTGAACGCGGCCTCGCACAGGAACAGGTCGGTGTCCCGGGCCAGCTCGTCCAGTGCCTCGGTGACACCCGTGTCGCCGGAGTACGTCAGCGACCGCCCGCCGTGCTCGATCCGGATGGCGTACGCCTCCACGGGATGGCGGACCCGCTCGGTGTGCACCGTGAACGGGCCCATCTCGAACGTGGACGGCTTGACGGTGTGGAAGTCGAAGACCTCGCTCATGGAGGAGGCGGAGGGGGTGTCGGCGTAGGCCGTGGTGAGGCGGTGTTCGGTGCCCTCGGGGCCATAGACCGGGATGGGGTCGCAGGGGCCGCCGTCGTGACGGTAGTAACGCGCGACGAAATAGGCGAGCATGTCGATGCAGTGATCGGCGTGCAGATGGCTGAGGAAGATCGCGTCGAGGTCGTAGAGACCGCAGTGGCGCTGCAGCTCGCCCAGGGCGCCGTTGCCCATGTCGAGAAGCAGCCGGAAGCCGTCGGCCTCGACGAGGTAGCTCGAGCAGGCCGATTCCGCGGACGGAAATGACCCCGAGCAGCCGACGACGGTGAGCTTCATGAAGCAGAAACCTCCGTTGGCGGAAAGATCAAGCGGAAAGATCAAAAGGGCAGGAAACGGGGGTCGTGCGGTTTGTCGAGCGTAAGGCGCGAAAGCGCGGGTCGCTCCTCCGCAAAGGGCCGTTGTGGGCGAACTCACCTGTGCTGTCACCGGTTCGGCTGGACCCGGGGCGCACAAGGTTCACCAGAGGGCGCGCGATCCTCGGCGCGCGCCGGTAACGTCGTCGTATGGACACGTCCTGGTGGCTGGCGCTCGCGGCGGTCGTACTGCTCGCGCTGGTCGCCACGCTCGTCGACGGCTGGGGGCGCGGTCGCCGGCCCGGCGGACGGCGCCTCAGGCCGCTCGGCCGTGCGGGAACGCGCCCGGCGCAGGCCGCCCGGCCGGTCCCCGGGGACATCTGGTGGGCGGACGTGCCCTACGAGGACCGCACCGACGTGAAGGACCGGCCGTGTCTGGTGCTGGCCGTGCGCGGGAACCGGGTCACGGTCGCGAAGATCACCAGCAAGTACCACGACGAGCACGCCGGGGTGATCCCGCTGCCGCCCGGCGCGGTCGGCGACGCCCGCGGCCGTCCCAGCTTCCTGGAGACGGACGAGCTGCGTGAGGTGCCGGTGGGCGACTTCCGGCGCCGGGTCGGGGTGGTCGACCCGGTGCTGTGGGACCAGGTACGCCACCTCGCGGATTAGGGGCTGTCGTGCGCACCCCTCGCCGGTGCTGCCTCACCGCACGTTCACGGTGACCGTCCACTCCTGGATCCCCTTGCAGGAGACCTGACCGGGAGCCGTCGGCTCGGCGCACAGCGGTCGGGAAGAGGTCAGCTTCACGGTGCCGGCGGCCACGGCGTGGTACGCGGCGGTGGCGTCGCCGGGCTGGAGGACGAAGCCCGCGTTGATGCCCTTGAGCGCGCTGCCGCTCACCATGACCGGCTTCCAGGGGCGGGACTTGGTGCCCTTCAGGGTCAGGCGGACTTCGCCGCCCTTGGCCACGCACACGGTACGGCTGCTGTCGGCGGCCTTCAGCTCCACCTGCGGGGCGCAACCCCCCTTGGACGGCGCGGAGGACGGCGACGACGCCGACGGCGACACCTTGCTGCCGCCTGCGTTGTCCGAGCCGCTCTGCGAGCCGCATCCGGCGAGGAGCAGCGCTGCCGCCGCGAGGGCGAGGGATGTCGTGGTACGGCGCATGGGGTTTCGCCTTTCTGCCGTGGCCGCGGGGGGTCGGCCGCCTGGTGCAGATGAGACGTAGCAGCACGACGAACGGATCCCGCAGACGAAAGGATCCCGCACGCGAGTCGTTTCCGCGTGCGGGATCACGGGTGGTTCAGGTGGGACGGATCAGCTGGTCGTCAGGGCGGTGTCGTCCACGACGAAGCTGGTCTGCAGCGAGGAGTCCTCGACGCCGTTGAACTTCAGGGTGACCGTCTGGCCCGCCAGCGAGGACAGGTCGAAGGTCTTCTGCGCGTACCCGGAGTTGGCGTTGAGGTTCGAGTACGACGCGAGGGTCGTCGAACCGGCGGTCACCGTCAGCTTGTCGTACGCGGTGCTGGTGGTGGTCTCCGCGGTGTCGATGTGCAGGTAGAAGCTGAGCGTGGCCTTGCAGCCGGCCGGGATCGTCACCGACTGGGACAGCGTGTCGGTGTGCGAGGAGCCGTAGCCGTCGAGCCAGGCGTAGTACGAGCCGCTGTGCGCCGCCTCACCGGTGCCGTTGGTGATCACGCCGCTGGTCGCGGTCCAGCCGGTGTTGCCCGACTCGAAGCCGGGGTTGGCCAGCAGCTGGGACGAGGTGCAGCCGCCACCGCCGGAGCCGACGGTCCAGGTGAAGGAGGTCGAGCCGGAGGCGCCGGTGGAGTCCTTCGCGGTGACCGTGACCTGGTAGGTGCCCGCGGTGGAGGCGGTGCCGGAGATCAGGCCGGTGGAGCTGTTGATGGACAGCCCGGTCGGCAGGCCGGAGGCGCTGTAGGTGAGGGCCGCGCCCGCGCTGTCGGTGGCGTTGATCTGCAGGCTGACCGAGCCGCCCGCGGTGGTGGACTGGCTGCCGGGGTTGGTGACGGTCACCGTGTTGCCGCTGCTGGAGCCGGCGGTGAAGGCGGCGGTGCCGTTCGGGGTGCCCCAGCCGGTCGGGCCGTCGTAGCCGGTGCCCGCGGTGCAGAAGTACGACGGGGAGCAGCTGCCGTTGTTGCCGCTGGTGACGTCGTACAGGTTGCCGGTGTGCTGGTAGGGGTACTTCGCCGGGTAGTCGCCGGAGCCCGGGGTGCCCGCGAGGGCGTAGACCGAGGCCATGATCGGCGAGGAGGCGCTGGTGCCGCCGTAGACCGCCCAGCCGGAGCCGCCGTAGGTGTCGTAGACCGCGACGCCGGTGGCCGGGTCGGCGACCGCGGAGACGTCGGCCTCCATGCGGTTGGAGCAGCCGCTGTCGGTCTGCCAGCTCGGCTTCGGGTCGTAGGCGGAGCAGCCGGAGCCGGTGCCCTCGGTGGAGCTGGTGTGCCACACCGACTCGCTCCAGCCGCGGGAGTTGGAGGCGGTGGTGAGCGCGGTGCCGCCGACGGCGGTCACGTACTGGGAGGTCGCCGGGTACTCGGCGCCGTAGGCGGAGTCACCGGAGGAGACGGTGATCGCGACGCCCGGGTGCTTGAAGTACTGGGTGTCTTCGCCGGTCTGGGCGGAGGACTCGGAGCCGCCCCAGCTGTTGGAGATGAACTTGGCGCCCAGCGCGACGGCCTCGTTCTCGGCGGTGCCGAGGTCGGAGTCGGTGGCGGAGTTGGCCTCGACCAGGATGATGTTGCAGTTCGGGCAGACCGCGCTGACCATGTCGATGTCGAGCATCTCTTCACCGGCCCAGCCGGTGTCGTTGGTCGGCAGCGAGGTGGTGGAGCCGGTCTGGCTGACCTGCTTGAAGCAGCCGTTGGCCTTGGTGCAGGACGACAGGCCGTAGGTGGAGCGGTAAGTGCCCAGGTCCGACTCGGCGTTGGGGTCGTTGTAGGCGTCGACGATGGCGACGGTCATGCCGGAACCGCCCGTGGTGGGCAGGTTGTAGGCGCTGTGCAGGTTGGCCGGGGAGAGGCCGGAGGGTGCCGCGGCGGCGAGCGCCGAGGCGAGGCGCTGCTTGATGTCGGTGCGGCGCTGGGCGAAGCAGGACGCGTGGCCCGGCTCGGCGGTGGCGCACAGGTGCGTCGTGGGCACCTTCTGGCCGGCCTTGCCGGTGGAGTGGTAGGTCTGCCGCTCGGGTGCGGTCAGCGCTTTGTTGTTCTGCGTGACCTTGGTGCCGTGGGGGTGGGCCGCGGCGGTCTGGGCGCCGGCGGTCGGTGCCGCGACGAGCCCGGCGACGGTGAGGGTGAGAGCGGGGAAGGAGACGGCGAGGAGTCTTCGCAGGCTCCGTCTCCGCTTGCTCAGGCGTGACTCACGCATGGGGTACTGCCTCCGGTTGACGTGGGGATGCGCACTGGATTGGCAGCCCGTGACACGCGTAGCGGCGGCGAACGCAGTCATGAGCATGACACTCACAGACACCTGTCGAATGTCAGAACGCTGGGTGAGCGTGACATGACAGGATGCGGGAGGAACGTAGCTCTGGCCCTGGCACTACCGGCAGTACCGGAGGGATTTCTTTGCCTCGCCATAGGAATGGCTTAGCCCCCTCATGAGAGGGGGCTGGTGACCGCTTGATGCGGGTTAATGCGGTGTTACGCCCAGAGCTGGCCCTGCAGCGTCTCGATGGCCTCCTCAGTGGTGGCCGCCGTGTAGACGCCGGTGGACAGGTACTTCCAGCCGCCGTCGGCCACGATGAAGACGATGTCAGCGCTCTCCCCCGCCTTGACCGCCTTCCTGCCCACGCCGATCGCCGCGTGCAGGGCGGCGCCGGTCGAGACGCCCGCGAAGATGCCCTCCTGCTGCAGGAGTTCACGGGTGCGGGTGACCGCGTCGGCCGAGCCGACGGAGAAGCGGGAGGTCAGCACGGAGGCGTCGTACAGCTCCGGCACGAAGCCCTCGTCGAGGTTCCTGAGGCCGTACACCAGGTCGTCGTAGCGCGGCTCGGCGGCGACGATCTGGATGCCCGGCCGGTGCTCGCGCAGATAGCGGCCGACACCCATCAAGGTGCCGGTGGTGCCGAGGCCCGCCACGAAGTGGGTGATGGAGGGCAGGTCGGCAAGGATCTCGGGGCCGGTGGTGGCGTAGTGGGCGCCCGCGTTGTCCGGGTTGCCGTACTGGTAGAGCATCACCCAGTCGGGGTGCTCTGCGGCCAGCTCCTTCGCCACGCGCACGGCGGTGTTGGAGCCGCCCGCGGCCGGCGAGGAGATGATCTCCGCGCCCCACATGCCGAGCAGATCCCGGCGCTCCTGCGAGGTGTTCTCCGGCATCACACACACCATGCGGTAGCCCTTGAGCTTGGCCGCCATGGCGAGGGAGATGCCGGTGTTGCCGGAGGTGGGCTCCAGGATCGTGCAGCCCGGGGTGAGCCGGCCGTCCTTCTCCGCCTGCTCGATCATGTGCAGCGCGGGGCGGTCCTTGACCGAGCCGGTGGGATTGCGGTCCTCCAGCTTGGCCCAGATCCGGACGTCGGCGGACGGCGAGAGCCGTGGCAGGCGCACCAGCGGGGTGTTGCCCACCGCGGCCAGCGGGGAGTCGTAGCGCATCGCTGCTCAGCGACCGATCCGCGCAGGCCCGCCCGTCGCCCGGCCACCATCCCGGCCGGACGCGGCTGACGCCGCGGCAGATCCTCCGGCCACGGCCGGCAGGATCGTCACGTTGTCGCCGTCGGACAGCTTGGTGTTGATGCCGTCCAGGAAGCGGACGTCCTCGTCGTTCAGGTAGACGTTCACGAAGCGGCGCAGCTGCTCGCCCTCCACGATCCGGGCCCGGATGCCCGCGTGCCGGGTCTCGAGGTCGGCGAACAGCGCGGCGAGGGTGTCACCGCTGCCCTCCACCGCCTTCTGACCGTCGGTGTACTGGCGGAGGATGGTGGGGATGCGGACCTCGATGGCCATGGCTCAGGGCTCCTGTCGGAAGGTGTCGTCGGTTCGGGCGTGCGGCGGCCCGCCGCGGCACACGGGCCGAACGGCGGCAGGGGGAATCAACAGATGGCGCTGTTCAGCCTGCACAGGTCGACGTGCAGCCGCGCCACGAGCAGCATGCCCGGCGCCTTCTCGCTCACGTCGTTCAGAACCATGCGCTCATCGTAACGATTCCCGGTCCCGCCATCGGAGTGTGATCTCGCATGCTGGATGAAATCCGTCCAGATCCCGGGATCAGTAGGCCTCCACGACCTTGACCTCCTCCTCGGTGACCTCACCGTCCACGATCCGGAAGGAGCGGAACTGGAAATCGCCGAGGCCGTCGGTGTCGGCGGTGGAGACGAGGACGTAGTGCGCGCCGGGCTCGTTGGCGTAGGAGATGTCGGTGCGCGAGGGGTAGGCCTCGGTGGCGGTGTGGGAGTGGTAGATGACCACCGGGTCCTCGTCGCGGTCGTCCAGTTCGCGGTAGAGCTTGAGCAGGTCGCCCGAGTCGAACTCGTAGAACGTCGGGGACATCGCCGCGTTCAGCATGGGGATGAAGCGCTCGGGGCGGTCCGAGCCCGCCGGGCCCGCCACGACGCCGCACGCCTCGTCGGGGTGATCCTTGCGCGCGTGGGCGACGATCTGGTCGACGAGGGCCTGGGTGATGGTCAGCATGTCCGTCAGGATAAGCAGAAGGGCCGTTCCGTACCGAGGGATGGTACGGAACGGCCCATATGCCGGACGTCCTGAGCGGCAGCCGCAGCGGGGCACCACGAGAGCCCCGTGCGGCCGGACGTCCCGGAGGGAAGGTCAGCGCTTGCTGAAGGCCGCGGCCTCCGGGTTGCGGCGCTTGAGCACCCAGTAGGAGACGAGGAGAATCGCGGCCCACAGCGGAGCACAGTACAGCGAGACCCGGGCGTCCTTGTCGATACCCATGAGCACGATCACCATGAAGAGGAACGCCAGCGCGAAGATGCTCGTGTACGGCGCTCCCGGCGCGGGGAACTCGCTCTTCGGCAGCAGCCCGCGGTTCGCCTTGAACCGGTAGCGGATCTGGCAGAGCAGGATGACGATCCAGGCCCACATGCCGGAGATGGTCGCGAAGGACACCACGTAGTCGAATGCCTTGCCCGGCCACTGGTAGTTGATCCAGACGCCGACGAGCATCAGCGCGGCGGAGAACGTCGTGCCGACGAGCGGGGTGCCGCTGCGGGTCAGCTTGGTGAAGGCCTTCGGGCCCTGGCTGTTGAGCGCCAGGTCACGCAGCATGCGGCCGGTGGAGTACATGCCGGAGTTGCAGGAGGACAACGCGGCCGTGAGGACGACGAAGTTCACGATGCCGGCGCCGACGGACAGGCCCATCTTCTGGAAGGCGGCCACGAAGGGGCTCACACCCGGGTGGAACTCGGTCCACGGCACGACCGACAGGATCATGATCAGCGCGCCGACGTAGAAGACGGCGATGCGCCACGGCACGGTGTTGATCGCCTTCGGCAGCACCTTCTTGGGGTCCTTGGACTCGCCCGCGGTGACACCGACCAGCTCGACGGCGAGGAAGGCGAACATGACCATCTGCAGGGTCATCAGCGTGCTGCCGATGCCGTGCGGGAAGAAGCCGCCGTCGTTCCACAGATGGCTGACCGAGGCGGTCTTGCCCGCGTCCGAGAAGCCGATCGTCAGGATGCCGACGCAGATCAGGATCATGCCGATGATCGCGGTGACCTTGACCATGGAGAACCAGAACTCCAGCTCACCGAAGAGCTTCACGGAGATCAGGTTGGCGCCGTACAGCACGATCGTGAAGATCAGGGCCGAGACCCACTGCGGGACGTCGAACCAGTACGTCATGTAGGCGGCCGCGGCCGTGACCTCGGTGATGCCGGTGACCACCCAGAACAGCCAGTACGTCCAGCCGGTGACGAAGCCCGCGAAGGGGCCGATGAACTCGCGCGCGTACTCGGAGAACGAACCCGACACCGGGCGGTACATCAGCAGCTCGCCGAGAGCCCGCATGATCAGGAAGATCACGAGGCCCGCGACGGCGTACGCCAGGATCAGGCTGGGGCCGGCCTTGGAAATGCCCTTGCCCGCGCCGAGGAACAGGCCGGTGCCGATGGCACCGCCGATGGCGATCATCTGGATCTGCCGGGACCCGAGCCCGCGCTGATACCCCTCGCCGCCCTCGCTGTCCGCGGCCGGCGCGGCCTCATTGCCGTCGCGAAGCTGGTCGACCTGCGATGAGGTCATGTGTGGTGCGCCTTTCTCCATGCCGACCCGGGCCTTTCGTCGGCCTCGGATCGGGTTTCGATCCCCCCGGATGATGGAGTTGTTGCCTGGCCGACGGTCGTCGGCTCGGTGGCGCACCCGGCCGGACATGGGTGGTGTCGGCCGGGCGATCGTGAAGATTTATCACGGCCGCAATAGTGATCACAGGGCGGGTTGTGGCGCACCACACAGGGAAAAGCGGACAAAGATCCCCTGATCGTGGCAAACCAGGCCGCAACGGTGACGGGATCGTTATCCGGATCTGAGCGTCCGCTGAGCGAACACTCGTGCACCGTAACGGCCGCAGTTATGGCATCAGGGTGCCGACCAGGGTCTCCTGGAGCCCGCCCAGCCACAGATAGGCCATCACCATCGGCTTGCGCGGGTCCTCGTCGGGGAGCCGGTAGAGCAGATCGGTGTCGTCCTCGTCGGTGATCTCCAGCCGGGTGCCGATCGCGAGCCGCAGGTCGTTGAGGGCGCTGAGCCATCGCCGGGACTCCTCCGGGGCCAGCTTCAGCACCGCCCCGCCCTCGTCCACCGGGGAGAGCGCGTCCAGGGCGCGGATCACCGCGAGCGCGTTCTCGCGCTTGCCGGCCCTGAGGTCGTTCTCGGTGTAGCGGCGGAACTCGGCGGAGTGGGCCCGCCGCTCCTCGGCGTCGGCGGGCGAGTCCGGGGCCTTCTCCGGGTCGCTGTAGGCGTCCGGGAAGAGCCGGTGCAGCACCGGGTCGGCGGGCGGCTCGCTCGGGCCCTCCGCGAACAGCTCGGCGAGTGGGTCCTGAGGGGAGTCGGCGCCGGGGCCGGGGCCGATCAGCTCCAGGAGCTGGACGGCCAGCGACCGGATGATGGAGATCTCGACGTCGTCGAGTGCGACGGCCGCGCCGCCGCCGGGGAGCGGTTCGAAATGTCCGGGCATGTAAATGGGTTCGCTACTTCCGGTCCTGCTGGAGGGTGGCCCACAGACCGTAGCCGTGCATGGCCTGCACGTCGCGCTCCATCTCCTCGCGGGTCCCGCTGGAGACGACCGCCCGGCCTTTGTGGTGGACGTCGAGCATGAGCTTGGTGGCCTTGTCCTTGGAGTAGCCGAAGTACGTCTGGAAGACGTAGGTCACATAGCTCATGAGGTTGACCGGGTCGTTGTGCACGATCGTGACCCAGGGGACGTCGGGCTCGGGTACGGCGAAGACCTCCTCCGCCGACTCGGTGCGTTCGATCTCTACGGGCGCGGGTGACGTCACGGTGCCCATGCTGCCACGCTCAGCGAAAATCGTCACACTGACGAAATGGGGGTAGCATCCTCGTCATGAACACAGCGGACCTTGGGCTGCCGGTGGATGTTCCCTCGACGGCGCTCTTCACGGACCAGTACGAGCTGACGATGTTGCGGGCCGCGCTGAAGGCCGGTACGGCCGAACGGCGGAGCGTGTTCGAGGTCTTCACCCGGCGGCTGCCGAACGGGCGCCGTTACGGCGTGGTCGCCGGCACCGGGCGTGTCCTGGACGCGGTGGAGAACTTCCGCTTCGACGCGGGCGTCCTCGGCTTCCTGCGCGAGCAGAAGATCGTCGACGAGGAGACCCTGACATGGCTCGCCGGCTATCGCTTCAGCGGGGACATCTGGGGCTACCCCGAGGGCGAGGTCTACTTCCCCGGCTCGCCGATCATGCGGGTCGAGGGCACCTTCGCCGAGTGCGTGCTCCTGGAGACGGTCATCCTCTCCATCCTCAACCACGACTCCGCGATCGCCGCGGCCGCCTCCCGCATGGCCTCGGCCGCCGGGGACCGGCCGCTGATCGAGATGGGTGCCCGCCGCACCCATGAGCTGGCGGCGGTGGCCGCGTCCCGGGCCGCGTACGTCGGCGGCTTCGCGACCACCTCCGACCTGGCGGCCGGCTTCCGCTACGGCATCCCCACCGTCGGCACCTCGGCCCACGCCTTCACCCTGCTGCACGACCGCGAGCGGGACGCCTTCCAGGCCCAGGTCGACACCCTCGGCCGGAACACCACGCTGCTCGTGGACACCTACGACGTCGCCGAGGCCGTTCGTACGGCGGTGGAGGTGGCCGGCCCCGAGCTGGGCGCGGTCCGCATCGACTCCGGCGACCTGCTGCTCGTGGCACACCGGGTGCGGCAGCAGCTGGACGAGCTGGGCGCGGCCCACACGAAGATCGTCGTGACCTCCGACCTGGACGAATACGCGATCGCCTCCCTCGCCGCCGCCCCGGTGGACGCGTACGGTGTCGGCACCCAGCTGGTCACCGGCTCCGGGCACCCGACCTGTTCCATGGTCTACAAGCTGGTCGCCCGCGCCGAGTCCGGCGACGCCGAGGCGCCGCTGGTACCGGTCGCGAAGAAGTCCAGCGGCGGGAAGACCTCCATCGGGGGCCGCAAGTGGGCGGCGCGCCGGCTGGACGAGGACGGGGTGGCGGAGGCCGAGGTCGTGGGCACCGGCCCGGTGCCGGCTCAGCTGGCCGACCGCCAGCTGCTGGTCGAGCTGATCAAGGGCGGTGACGTGATCGCCCGTGAACCACTGGACGTCCCCCGGGACCGCCACATCGCGGCCCGGGCGAATCTCCCGCTCTCCGCTACCCAGCTCTCCCGAGGGGAACCCGTGATTCCGACGGAGTACGTCACCGGGCGCTCGGGTAGCTAGAGCGGGACCGCCGTCCGCCCTCGCCCCCTCCCGCACGGGCCCGGAAGTCTCTAGGCTCAGTTACTTAACTCTTAGTCGAAGGACACCCATCATGCGCCGCGCCTTGATCGTCGTAGATGTGCAGAACGACTTCTGCGAGGGGGGCAGCCTCGCGGTGGCCGGGGGTGCGGACGTGGCCGCCGCGATCACGGAACTGATCGGCCAGGCGGGGGGCACCGGATACCGTCATGTGGTGGCCACCCGGGACCACCACATCGCCCCCGGCGGCCACTTCGCCGACGACCCCGACTTCGTCCACTCCTGGCCCGCGCACTGTGTCGCGGGCACGGAGGGCGTCGGCTTCCACCCGAACTTCGCCCCCGCCGTCGCCTCGGGTGCCATCGACGCCGTCTTCGACAAGGGCGCGTACTCGGCCGCCTACAGCGGCTTCGAGGGCACCGACGAGAACGGCGTCCCCCTGGCCGACTGGCTCCGCGCCCGCCACATCGACGAGGTCGACGTGGCGGGCATAGCCACCGACCACTGCGTACGCGCCACCGCCCTGGACGCCGCGAGAGAGGGCTTCCGCACCCAGGTCCTGCTGGACCTCACGGCGGGGGTCGCCCCGGAGACGACGGAGCGGGCGTTGGAGGAAATGCGGGCAGCCGGGGTGGAACTCACGGGCAAGCCCGTGGTCAGCGGCTAGCAGAGCCCTATTGCACCACCGCTGACCTGCGAAGAAGCGCCCGGATCGGGTGCCACAGCTCATTCACCATGACACCGTTGTCGGCCGGTGCCGTACGCCATATCAGCCCGTCCGGATGGTGCAGCACCGCCGTGACCTCGTCCGGCGTGGGAGGCGCGGCGTTCCCCCTGAGGTAAATCGCACGCAACCCCAGGTTGCGGAGCCTGGTCAGGGCTCGGGCGCGGTTCTGGGCGTGCACCAGTACCCGCACCGCGGCCGAGCCGTAGGGCAGATTCAGCGCCACCACGACCGTGCCGTTCGGCAGTTTGCAGAAGCCTCCAGCGGCCATGCGGTCACATCCCCGTTTCCGTCGGTGTCAATAAGCGGTCCACAGGACGCACCTAAACACGATCGGCGGCAACCCGCCAAGAGGCTGCCGCCGATACGCGCCTGACCTGCGAAAACGCGAATTACTTCACCGCTGGACCAATCTTGAGCAAGATCGTCGAGCCGTCCCTGGCCTCCTTGACGATCGCGATCTTGGTGTTGGTGTCAGTGACCTTCACGCCCCCGGTGGGGTTCGCCGGGTCGTAGTAGGTGCTGGTGTGGTCGTCGAAGACCGGCACCCCCTTCGACGCCTTGATCACCGTCGGTACGTCCGCCCGGTGCAGCGTGATGCCGTCCGTGCCGTAGAGGCTGAACGGGGAGTCGTAGGCCTGCACGCGGTTGCGCAGCAGGGTGCCGTCCGACCACTTCAGCGCCTGCGGGTGCGAGTCGATCGGCAGGATCAGACCGGAACCCGGGTGGCCGTTCGCGCTGTTGGTGTTGTTGTCCGCCTGGGAGGTGTCCCACTTCCAGATCAACAGGCCGTTCTGGTACGGGTAGTGCTCCACCCAGCCGGGCCGCCCCGCCGAACCGAAGTTGTACGGGCCGGTCTTGAGCGTCTTGTCGTAGGACACGTACTGCCGGTTCTCGGCGATGTAGTACTGCTTGTAGTCCTTGGTGAAGGACGCGCCGATGCGGGAGAAGCCGTTCGCGGTCCAACCGGCGTCCTGCGTCTCGGCGTTGTCCGAGAAGAGCGGCGTACCGTCGGCGGTCAGGGTGATCTCGTCGGCTGTGAAGCCGTTCTCCGCGACCCCGCTGTCGGTGGCGTAGCGGAAGCGCAGGTCGATCTTCTTGCCCGCGTAGGCGTCGAGCGCGTACAACAGTTTCTTGTGCGTCTGCGAGAAGCCGGTCAGCGCCGGCTTGCCGCTGCCGTCCCGCGGGATGGCCTGGCCGTCCGCCGTGCCGTCCAGGGCGGTCCAGTTGGCGCCACCGTCGGTCGACACCTCGGTGTAGACGAAGTCGTAGCCGTCCTCGGTGGCCCACCAGCCGTCCAGGTCCAGCTTCGCCGAGGACCTGCCGGTGAGGTCCACGGAGCGGGTCAGCGTGTTCTTGAGGTCGTTGCCGCTGCCGCTCCACCACTGGGCCGCCCCCTGGGCCGGCTCGGTGATGGTCGTGGTGACCGCCTTGTCCGGCAGGGTGACCAGGAGGGCCTGCTTGTCCCAGGTGTTGTACTCGGCGACGCCCAGCTTGTGCGTGGACTGGGTACCGGCCTTCGCTGTGTCGTAGTTCAGCCAGCCGAGCTGCAGCTTGTCCCAGGCGTTCATGTCGCCCGGCAGATCGCCGATGGACTCCTTGCCGGTACCGAGCCAGGAGCCGGAGGACATCAGGGTCCAGAAACCGGTGGAGTTGTCGCCGCCGGCGGTGTCGTACTCGTCGGGCAGGCCGAGGTCGTGGCCGTACTCGTGGGCGAAGACGCCGAGGCCGCCGTTCTCCGGCTGGATGGTGTAGTCGCCGACCCAGATGCCGGTGTCACCGACCTGGGCGCCGCCCAGCTTGTTGTTCGCGGGACCGGTGCTGCCCGAGTCGGTGCCGAAGGCGTACCAGCGGTGGGCCCAGATCGCGTCCTTGCCCTGCGCGCCGCCGCCCGCGGACTCGTCCTCACCGGCGTGCACGATCTGGAAGTGGTCGATATAGCCGTCCGGCTCGTTGAAGTCGCCGTCGTGGTCGTAGTCGTAGCGGTCCCACTGGTCGTACTGGGCGAGGTCCTTCTTGATGTCGGCGTCCGACTTGCCGGCCGCCTTCTGCTGCGCGACCCAGGCGTTCAGGCCGTCGCTGACCACGTTCCACACGCTGGGGCAGTTGGTCTGACCGCAGGCGTTGTTGCCGTAACGGGCCTCGTTGTAGGGGACCTTGACCCAGTCCGAGACCTCGCCGTTCACCGAGTAGCGGCCCGAGGACTGCTTCTCGTAGTACTTCTTCAGCGACTCGGTCTTGTTGCCGGTGCCGAAGTAGAGGTCCTGGTAGTGCTTCTGGCCGTAGTCCTGCTGCCAGGCAGTGGAGTTGTCGTTCTTGCGGTCCGGCGCGGCGATGGTGTTGTGCAGCGGGCCGGGCGTGCCACCGTACTTGGGGTCGGTCTTGTCCCCGAACTCCACCAGGATCGTGAAGATCTTGTCGGTCTTCTCGCGGCTCAGCTCGACGTACTTGTCCTTGCCCTTGCGGCTCTTGAGCTGGACCACCTTGGAGCCGTTGCGCTCCTGGGCCTTGGCCTTGCCCGATATGAGCTGGTTCAGCGCCTCCCGGCGCTGGGCTTCCTGGGTCTTGCTGAGCGGGCCGTCGAGGTCGTGCGCCCGCTGCTTCACCGGAGCCGGGTCGTGCCGGTCGACCGCCGCGGGCCGGGCCTGGGTGCTCGCTTCCGCGACGGCGAAGGTGGCGAACGTGGCGGAGGCCGCCGCGAGCGTCACGCCGATCGCGGCCGCTCTGAACGTCCAGGATCTGCTGGTCACTTGAGTTCCTCCCCCGCGTCTGTTTGACGCGTTCAAGTGACGCAATTTGACTAGACGTTTAGAAGAAAAGACAGATCTTGACTTGCTCCGGTCAACTGGACTAGGTGGAGTCGACCGGTGTTTTACGGAGGACGTGCCCCCTGTGCGCCCCCCGTGCACCGGTACCGTGGGTTAGGTCACGCTTACCAGGCGGCTCGTTCGGGCATGCACGCGAAGAGAGTCGAATGGCACCCCCAATCTCCCGAAGACTTCCGAGGACACGATTGCCATGCCTCGTCCGACTGCCGCACAGCTCGTATACGGTTCGTGCACCGTGATCTTCTCGACGCTCGCCATGCTGCTGCTGTCCCAGACGAGTTCGGGCCTCGGGATCACCGTCATCGCCCTCGCGGCGCTGGCCCTAGGGCTGCTCGTGGCGATGACGGTGCCGCTGCCATCGGCCCCCGCGGCCGAGGCACCGGCCGGATCCGCCGAGTCCGCACCCAAGGAGCAGCCGGTGTCCACGGCACTCTGAGCGGCGTACACATCGGCGGCGAGTCCATGAGCTTCACGGACCCGCCGCTTTCATGCGTGCCGCCGCTCACGTGTACGCCGCGACGTCTCAACCGGTGCTGACCACCACCGTCTTGGCCGCCTTGTCATGCAGGCCTTGTTTGTACGGTTTGTCGAAGTAGCTCCAACCGCCGCAGATCACCGTCCAGATACAGGCACAGCAGAAGGCGAACGGCACCCAGAGCACCAGGGCGCGGATCAGGTTGGTCTGCACCGAGGGCGTGGCGCCGTTGTCCAGGTTCGCCACCCGCATGTTGAGCCACTGCTTGCCCAGGGTCTGGCCGTACTTGCTCATCATGAAGGTGTCGTACGCGATGTACAGCACGGCCGCGATGACGGACTGGCCCACGGACTTGCCGACCGCGACGTGGTCGCCGTTCACGTTGTACTCACGCACGCCGAACGCCCAGGTGAGCAGCCAGACGACGATGCCGACGAGGATCATGTCCACGATCCGCGCGAGCGTCCGCTTGCCGCTGTCGGCGAGCGGGGGCATACCGGCGAGCGGGTCGGCGGGGTACTCACCACCCGGCCCGGCGCCGTAGGGACCGCCGCCGTACGGGCCACCGCCGTAGGGGGGAGGCTGGCCGCCGCCATAAGGGGGTGGCTGGCCGCCGGGGGGCGGTTGCGGGCCCCCGCCGCCGGGTGGCGGGGGCTGCTGGGCACCGCCGTACGGGGCGTCGTACGGCGAGCCCGACCCCTGGTCCGACGGGGGCCGCTTCCTGAACGGGTCGTCCTCGGGGGGCTGCTCTCCGGAGCCGGGGGGCGGTTCGCTGCTCATGGCCCGAGTGGACCGCGAACGCCCCGGCTCCGCATCCGACGGGCGGCCGTACGGAGTATCCGGTACGGCGTTCCGGGGGCCGTTCCTCCGGCCGGTGCTCAGCCCGCGACGAAGGTGCGCGCCGCCTTGTCGTGCCAGCACTGGTGCCAGGGCCGGTCGAACAGGCACCACAGCACGCCCACGATCCCGATGCCGAGCAGTCCGGGCACGCTGTAGACGAGCCAGCGGCGCAGTGCCTGGCCGAAGGCCGGGGGCTCGTGCGCCTCGATGTCCCGCACCTGAAGCCCCAGCAGCTTCTTGCCGAGGGTGCGGCCCCATTTGGCGGTCGGCAGCGCCTCGTACACCACGCCGACGAGCAGCAGGACGGCGAGCACGATGCCGAGGCTGGTGGCGGTGGTGCCGTCGAGCAGCCAGACGGTGACCTCGCGGCCGGACAGCCTGGCCGCGTCGATCTTCTGCTGGACGTGGTCGGCGGCCTTGGTGCCGAGGGGTACGGCGGCCACGGCCGTCACCGCGCCCACGGCCAGGGTGTCGATCAGCCGGGCGGCGAGCCGCTTGCCGGGTGCGGCGGGGCGGGCGGCGGCCTGGCGGCGCGCGGCCGCCTGGAACGGGTCCTCCACCACCGGCTTCCACGGCGCCACGGGCTGCTCGTCACCGCCCCCGGCCAGCTGGTGCACCTGCTGCGCCCAGGACGCCTG
>NZ_CM002285.1:6072998-6085649 GCF_000497445.1 Streptomyces roseochromogenus subsp. oscitans DS 12.976 | reverse complement strand
CGGTACGCCCGCCGCCGTCACCGGCGCCGGCATGAGGGCGTTGCCCGGCGCCCTGGCCGGCGGCGGGCCAGGCGCCGGGCCGGTCCTGCCCGCCGGGGCTCGGCTCCGGGTCCTCGTCGAAGAAGTGCGGGCCCGTCTCCTCCACCGCGGGGGTCGCGGGGCGGACCCCCGGCGGCGGGGTGAGCGGTTCGCCGTCCTTCGGCGCCGGCCGGCTGGTGCCGGGCACCCAGGAGGCGCCGTTCCAGTACCGGACGTAGCCGGGGATGGACGGGTCCGGGTAGTAGCCCTCGCGGGGCCTGTCGTCACCTGGGGCCGGGGTTGGGGCGCTCATGTCCGTCGTCCCGTATCTGCTCGGGGGTGGGAATAGGGGTCTCCACATCTATCAGACCCGGGCAGTCCGCAGCGCCAGTCCCGCAGGACCCACTCCTTTCCGGGCAACCCCGTACCCCGCTCTCACAGGTCCGCCGGGTCCGCCAGGTCCGCGAAAAAACTTCTCCGAACCCGCGTAATGGACCGGCCCCTGCCCGCTCTCCCCTGGTGCGGGACCGTTCCGAACGGCCCCGACCAGCGCAGACGAGGAAAGGAACGCAGGTCATGGAGCACACCGTGGTGGAACGCGAGCTGGAACTGAGGCTCATCCTGTCGCCGGAGCGCAGCATCCCGGTACCGGCCCGGCTGAGCTACCGCTCCGACGATCCGTACGCCGTCCACATCATGTTTCACATCAACTCCGAGTCGCCCGTCAACTGGACGTTCGCCCGGGACCTGCTGGTCGAGGGGGTGTTCCGGCCGTGCGGGCAAGGGGATGTGCGGGTGTGGCCGACGAAGGTGGACGGGCGCAGCGTCGTGCTGATGGCGCTCAGCTCGCCGGACGGGGACGCGCTGCTGGAGGCGCCGATCCCGCAGGTGTCGGCCTGGCTGGAGCGGACGCTGCGAGCGGTGCCGCCCGGAACGGAGGGCGGGCAACTGGGCATCGACGACGCGCTCGACCAGCTGCTCGCCCAGTGAGGGGCCGCGGTGAGCGGCCGTACCGAGGGCTCGGAGGACCCGGCCCGGGCTTCAGAGGACCTTTCCCGGGTTGAGGATGCCCAGCGGATCGAAGGCGTGCTTCACGGCCCGCTGCATCTCCACCCCGACCGGGCCGATCTCCCGGGCCAGCCACTCCTTCTTCAGCACGCCGACGCCGTGTTCGCCGGTGATGGTGCCGCCCAGCTCCAGGCCGAGGGCCATGATCTCGTCGAAGGACTCACGGGCCCGCCGGGACTCGTCCTCGTCCTGGGCGTCGAAGCAGACAGTGGGGTGGGTGTTGCCGTCGCCGGCGTGGGCGCAGACCCCGATGGTCAGCCGGTATTTCCCGGCGATGCGCTCGACGCCCTCCAGCATCTCGCCGAGCTTCGAGCGGGGCACGCACACGTCGTCGATCATCGTCGTGCCCTTGACCGCCTCCAGCGCGGTCAGCGAGAGCCGCCGGGCCTGGAGGAGGAGCTCGGACTCGGCCGCGTCCTCGGCCGGGACGACCTGGGTGGCGCCGGCGGCCTCGCACAGGGCGCCGACGGCGGCGAGGTCGGCGGCCGGGGCCGGGGTGTCGAAGGCGGCCAGCAGCAGCGACTCGGTGGTCTCCGGCAGGCCCATGCGGGCGAGGTCGTTCACCGCCTTGACGGTCGTACGGTCCATCAGTTCGAGGAGGGAGGGGACGTGACCGCCCTCCATGATCCGGCAGACGGCGTCGCAGGCGGCCGCGGCGGAGGGGAACTCGGCGGCCAGCACCAGCTGCTGCGGCGGCTTGGGCCTCAGGGCGAGCACGGCCCGTACGACGATGCCGAGGGAGCCCTCGGAGCCGACGAAGAGCCGGGTGAGGTCATAGCCCGCCACGCCCTTCGCCGTACGGCGGCCGGTGGACATCAGGCGGCCGTCGGCGAGGACGACGTCCAGGCCGAGGACGTACTCGGCGGTCACGCCGTACTTGACGCAGCACAGGCCGCCGGACGCCGTGCCGATGTTGCCGCCGATCGTGCACATCTCCCAGCTGGAGGGGTCCGGCGGGTAGTACAGGCCGTGTTCCTCGACCGCGCGGGAGAGAGCCGCGTTGATCACACCCGGTTCGACCACGGCGATCCGGTCGACGGGGCTGATCTCCAGGATGCGGTCCATCCTGGTCAGGGACAGCACGATGCAGCCGTCGGTGGCGTTGGCCGCGCCGGACAGTCCGGAGCGGGCGCCCTGCGGGACGACCGGGACGCGTAGCTCGGTGGCGATGCGCATGACGTGCTGGACCTGCTCGACCGTGCGGGGCAGCACGACCACGGCGGGCGCGCCGGCCGGGCAGAAGCTGGCCATGTCATGGGCGTAGGAGGCGGTGACGTCGGGGTCGGTCAGGACGGCCTCGGCGGGCAGGCCGGCCAGGAGCCGGTCGGTGAGACCGCTCGTCTCCGCGGTGTCTCTCGTCTCCGCGGTGTCTCTTGTCTCTGCGGTGTCTTCGGAGCGAGGCGCTTCGATACGGCTCATGATCACAGCTTGGCACTCGCGCCCATCGGTGTGAACCCCATCCATGCCTGCCTTGGGCCGCCCGGATCAGCTCGTCGTATTGACGCACAGTGAGGCCATGGACAGGGCCATGGACAACCGAGTGCGCGTGCCGGGTGCGTCCCTGCTCGCCGAGCCGCCCGCGCCGCGGCGCGCCCGGCGGTGGCTGCGCCGGGTGCTGGTGGCGGCGCTGGCCGGCGGTGTCGTCGCGGGTCTGGGGCTGATGCTGTCCGAAGAGCGGCCGCACCAGGCGGTCCGGCCGCCGTCCGCCGGTGCGCAGGCGCAGGCACGGACACAGGCACAGACGCTGACGGCGGTGACCTCGGGGGTGCCGGTCGCGCTGCCGCGGCTGACGGCGTTCGTCGCCCAGCAGGAGCGGCGGGTGCGGGCGCAGCCCCGGGACGCGCGGGCGTGGGCCGTGCGGGGCCGCGCATATGTGGAGCGGGGGCGGCGGGCGGCCGACCCGGAGGACTTTCCGCGGGCCGAGCAGGCGCTGCGGACGTCTCTGGGGGCGCAGGCGGCGAACAGCGAGGCGCTGGAGGGGATGGCCGCGCTCGCGCTCGCGCGCCGGGACTTTCCGGCGGCGAAGGAGTACGGCGAGCAGGCGCTGAAGGCGGCGCCGAACCGGTGGACGGCGTATCCGCAGTTGATCGACGCCTACACCGGGCTCGGCGACTACCAGGCGGCCCGGACCGCCCTGGACAACCTGCTGGGGCTGCACACCGATGCGGCGGCCCGGCCCGTGGTGATGGCCCGGGCGTCGGCGGTGTACGAGGACCGGGGCTGGCGCGAGGACGCGGTGGCCCAGCTGACCGACGCGGCGGCCGCCGCCGGCACCCCGGCCGAGCAGGCCGCCTGCATGACCGGGCTCGGGCAGCTGGCCTGGGACCGCGGGGACCCGCAGGACGCGCTGCGGCACTACGAGGCGGCCGTACGCCTCGATCCCGACCAGCCGGCGGCACAGGCCGGGCGGGGCCGGGCGCTGGCCGCGCTGGGCCGCACGGAGGCGGCGTTCGCCGCGTACCGGACGGCGCTCGCCCGGCACCCGAGCCCGCGCGACGCCTATGAACTGGGCGAGCTGTACGAGGCGCGCGGCATGGCCGCGCCGGCCCGGGAGCAGTACGAGCGGGTGAAGGCGCTGGTACGGCGGGAGGTGGCGGCCGGGGTCGACGAGGACCTGCTGATCGGCCAGTTCGAGGCCGACCACGGGAACCCGCGGGAGGCCGCGACGCGCCTGCGGGCGGAGTGGCGGCGCCAGCCGGGCACCGAGGTGGCCGACGCACTCGGCTGGGCACTGCACCGGGCCGGCGACGACAAGGAGGCGCTGACCTACGCCAAGGCCGCGACGGACACCTCCAAGGGGGGCGTCCGCAGTGCCCTGTACGCGTTCCACCGGGCCCTGATCGAACAGGACCTGGACCTGCCGGCCGTGTCCCGCCGCCACCTCCAGGAGGCCCTCCGCATCAACCCGTACTTCTCACCCCTGAGGGCGCCCGCGGCAGTCGCGGCGTTGCGGGCGCTGGGCGACGTACCCGACGAGCCGCCGCCCGGCGGGACCCCGTAAGGCCCTACAGATTCCCGCGCTTGGCCTGTTCCCGCTCGATCGCCTCGAACAACGCCTTGAAGTTGCCCTTGCCGAAGCCCATGGAGCCGTGGCGTTCGATGATCTCGAAGAAGACGGTCGGGCGGTCCTGGACCGGCTTGGTGAAGATCTGCAGCAGGTAGCCGTCCTCGTCACGGTCGGCGAGGATCCTCAGCTCGCGCAGGGTCTCGATGGGCACCCGGGTGTCGCCGACCCACTCGCCGAGGGTGTCGTAGTAGGAGTCGGGCGTGTTGAGGAACTCGACGCCGGCGGCGCGCATGGTGCGGACCGTCTGCACGATGTCGTTGGTGTTCAGCGCGACGTGCTGGACGCCGGCCCCGCCGTAGAACTCCAGGTACTCGTCGATCTGGGACTTCTTCTTGGCGATCGCGGGCTCGTTGATCGGGAACTTGACCTTCAGGGTGCCGTCCGCGACGACCTTCGACATCAGCGCGCTGTACTCGGTCGCGATGTCGTCGCCCACGAACTCCTTCATGTTCGTGAAGCCCATGACCTTGTTGTAGAAGGCCACCCACTCGTTCATCCTGCCGAGTTCGACGTTGCCGACGCAGTGGTCGATGGCCTGGAAGGTGCGCCGGGCGGGCGGTTCGACCATCGGCTGGGCGGGGACGAAGCCGGGCAGGTAGGGGCCGTCGTAGCCGGAGCGGTCGACCAGGGTGTGGCGGGTCTCGCCGTAGGTGGCGATCGCGGCGAGGACGACGGTGCCGTGCTCGTCCTTCAGCTCGTACGGCTCGGCGACCGAACGGGCGCCGTGCTCGACGGCGTAGGCGTGGGCGGCGCGCGCGTCCGGGACCTCGATGGCCAGGTCGATGACGCCGTCGCCGTGCTCGGCCACATGGCGGGCGAGGAAGCGGCCCCAGTCGGTGCTCGGCTTGATCACCGAGGTGAAGACGAACCGGGCGGAGCCGTTCTCGAGCACATAGCTGGCGGTCTCGCGGCTGCCGTTCTCCGGTCCGGAGTAGGCGACCAGCTGCATGCCGAAGGCGGTGGAGTAGTAGTGCGCCGCCTGCTTGGCGTTGCCCACGGCGAAGACGACCGCGTCCATGCCCTTGACCGGGAAGGGGTCGGCCTGCCGTGCGGTGTCGGGGGTGTGGTGTGTGGTCTGCGTCATGGCGGCAGCGTGGCCCCGCTCTGCAAGGTGCGCAATAGTTCGCGTACTCACTGGGCAATCTGCACAGTGGTACGAGCGTGTCGGCGGTCTTTCTGTACAGGATGACCATCCCTGGAGGTGCTGTGGCGATCGATCATCTGGACGGGCGGATCATCGTGCTCCTCGCCCGGGAGCCGCGCATCGGCGTGCTGGAGATGTCCCGGCGGCTGGGGGTCGCGCGGGGCACGGTGCAGGCGCGTCTGGACCGGCTTCAGTCGAATGGAGTCATCCGCGGATTCGGTCCGCAGGTGGATCCGGCGGCCCTCGGATATCCGGTGACGGCCTTCGCCACGCTGCAGATCCGGCAGGGTCAAGGGCCCGATGTGCGGGCGCACTTGGCGACCGTGCCGGAGGTGCTGGAGCTGCTGACCACCACCGGAAGCGGGGACATGCTGTGCCGGCTGGTGGCCCGCTCGAACGCCGATCTTCAACGGGTGATCGACCGGGTTGTCGGTTTTGATGGCATCGTCCGGGCCTCCACGACGATCGTCATGGAGAACCCCGTTCCGCTGCGGATCATCCCCCTGGTGGAACAGGCCGCCCAGGACGCGAAAGAAACGTAGGAAAAGGGATGTAGGAAACGCAGGAAAAACGCAGGAAAAGGGACGCGGGCCGATCCGGGGTGAGCCGGTGAACTTCTGGGAGTACCTGGGCAATCGTCACCAGCAGCTGCTCGCGGACGCCTCTCAGCACGCCAGCGCGGTCTTCCAGTGCATGGTCCTGGCGACCGTCATCGGCGTGCTGATCGGGGTGGTCACCTATCGCTCCGACTGGGCGGGCAACCTCGCCACCACCGCCACCTCGACCATCCTCACCATCCCCTCGCTCGCGATGATCGGTCTGCTCATCCCGGTCGTCGGCCTGGGCGTGCCGCCCACGGTGGTCTCGCTGACGCTGTACGGGCTGCTGCCGATCGTGCGGAACGCGATCGTGGGGCTGCGCGGGGTCGACCCGACGCTGGTGGACGCGGCTCGCGGCATCGGCATGTCCCGTCCGATGCGGCTGGTGCGGGTGGAACTGCCGCTGGCCTGGCCGCCGATCCTGACCGGCATCCGGGTCTCCACGCAGATGCTGATGGGCATCGCCGCGATCGCCGCCTACGCCTCCGGGCCGGGCCTGGGCAACGAGATCTTCCGCGGGCTCGCCTCCCTGGGCAGCAAGAACGCGCTGAACCAGGTGCTCGCGGGCACGCTCGGGATCATCATCCTCGCGCTCCTCTTCGACGCCGGGTACGTCCTGATCGGGCGGCTGACCATTCCCAGGGGGATCCGTGTCTGAGACGACGACGGCGACGGCGTCAGCGACGGCCGCGCATGGCGCGTCCATCGAGCTGGAGAACCTGACCAAGCGGTATCCGGGCAGTCAGCAGCCGGCCGTGGACAACGTGAGCATGGAGATCAAGGCGGGCGAGACGGTCATCTTCGTCGGCCCGTCCGGCTGCGGCAAGTCCACGACGCTCAAGATGATCAACCGGCTGATCGAACCGACCGGCGGCCGTATCCGCATCGACGGCGAGGACGTCACCGACATCGACCCGGTGAAGCTGCGCCGCAAGGTGGGGTACGCCATCCAGTCGGCCGGTCTCTTCCCGCACATGACCGTCGCCCAGAACATCGCCCTCGTACCGAAGATGATCGGCTGGCCGAAGGCGCGGATCCGGTCCCGGGTCGAGGAGCTGCTCGACCTCGTCGGGCTCGACGCGGGCGAGTTCCACGGCCGTTATCCGCGCCAGCTCTCCGGCGGCCAGCAGCAACGGGTGGGCGTGGCACGGGCGTTGGCGGCCGATCCGCCGGTGCTGCTGATGGACGAGCCGTTCGGCGCGGTCGACCCGATCACCCGCGATCACCTCCAGGACGAGCTGATCCGGCTCCAGCACGAACTGCACAAGACGATCGTGTTCGTCACCCACGACTTCGACGAGGCGATCAAGTTGGGCGACCGGATCGCCGTCCTGCGCGAACGCTCGCACATCGCCCAGTTCGACACCCCGGAGGCGATCCTCACCAACCCGGCCGACGACTTCGTCTCCGGTTTCGTCGGCGCGGGCGCGGCCCTGAAGCGGCTGAACCTGACCCGGGTGCGGGACGTGGAGATGCGGGAGTACCCGACGGTGACCGTGGAGACCCCGCTCCAGGAGATCTTCACCGTGATCCGGGCCAGCGGCACGAACGAGATCCTGCTCCTCGACAAGCGCCGCCGCCCCTACAAGTGGCTGCGCCGCGGCGACCTGATGCGGGCCCGGGGCTCGCTGGCCCGCGCGGGCACGCTGGTGCACGACACGGTGACCCGGGACGCGACCCTCAGGGACGCGCTGGAGGCCGTGCTGACGGACAACGCGGGCCGCGTCGCGGTGACCGGGCGGCGCGGCGAGTACATCGGCGTGGTCGACATGGAGACCCTGATGAACTCCGTGCACGAGCTGCTGGAAGCCGACCGTTTCGAGGCGATGGAGGCGCAGCACGAACTGGAGGAGGCGCGCGCCCAGCAGACGCACTTCGAGCAGGAGGGCTCCGGAGGGGTGACGAAGGCGTGAGCACCGAGCGGCGGCAGCGGCCCGAGGGCGAGCACGAGGTCAAGGGGCTGGCCTTCCGTGACGAGGGCGAGGCGGAGCAGGAGGCCCCGCCGTCGGCCCCGCGCCCGCCCGCCCGGCGCCTGTCCTGGCCGCGGCTGACGGTCCTGCCCGCCTTCCTGGCGGCCGTACTCCTGGCGACCTGGCTGTGGTTCCGGCAGGCGCACCTGGACACGATCTCGCGCAACGCGTTGTCGGGCGGGCAGGTCTCCAAGGCGCTCTGGCAGCATGTGGAGCTGACGGTGATCTCCACGTTCTTCGTGCTGATCATCGCGATCCCGCTGGGCGTCGTGCTCACCCGGCGGGCCTTCAGCGGCGCCGCCCCGGTGGCGATGGCCTTCGCCAACACGGGCCAGGCGACCCCGGCGATCGGCCTGCTGGCCCTGCTGGTCATCTGGCTCGGCGTCGGCGTCAGGGCGGCCCTGATCGGCATCATCATCTACGCGATCCTGCCGGTCCTGTCCAACACCATCGCGGGTCTCAAGGCCAACGACCCGACCCTGCTGGAGGCGGCCCGCGGCATCGGCATGTCCCCGCTCGGTGTGCTCGCCAAGGTCGAACTCCCGCTCGCGGTCCCGCTGATCCTCGCAGGCGTCAGAACCGCCCTCGTCCTCAACGTCGGTACGGCGACCCTGGCGACCTTCGGCGGAGGCGGCGGCCTGGGTGTGCTGATCACCACCGGCATCACCACGCAGCGCATGCCGGTGCTGGTGCTCGGCTCGGTCCTCACCGTGGCGCTGGCCCTGCTGGTGGACTGGCTCGCCTCGCTGGCGGAGGTGCTGCTGCGACCGCGCGGCCTGGAGGTGCGCACATGAGACGCGGCGCATGCCTGCTGGTGGCTGGGGTGCTGGTGTCCGGCTGCGGGCTGACCAGCGGCTCCCCCATGGCCGACGCCGTCAGGCCCGGCTCGGTCGGAGCGGGCGAGCCGCTGAAGGGAGCCCATCTCACCGTCACGGCCAAGGAGTTCACCGAGCAGCTGATCCTCGGCGCGATCATGGGGATCGCCTTCCAGGCGGCCGGCGCGGACGTGCTGGACCGCACCGGCATCCAGGGGTCGATCGGCGCACGGGAGGCGGTGAAGAGCGGGGCAGCGGACGCCATGTACGAGTACACGGGCACCGCCTGGATCACGTACCAGGGCAACAGCCACCCGATCCCCGACCCGGAGCAGCAGTGGCAGGCGGTGCGGAACGCCGACCTGGGGAACGGCCTGACCTGGCTGCCGCGGGCCCAGCTGAACAACACCTACGCGCTGGCCATGAACCAGGCCACCTTCAAGAAGTACGGCACCCGGACCCTCTCGCAGGTGGCCGCGCTGGCCAAGAAGGACCCGGGCGCCGTCACCCTGTGCGTGGAGGGCGAGTTCGCCAACCGGGCCGACGGGCTGCCCGGTCTGGAGAAGGCGTACGGGATGAGCGTGCCCGCGAAGAACGTCACGCAGATGGACACCGGGATCATCTACACACAGGTCGCCAAGGGGAGGTGCACCTACGGGGAGGTGTTCACCACCGACGGGCGCATCAGGTCGATGAACCTGGCGGTGATGGAGGACGACAGGAAGTTCTTCCCCGACTACAACGCCGCTCCCGTGATCAACACCAAGGTCCTGCAGAAGTGGCCGGCCATCGCGAGCGTCATCGAGCCCATCACGAAGAAGCTGGACAACACGGTGGCACGGACACTGAACGCCGAGGTGGACGTGGCCGGCCAGGATCCGCACCAGGTGGCCCTGGACTGGATGAAGCAGCAGGGGTTCGTGAAGTAGGGAACCGGCCGTGGGTGCTCAGCAGCTCGGGATCGAGCCCCTGCCCTTCTCCAGGGCCACCAGGGAGTTCACCGCGCCCTTCAGGGTGGTGACCGGGATCAGGCGGAGGTTCTTCGGGAGGTCCGCCTTGGCGTCGGCGCACTCGGCCTGCGGCACCAGGAAGACGGTCGCCCCGTCCCGGCGGGCGGCCTGCGTCTTCAGGGCCACACCGCCGACCGCGCCGACCTTGCCGTCCGCGTCGATGGTGCCCGTACCGGCGATGACACGGCCACCGGTGAGGTCGCCGCCGCTGCCGTCGCCGTGCAGCTTGTCGATGATCCCCAGGGTGAACAGCAGACCCGCACTCGGCCCGCCCACGTCGGCGAGCTTCAGCGTGACCTTGACCTTGTCGGCGCTCAGCCCGAGGTACTTCAGCGCCGCCTGGGTCGCGGCGTCCTGGGACTGCCGCATCTGCGCCACGTTGTGCTGCTCGATCTCCTTGACGGTGTTGCCGCTGGGATAGACGGCGTCGTGCGGCATGACGGCCCGGTCGGTGCGGAACCAGTCGTGGAACACATCACCGAAGGTCACCTTGGTGTCCGGACCGGTCGCCACGATCGTGACCATCCGCAGCTGACCGCTGGTCCTGCGGGCGGTCGCGCCGGAGACGGTGATCACCTGGGTGCCCTTGTTCGCGCCGAGCACGTCCGCCGTCATCCCGGGCTGGGCCACAGCGAACGGCAGCGGCGCGAACGCCGCCGTGGCCAGCAGGGCCACGACGGGCAGCGCACAGACGGCTACGGCCTGGGAACGCGTGAGACGAGAGAGCACGACATCAATCTAACGTGACCACTGCCCGTGCCTTATGCCGCGTACAGGTCCCGTCGCTCCCGGGTGAACCGGCGCAGCGCGTCCGGCAGGGGCGCGATGCCGATTCCGGGGCCGGCCGGAACCGGCAGGTGGCCGTCCACCAGGACGAACGGCTCGGTGATGTCCTCGGCGAAATAGCGGGCGGAGGCGGAGGTGTCCCCCGGGAGGGTGCAGCCGGGCAGGGCCGCCAGGGCCAGATTGGGGGCCCGGCCGATGCCCGTCTCCAGCATGCCGCCGCACCACACCGGGACGCCGTGCGCGTGCGCCACGTCGTGGACCCGGCGGGCCTCCAGATAGCCGCCGACCCGGGCGGGTTTGACGTTCACCACCCGGCAGGCGTCCAGCGCGATCGCGGCGGCGGTGTCGCGCGCGTGGTGCAGGGACTCGTCCAGGCAGACCGGCGTCCGCAGCCGCTGCTGGAGCCGGGCGTGGGCGTGCAGGTTGTTCTCCTCCAGCGGCTCCTCGATCAGCAGCAGCCCGAACTCGTCCAGCCGCCGCAGCTGCTCGGCGTCCGCGAGGGTGTAGGCGGTGTTGGCGTCGACCTGGAGCGGCAGCGACGCGCCGAAACGCTCCCGGACCGCCCGCACCGGCTCCACGTCCCAGCCCGGTTCGATCTTCAGCTTGATCCGGACATAGCCCTGGGCGAGATAGCGCTCGACGTCGTCCAGCAGCTCCGGGACCGAGTTCTTGATGCCGACCGACACCCCGGCCGGCACCCGGTCCCGTACAGCGCCCAGATACGTCGCGAGCGGCATGCCGTACGACCGCAGCTCGGCGTCCAGCAGAGCCGTCTCCAGGGCCGCCTTCGCCAGCTCGTGGCCCTTGATCTTCGCCAGGGCCGGCGCGAGCGCGGCCGTGGTGAGGTGCGGGAGGGCGGCCATGCGCGGGATCAGGAAGTCGCGCAGCACGATCTCGGCGCCGGCGACGAACTCCGAGCAGTACAGCGGCTCGGGGTCGGCGGCGAACTCCGACCAGCCCTCGGCCACGTCCGTGACGACATGGAGGAGGAAGGTGTCCTTCGTCGTCATCGTCCCGAAGGACGTACGGAACGGGGTGACCAGCGGGATCGCCACGTGCACGATCTCGACGCGCTCCAGCTTCATGCCCCGGCCTCCCCAAGGGTGAGCGTGTACCAGCCGTCACGGGACATCCCGGTGGCCCGGAACCCCTCCGCGAACGCCGTCAGCAGCACCTCGCGCACCGCGTGCCGCCAGCGCAGCGCCAGCGCCGGGTCGGCGGCACGCAGCTTGACGATGTCCTCCGGCACCCGGCACCAGATGTGCCGCTCGTCGCGGCGGGCGAGGGGACCGCCGTCGGGGGCGGTGACGGTGACCGGCCCACGGGGTTCGATTCCGGGGGGTGCGACGTCGTACGACGCCGTCGGCGCGCCCAGCTCCCACGTCACCGTCAGCCGGTCGCTCTCGTCGCCGTCGTTCACGCCGTCGGTCATGGAGCCGTAGAAGTCGACCAGGTACTCGGTGCCGGTGGCGCCCAGCTTGACCAGGTTGAAGCGGGCGTTGCGGCCGACCAGCGGGTCGAAGGTCCAGCGCATGGTGCGGGCGCCCAGGGCGACGGCCCAGTCCCGCTGGGCCAGCTTCACGGCGTGCCCGAGCCCTCGCTCGGCGGCGGCGACCAGCGAGTACGTGCCGTTGCCGGCGCCGAGCACGGCGACGGACGCCCCGGCGAGCCGCTGTCCGTCGTACGCCGCGTGGACCGCGCCGCCGGAGTGCACCAGGCTGTGCAGGACCTCGGCCGGATAGGGCGGGGCGGTGCGGGGCGTCTGCCAGACGTCGCTGAAGTGGTCGGCCACGGCCGCGAGGGAGGCGACGTCGTGGACGGTACGGATGGTGACTCCTGCTGTCATGGCACGAGTCTCGAAGGAGCCGGGCCCGGGTGTGTTGTGCGAGCGGCCAAGGCATGCGTAGGTTCGTTTCACCATCCGCCAACAGTCTGCTGGGGGGACCTTCATGGACGCCTGCACTCTCGGTGACCTCCTGGACATCGTCGGCGGCCCCGCCCTGCGCCTGCACACGGCCCCCGCCGGACAGGCCGTACCGGTCACGGAGGCGGTGCTGTACGACGGTCACACCCCGCTTCCCCGGCTGCCCGGCGCGCTGCTGCTGGCGGTCGGCGTGCCGGCGGACCGGGCCGGGCCGCTGCTGCGGGCGGCGGCCGAGGCCGGGCTGACCGGG
>NZ_CM002285.1:6041534-6072126 GCF_000497445.1 Streptomyces roseochromogenus subsp. oscitans DS 12.976 | reverse complement strand
CGTGGCGCTGCTGTCCGTCGCCGAGGACGCCGCCTGGCACCATGTGCACCTGCTGCTGGCCTCGGCCATCGCCGCCCGGCCCACCGGAGCGGCCCCCGACAGCGGGCTCGGCGACCTGTTCGCGCTGGCCGACGCGATCGCGACGGCGACCGGCGGGGCCACCGCCATCGAGGACCCCCGGCAGCGGATCCTCGCCTACTCGACCGTCCACGGGCAGCCGGTGGACGAGGACCGCCGGCAGGGCATCCTCGGCCGGCAGGTGCCGGCCAGCGCGGAGAACACCGAGCAGTACCGGCGGCTGTTCGCCGCCGTCCGCCCGATCGGGCTGCCCGCGCTGTCCGCCGGCGACCTGCCCCGCCTCGCGATGCCGGTACGGGCCGGCGGGGAGACGCTCGGCTCGGTCTGGGTGATCGACGGCGGCTCACTCGCCCCGGACGCCGAGGACACCCTCGCCCAGGGGGCCTCCACGGCCGCCCTGCTCCTGCTGCGGGCCCGTGCGGCCCAGGAGCTGGCCCGGCACCAGGGTGGCGAACTGCTGCGCCGTCTGCTGGACGGCACGGCGGCGGACGCGGCAACGGCCGCCGAGCGGCTGGGGGTTGCCGGTCCCGCCCGGGTGGCGGCCTTCGTGCTGGACTCCGCAGCCGGCGTCCCGGACACCGAGCGCACGGCGCTGCGTCTGCTGGACGTCGTACGGCTGCAGTGCGAGGCCCGCTACGGGCGGCACGCGGGCGTGCTGGTGGACGGGGTGGTGTACGCGGTGCTGCCCGGCCCCGGAGAACGGCATCGCACGCTCGCCGAGGACATCGTGGCGCGGGCCGGGCAGGCGTTGCGGGTGCCGGTGCGGGCGGCGCTCGGCGAGGTCGTGCCGGACGCGGCGGGGCTCGCGGACTCACGGGCGGACGCGGACCTGGTGCTGCGGGTGCTGGACGCGGAACTGCCGGTGGCCACGGTGGACGAGGTGAGGGCGCGCGTCACCCTGCTGCGCCTGTCCGAAGTGATGGGCGAGCGGCGGGAGTTGAGCGCGGGCGCCTGGCGGCGGGTGCTCGCGTACGACGCCGGGCACGGCACGGAGTACGCGCGCACCCTCGTCTCCTGGTTCGACGCGGGCTGCGACATGGCGGGCGCGGCGAAACTCCTCGCCGTGCACCCCAACACCTGCCGCTACCGGCTCAGACAGCTCCAGCAGCACGCCGGGGTCGATCTGGACGACCCCGACGAACGGCTGGTGCTGTGGCTGCAGTTGCGGGCGCTGGCCGGCCTCAGCTCAGCCACGCCCTGAGCCCGGCCTCACACCGCTCCAGGTGCGCGACCGGGACGTACTCCCCCGCCGTGTGGGCGAGGGACGGGTCCCCGGGGCCGTAGTTGAGCGCGGGCACGCCCAGCGCCGCGAACCGGGCGACGTCCGTCCAGCCGAGCTTGGGCCGCGGCTCGGCCCCGAGCGCCGCGACGAGCCCGCCGACCCGGTCGAGGTGGGGCGGCGCCCCGGCGACGACTTCCGTGACGCGGACCTCGTACTCCGGGAAGAGGGCGCGTACGTACGCCTCCGCCTCCTCGGGTGAACGACTGGGTGCGAAGCGGCAGTTGACGGTGACGACACACGCGTCGGGTACGACGTTCCCGGCGACCCCGGCCCGTACGGCGACGGCGCTGAGCCCCTCCCGGTACTCCAGCCCGTCGACCACGACGCGCTCCGCCCGGTGCGCGTCGAGCCGCCGCAGAACCTCACCGGCCTTGTGGGCGGCGTTGACGCCCTGCCAGGCGCGGGCGGTGTGGGCGCGGGTGCCCTCGACCACGATGTCGGCGGTGAGGATGCCCTGACAGCCGGCCTCCACACCGGCGTCGGAGGGTTCCATGAGGACGGCGAGTCCGGCGTCCGCGAGCAGGTCGGGCCGCTCGGCCCCGATGCGGGCGAGCCCGTTCCTGTCCCCTTCCACCTCCTCGCACTCGTAGAAGACGTACGTGAGGTCGCGGACGGGCGCGGGCACGGTCGCGGCCAGCCGCAGCGCCACGGCGACCCCGCCCTTCATGTCGCAGGCGCCGAGCCCGTGCACACGGCCGTCGGCGAGCCGCGACGGCAGGTTCCCGGCGGCCGGGACGGTGTCCAAGTGCCCGGCGATCAGGGCGCGTTCGGCGCGGCCCAGCCCGGTGCGGGCGACGACGGAGTTGCCGACCCGCGCGACGCTGAGGTGGGGCAGGCCGCGCAGGGCGGTGTCGACGGCGTCCGCGATGACGTCCTCCCGCCCGCTCTCGGAGGGCAGGTCGACGAGGGCGCGGGTGAGGGTGACGACGTCGGCGGTGAGGTCGAGTGCGGGGATGCCGGGGGCGGTCATGCGGGGTCTTCCTGGAGTGCGGAGTCTTCCTGGGGTGCGGGGTCTTCCCGGCGGCTGTCGAGCCCGTCGGGCCCGTTGAGCTTGGAGTGCCGGATGCCGTAGAGGCCGTAGACGACGAGCCCGGCCGCCAGCCACGCGCCGAACGCGATCCAGGTGTCGGCACCCAGGCTGCCCAGCATGTAGACGCAGAAGCCGACGCCGAGGAGGGGTGTGACGGGCGAGAACGGCACCCGGAAGGAGCGCGAGGTGCCGGGGCTGCGCCGGCGCAGCAGTACGACCGCCAGGTTGACCAGCATGAACGCGAACAGCGTGCCGATGCTGGTGGCGTCGGCGAGGCTGCCGAGCGGCACGAGAGCGGCGAGGACCGCGATGAAGCCGGACACGATCACGGTGTTGGCGCGGGGTACACCGGTACGGGGATGCACCTTGGCGAACAGCGGCGGGACGAGCCCGTCCCGGGCCATCGCGAAGAGGATGCGGATCTGCCCGTACTGCACGGTGAGCACCACGCTGGTGGTGGCGACGACCGCGCCGACGGACAGCAGGATCGGCCACAGGCTCCCGCCCCCGACGGACCGCACGAGCACCTCGCTGAGCGTGGCCTCGGTGCCCGCGAACTGCTTCCACGGCATGGCGCCGAGCGCGGCGACCGCGACGAGGACGTACAGCGCGGTGACGAGGACGAGGGACAGGATGATGGCGCGGGGCAGGTCTCGCTGCGGATTCCGGGCCTCCTCCCCCGCGGTGGAGGCGGCGTCGAAGCCGATGTAGGAGAAGAAGAGGGAGGCCGCTCCGGCGCTCATGCCGGCGGCGCCGAGCGGGAAGAGCGGGTGGAAGTTCCCGGCCCGGAAGGCGGTGAAGGCGACGGCGCAGAAGAGGACGAGGGCCGCGATCTTGACGCCGACCATGATCGTGTTGGCGACGGCGCTCTCCCTGGCCCCGCGCAGCAGGACGACCATGGCGAGTACGACGATGAGGGCGGCGGGGATGTTCAGGGTCCCCCCGGCCCCGGGCGGGGCACTGAGCGAGTCGGGGAGGGTGACTCCGAAGGTGAGGTCGAGCAGCTCATTGACGTACTGCCCCCAGCCCACGGCGACGGCGGCCACGGACACCCCGTACTCCAGGATCAGACACCACCCGCACACCCAGGCGACCAGCTCGCCGAGGGTGGCGTAGGCATAGCTGTACGAGGATCCCGAGCCGGGGATCATGCCGGCCAGCTCGGCGTACGACAGCGCCGAGAACAGGGCGGTGACGCCGGCCAGCACGAAGGAGACGACGACGGCGGGGCCCGCCTCCGGCACGGCCTGGCCGAGCACCACGAAGATTCCGGTGCCGAGCGTCGCACCTACGCTGAGCAAGGTGAGCTGGGCCACACCCATGGTCCGCCTGAGCGGGCTGCCGCCCGCTTCGCCGACCAGCGTGTCCACGGTTTGCCGCCGGGTGAGCCGACGTCTTGTAGCTTCCACCGCGCTGTTCCCTCCGCCTTGGGGCTGTTTGGCCCCTGATGATGCGGAGGTACGGGCGGGGTCGGGTGAGCCGATCGGCCAAAGCTGGGGGTTGACTCTTGGCCTAATGGGCAAGGGGGCGGCGGGGAGCGTTGCCGAGTGCGGGTGCGTGGGGGCTGGTCGCTGCCCCAAGTTCTCGGCTTCGCGCAGTACCGTCGGCTTCGTAGTGCCGCTGCCGGCGCCGGTAAGCGCTCCCCACCCGGTCGGCACAGCGCGGGGCGACCCGTCAGCGCAGGGCCTCGGCGACCTCGCGGGCCGCTTCCACCACCCTCGGCCCCACCCGCTCCGGTACGGAGTCCGCCAGCATCACCACACCCACACTGCCCTCGACGCCCGTGACCCCGACCAACGGCGCCGCCGCCCCGCTCGCCCCGGCCTCCAGCTCCCCGTGCGTGAGGGTGTACCCCGGCCCCTCGGCCGGCGACTGCCGAGCGGCCAGGATCGCCCGGCCCGCGGCCCCCCGGTCCAACGGATGCCGGAATCCGGCCCGGTACGCCACGTGATAGTCGGTCCACGTCGGCTCGACCACGGCGACGGCCAGCGCCTCCGTCCCGTCCACCAACGTCAGATGTGCCGTCGCCCCTATGTCCTCGGCGAGCGACCGCAACGCCGGCAACGCGGCCTCCCGTACCAGCGGATGCACCTGCCGCCCGAGCCCCAGCACCCCGAGCCCGACCCGGGCTCGTCCGCCCAAGTCGCGCCGTACGAGCGCGTGTTGCTCCAATGTGGCGAGCAACCGGTACACCACGGTACGGTTCACGCCCAGCTTCGTGGACAGCTCGGTGACGGTCAGCCCGTGGTCGGTGTCGGCCAGCAGCTTGAGGACACGCAGTCCCCGGTCGAGCGTCTGAGAGGTCTCCGCGGTCACGACGCCCACTCCTTCGGTGGTGAGGTCGGCGACCCCCTGAGCGGCGAATGCGTCACCGAGTCCCGTCGGCGACGCGCTTCAGAGGCCGCCGATCGGCAGTACGGTCCGGCGGCTCCGGGCCAAGTCGCTTCACGGCTGCGCTCCGCGGCGGCGCTGCCACGGGGCGTGTGCGTAGCGGGACAGTAGCGAAGCAGGTTCGCTCAGCGGAAGTCTCAGTCCAGAATCCGGGCAAGACCAGATCCGGCCTGCTGCGATTCGTCCGGGTACGCACATGCCCCAGGAACCTGCACGCCGGCTTACCTCATCCGCGTGGCCCACTCCTGCACCTTGGCGATCCGCTGCCGCAGCTGCCCCGCCGTGGCCTCCGCACTCGGCGGGCCCCCGCACACCCGCCGCAGCTCGGTGTGGATCACCCCGTGCGGCTTGCCGCTCTGGTGGACATACGCGCTGACCATCGTGTTGAGCTGCTTGCGCAGCTCCATCATCTCCTTGTGGCTGACCACCGGCCGCCGCTCGGCGGGCAGCTCCAGCAGGTCGGCCTCGGCGTCCGGTTTCTTACGGCTGTGCGCGATCTGCCGGGCCTGCCGCTTCTGCAGCAGCATCTGCACCTGATCGGGCTCCAGCAGCCCGGGAATCCCGAGGTAGTCCTGCTCCTCCTCGCTCCCGGGGTGGGCCTGCATGCCGAACTCGGCGCCGTCATAGAGCACCCGGTCGAAGACGGCGTCGGACTCCAGCGCCTCGAACGGCAGCATGTCCTGCTCGCCGGTGTCCTCGTCCTGCTGCTTGTTCGCCTCCTCCATCTCCTTCTCGGATTCGGCGTACGGGTCCTCCTCGCCCTCCTTCTTCGGCTTGTCGAGGGCGTGGTCCCGTTCCTTCTCCATCTCGTTGGCGAAGGTCAGCAGGTCAGGGACGGTCGGCAGGAAGACGGACGCGGTCTCGCCGCGCCGCCGGGACCGTACGAAACGCCCGACGGCCTGAGCGAAGAACAGCGGGGTCGAAATGGTGGTGGCATACACCCCCACCGCGAGCCGCGGCACGTCGACGCCCTCGGACACCATCCGCACGGCGACCATCCACCGGTCGTTGCTGTCGCTGAACTCGTCGATCCTCTTCGAGGCGCCGGCGTCGTCGGACAGCACGAGCGTGGCCTTCGTACCGGTGATCTCGCGGATCAGCTTGGCGTAGGCGCGGGCGGAGTCCTGATCGGAGGCGATGACGAGGGCACCGGCGTCCGGTATGGCCTTGCGGACCTCGGTCAGCCGCTGGTCGGCGGCGCGCAGCACGCTCGGCATCCAGTCGCCGCGCGGGTCGAGCGCCGTACGCCAGGCCTGGCTGACCGCGTCCTTGGTCATCGGCTCGCCGAGCCGGGCGGCGACCTCGTCACCGGCCTTGGTACGCCAGCGCATGTTGCCGCTGTAGGAGAGGAAGATGACCGGCCGGACGACCCCGTCCGACAGGGCGGACCCATAGCCGTACGTGTAGTCGGCGGCGGACCGCCGGATCCCGGCGTTGTCCTCCTCGTACGTCACGAAGGGGATGGGGTTGGTGTCGGACCGGAACGGCGTACCGGTGAGCGCGAGCCGGCGCGTGGCGGGCTCGAACGCCTCCAGACAGGCCTCGCCCCAGGACTTGGAGTCACCGGCGTGATGGATCTCATCGAGGATGACCAGGGTCTTGCGCTGCTCCACCCGATTCCGGTGGAGCATGGGCCGCACGCCGACACCGGCGTAGGTGACGGCGACCCCGTCGTACTCCCTGCCGAGCGGCCCCGCGCTGTACTCGGGGTCGAGCTTGATCCCGATCCGGGCCGCCGCCTCCGCCCACTGCTTCTTCAGGTGCTCGGTCGGTGCGACCACGGTCACCTGCTGCACGACGTGGTGGTGCAGCAGCCAGGAGGCGAGCGTCAGGGCGAAGGTGGTCTTGCCGGCACCGGGCGTGGCGACGGCCAGGAAGTCACGCGGCTGCTCCTGGACGTACTTCTCCATCGCCCCCTGCTGCCAGGCACGCAGCTTACTGGCGGTACCCCAGGGGGCCCGGCCGGGAAAGGCGGGCGAGAGGTGGTGCGAGTGCGCGGAGGAAGCGGTGGTGGTAGTCACGGTCTCCATAGGGATGGGGCTCGTCTTGTGGGGCTCAGGGTGCTCGGCTACGTATGACAACCGGGCCACCCTACCGGCGCCACCCCACCGTCCACGCCCGGACGAGCCCGGGTGACCCACGGGTGGGAC
Organism: Streptomyces roseochromogenus subsp. oscitans DS 12.976; assembly: GCF_000497445.1. NCBI lineage: Bacteria > Bacillati > Actinomycetota > Actinomycetes > Kitasatosporales > Streptomycetaceae > Streptomyces > Streptomyces roseochromogenus. Next base: position 6,065,195 of record NZ_CM002285.1, on the reverse strand, counting down.
CCACGTCACAGCCCCCGCGACCACCCCACGATCACCACCACAACCCCGACGCCCCCAGAAACCCCCTCTCCTCCCTTTCATGAACGCCGTATGGCAGTCCCATTGCAGCCCCGCACGTCCCCTTGAGCCGCCCCGCACCCTCCCCATAGCTTCGTTTCCACGAACACGGCCGTGTGCCCGAGTGGTTTAGGGGCTCGCCTGCAAAGCGAGTTACGTGGGTTCGATTCCCGCCACGGCCTCTGGCGGCTTGACCAGGCAAAACGAACGGGCGGCACTCCTTTCAGGGTGCCGCCCTTTCGATCGTCCGTCTCAGTTCCCGTCTCAGTTACGGATGCCTCCGCCCCTCCTTCACCGTGAAGCATGCGAAACGCTCCCCCAGGAGGGGCGCGGGGTAGCACAATCGACACTCCGGCGCTGCCGACGCACAACAGCACGACGTCACCGGGGAGGGTGGGGATGGATCCGGAGTGGGTCTCACTCTTGGGAGCGTTCGGGGTGTCCGCCGCAGCCCTGTTGGTCAGCGAGAAGCTACGCAGCATCCTGCGCACCATTTTCCGAAGGCCCAGAGAGACGTCTCTGCTCGTGAAAGAGCCTGACGGAAGGCGAGTCATCGAGATCAGAGGGCCAGCGAACCTCAGCGCGGTAGAGGCGGAGGCACTCCTCAAGGCGTGGCGTGAGGCTGCACGAAAACCCCCGACAGTAGAGGACACCCCGGCGTCGTCAGGTGAGAGTGTTCAGCGCGCCGCGGGGGCCGAGTCTGATGAGTGAAGGCATGGCCAACCCGGGCACAAGCATCGACACGACTCAAACGCCAACAGCGGCTACTGCTACCGACACCGCAGCCGTCACCACGGTGACCGCCCATTTCAAGTTGGTCTTCCTCAGCGTGACGCTGATAACTGTGCTCACTCTCGCAGCCAGCCTGTACATAGGAATCTTCGTGGAGAAGCCCACGGAGGCTGCGAAGTCTGCGATGGACACCTGTTCCACGCTCGCGAACCTCGGCTTCGGTGCCATGGTCGGTCTCTTGGGTGGTAAGGCCGTGAACTAGCGAGGGCAGGCTCGAAAGCCTGCCCCTGCCATTTCAGCGGACCGGCACGAGGACCCCCGCGAGGCCGTCATCGTCGTCCGGGCCAACTCCGTCTCCGGACGACTTCCAAATCAGCCCGTCCACCTGCCTGGCAATGTCAGTCCGCACCGCGTCAACCATGTGCTGATAGCGAGCGGCCATGGCCGTGGTCGACCACCCCATGAGCCCCATGACAGCCCGCTCCGGCACGCCCAGGATGAGCAGCACAGTTGCAGCCGTGTGGCGCGCGTCGTGCAGACGCCCGTCCCGTACCTTCGCCTCTGCCAGAAGATCCTTCCACTCGGTCCAGTCTCGGCGGTGGGATGGGCTACGGCCATGCTCATCCGGGAAGACCAAGCCGTTCTCCTCCCAGAGCTTCCCGGCCGCCGTTCGCTCCGCTTCCTGCGCCTTGAGGTGCGCACGGAGTAGGTCAACGAGCTGTTCGGGGAGACCGACCGCACGACGGCCGGCACGCGACTTGGTGGTGGACAACTCCGGGTTGGTTCGTCGCCTCTGCGGGCAGTACCCGGCGGCCTTACGTCCGCAGGGCTCCGCGCACCCGTGGGCGTACTGCGGCCGGTGGCGACTCCGCCGGACAACGAGGAACCCACCCTCAAGGTCCACGTCCTCCCACGTCAGCCCCAGCACCTCCCCTTGACGCAGTCCAAGGGCGAGGGCGACGGCCCACCGTGCGGAGTTGCGATGCTGGTCAGCGGCCTTCAGCAATCGTTGTACCTCTTGGACGCTGTAGGGCTCCACCTCGTACTCCCCCGTCTTCGGGGCCTTGGCCAACTGAACGGGGTTCTTGCCGAGATGGCCCCGCCGTACGGCCTCATTCAAGGCGGTGCGGAAGGTTCGATGCACCTGGTGAGCGGTCGCGGGCTTGCTGCCGCTGGCCTGCATCTTGGCGTAGAAGGCCTCGATGTGCTCGGGCTTGAGCCTGTCGAGACGGTGGGCGCCCAAGCCGGGGATGAGGTGCTTCCGGACCGCAACGCCGTACCCAACCATCGTGTTGTCGTTGACCGCGAGGGGTGCGACGTTCTCAACCCAGTGCGTCAGCCACGCCTTGACCGTCCACGCCTTGCCGGGCTTCTTCACGGTCTTGGTGTCGCGCTGTTTCTCCAGCTCTCGGACAGCGTCCGCCACTTCGGTCTTGGTCTTGCGTTCGACATGGCGGCGGTCCGGCGTGCCGTCGTCGCGGACGCCGACGGTGACGCGGCCGTGCCATTTGCCGTCCTTGCCGAAGTAGATCGAACTACGGCCGTTGGGCTGTCGGGTGCGCTTCTTCTTTTCCTCTGCCACAGGCAGGCTCCTGTTTCTTGGTGTCGGGATGGGGACCGGGACCGCGGGCTGTCCTGTCCGGGAGTGCCGCCGCCCCGGGCGTCGTCAAGCGGAGCGTTGGGCGGTGCGGAGACGGGTCGCGTACGCGGCCGGCGCGTCGACCGGGACCCTGCGGAGTCCGCCGACCATGACGGACTCCAGTTCGCCGGTGCGGATGAGCGCGAAGCATGTGGTCCGGCCGATGCGGAGTCGGCGGGCGGCCTCCTCGACCTTGAGGAAAACGAGGGTCGGGTCATCGTCGGCGGGGATGGCGGGGGTGTCGTGTTCGTCCACGGCTCACTCCTGTGGGGCTGAGTTCATGGGCAAGTGCCGCCGCACAAACCGCAATATCCGCAGAAAACCCGAGTAGGGCCGTTGACCTGCGGTGTTGCGGTGTCCGGGCGGTGGTGGGCGGTGCTCCGCAGAAACCCGCGATATTCCGCAAAAATCAGGGGCGGCCGTCGTCCGGTCACGGCGCACCGGGGGTGCTCGGTTTTTGCGGAATATCGCGGCATTGTGCGACGGGACCCCGGCTGGGGTGGGGCCAGTGGTCCCATCGCAGGTCAGCGGGGGTGTCCGGGGTTTTCTGCGATTTCGCGGTTTGTGCGAGGGGGGTTGTGTGTGCTGGCGGGGGTCACCGGCCGCCGTGGCGCAGGGACGGGTGGGCGGTGAGGCGGGGCGCCGGTGGGCGTCCGCGCTTCCCGGTGCGCTCGGGTTGGTAGGACCGCAGGTATCCGTGGTCTTCCAACAGTGCGAGGGCGGGTTCCAGGTCGGCGACGGTGGGAACCTCGCTGCGGGACAGCACGCTGAAGACGTCCCGCCGGCTGACGTCCTCCCATGCGTTGTCCCTCAGCGCTTCCAGGACGCTGCGGGCGCGGGACAGGACCGGGTCGGCGCCCATGGCGTCGAACACGGCGAGGGCGTGGGCGGTGTAGTAGTCCCCCAGCTCGATCGCCGCGTTCATGGTGTCCTCGGTGACGGGGTGGGCGTAGCCGTTGCCGCCGTGTTCGGCGAGGTGCAGCAGCGCAGCCATGCGGGCGGTGGCACCGGCGAGCTTTCCGGCCCAGTTGGAGATGTGGCCCAGCTTGCCACCGCGTGCCTTGAGCTGCGGTTCGATGCGCTTCTGATAGGCGATCAGTGCCGCGTCCGCTTCCGGGGTGAGCTGGATGACGGCCGGGTCGGTCCACTCCGCCAGGGACAGGGCGAGGTCGATGACCCGGGCGGTGTAGGTGGCGGCCGTCTGCTCGGGGACCGGGTCGGTGATGATCTCGCGTTCACCGACCGTGGACACCGGCAGGGAGTACAGGAAGCGAGCCAGCAGTCCGCGTCCCTCGAACCCCTTCACCTTCCCGATGTCCCGCAACACGTCCGGCTGTACGGCGAGGCCGATGGTCAGCGCGGGGGCGTCGATGTACTCGCGGCGGGTCTGCCGGTTCACCCGCAGCCGGTCCCCGGCATGCCCCTTGAGGAAGACTTCCATGTTGGGGGCGCCGGAGTAGCGGCCGGCGATGATGTCGAAGATGCCGCCCTCCGCGCTCATCACCGACAGCCGTCCGCCCTGTTCCGCCATGAGCGAGGTGACCGTCTCGGGTGTCGAGTCGTCCGCCAACAGGACCGGTTCGGCGGGGACGGTGAGCGTATCGGCGGTCTGTGCGAGGCCGACGGCGGTGGCCACCATCTCATCGCGTTTGTCGCCGTCGGCGGACGCGGCCTTGGCGGCGGCTTTGTCCGCCGCTTCCTTGGCCAACCGCGCCGTCAGCTCCGCTTCGACGATCACGGGCTTCATCGCGGTCTTGAGCTGCTTCTCTGCCTCATAGAGGGGGTTGGTCAGCAGCGCGAAGACGGCGGACTTGCGGTTGGCTGGCGGGAGCGCCACCACCGTGTAGAGGTTGGTCGGCTCACGCCAGTTGCCGCGCACGTGGACCACCGACCGGCCGCCGGCTGCCGTGGCGAGGACGGCGAGGGCGATCGATCCGGCGAGGTCCACCGGGGTCTGCGTCTCCTGCGCGACGGCCGCCACGAACTCTCCCAACCAGGCGGGGAGGACGTGGGCGGGGAACGGGGGACGCTCACGGCGGCCGGTGAGGGGAATGGGGTCCTCCCACACGTCCGGTGCCGCGTCGTCCTCGCCGGGCGGGTCTTCCAGGGTGGGCAGTCCGGCCCACAGGTCGGGGCTGTCCACAGGCTGTGGAGTCATGAGGCTGCCCTCCCTTCGGCGGTGGCGGTGTGGGGGCAGACGCCGACGCGGACACGGGCGGTCAGCCTGATGACGGCGGCACGGCCCCGGGCGCGTTCATGGTGCCCGCAGGCACAGAGCCAGTCCGCGACCGGTACGCCCTCGCACCGGATCTGAAGACCCGGGGTGATGCCGGTGACGGTGACCGTCTGCGGGTCAGAGCCAACGGCAGAAAGGACGCCCTTGCGGGCGGCGACCTTCGGTTCGCCCACGGTCGGCCGTGGCGGGCCCTGTACGGCGCCGTGAGGGCCGTTCGCGGGGGTTCGGGATGCTTTGTTCATGCCGCGCGCTCCACAGCCGCCTCAAGGCCGTTGGCGACCGCACGGCGGGCGTAGGCCTCGGGGACGCCCACCAAGACGGCGGCGGTCACGATCTCTTCCTCGATCGCGTCCAGTCCGCACGGTCCGGGGCACGCGGTGTGCTGTGCGGCGAGAAACCGGGCAACCCCGAACGCCTGTGAGCCAGCCCCGGATTCGGTCCGGGCGTGTACGAGGGCGAGGCCGCGTTCCAGGCCGGTGCGGACGTAGCGCTCGGTGTGGCGGCACCCGGTGGCCACCGTCCGGTCCCAGGTGGCGCGCGTCGGGATAGAAGAGGCCACCCCGCCGCGCGCGGGGGTGGTTTCTTCCTTGACCACCAGGTCGCGGACGGCCGACGGCAGATCGGTCATACGGCCGGTCCCGAAACCAAGCCAACGGACGTACTGCATGAGCGACTTGACGTCCACACCGGGGCGCACTGCGTTGGCCGACCGCATGGTGCCCCGGTAGATCCAGTGCTCACCCCGCGTCGTCGGCACGATCCGGGTGGCGGGCAGGGTCGCACGGGCCCACGCGACCGCCGCCGCATCGTCCAGGTCCACCACGGTCACCCCGGCCCCGCCCGGGTGGTAGGCGACCGCCACGGCGCGACGCCATGCCGCCGCCCACGCGGGCGAGGTGAGCACGCGCGGGTTGGTGGTGGCGGCGGCCCACCCGTGGCACGGGGCCGGGCAACGGCAGGGCCCCTCCGCCTTCATGTTCGGCCGGTCCCCGCAGCGGCTGTCTTTGCAGTCGGGGCAGTTGCCGAACGGCTTCTTACCCTGCCGTAGGGGCAGTGGCGGCACGCCGGCCGCCGCGAGGGCAAGGGCGGTGCGCAGGAGGCTCCCGTCCGGGTGATTCCCGTCGGCGGCACGCCGGGCCTTGCAGTCAGGTGTCATGCTGTAGGTCTCCTGTTCTGCTACGTCGGGATAGGGAGACCGAGGGCGGTGGGCTGTCCTTGTCCGGGAGTGCCGCCGCCCTCGGGCGTAGCTAGGACTGGGCCGGGCTCAGCGCATAGCAGCGCCGGTGGCGGGGCCCGTGTTCGGTCAGAAGCCCGAGCCGGGCAAGTGCCTTCAGGTCGCCGCGGGCGGTGGCTCGCTTGGGGGCGATGCCGAGCTGCTGGTAGAGGCCCATCACGCGGCCGGTGGTGATCTGTGCGCGCGGGTTGTGGTGCGCGTCGATCAGTAGGGCGGTCAGGCGTCGAGCTTGGTTGGATGTCACCGCTCGTACTCCTTCCTGGTCAGTCGTCGCAGTCGCAGTTCTCGGGAAGCTGCCGGCAGTCGGAGCATCGGGGGCAGTCGCAGCCGCAGGGGTGCAGGACGCCGACGCATGAGCACTGGCACATGCCCTCGCCGCACGGCTCCTCTTCGGGCTCGTCGTCCGGCCCGCTGTAGGTGAGGGGGCTGACGGCGCTGTGGGCAAGGTCCAGGCACTGGGCGAGACCACTGGCCTGTTCCATGGCCGTGACCAGGAATTCCTGGACGTTGGCGACATGCCTGTTCGGGTCCCAACCGTCGGCTGATCCGAGGTGCCCGATGGTGGCCAGGACGTCCAGAGCGGTTCCGATCTGCTCGATGGCCTGCGGGAGCCGTTGGGCGAGCGTCTTGAGGGCGCCGATGGCGTCGTACGCGTCGCCCGGATACGGAAAGGTTGGCGTCTGGTCGGGGCGGGGGAAGGTGAGGTGGTTGAACTCGCGGACGGCTTGAGCAGCGTCAAGGGCGAGCTGCGCGGGGTCCGTGGCGGTGGTCACGGTGGGGTCTCCTAGCTGAGTTCGATGTGGGTGGCGTACCAGGTGCGGTTCTTGCGGGCGCCGTCTTGGCGGACCCAGTCGGCGACGAGCGTGCGGGCTTCGGCATCGGAGTTGGCCCGGACGGTTCCGGCGGCTTCGCCGTCGTTGTGCTTGCCGTCGCTGACAGTGGCGGTGCAGCGGTAGGTGCGCGTCATTGGCCTCTCCGTCACTGCTGGTTGGTGGTCTTGGCCCACACGCCGCGCGTCGTGGTGTGGACGTTGCGCTGGTCCTGGTAGACGGGGCCGGTGTAGTGCTGGTGGACGTCCGGGGCGGGCTGGGACCGCTTGGCGAGGCGGGCGAGCGCGAGCACGAGGGCGGTGGGGGCGCCGAAGACGATGGCGCACACCACGGGGTTGGCGGTCTGGGAGACGTACATGACCACGGCGGCGGTGAGCCCGACCATGGAGACGCTGGCCCCGCCGGTGAGCATGAGCACGCTGGCGTCGGTGGCGCCCTGACTCATCGGCGGCCGGCCCGGCTGGGCCACGGGCGGGGTGCTGCCGTAGCGGGGCAACGGGCTGTCGTCGCGGTGCACGGTCGGCACCTCGGGCGCGGGCCGGTAGGCCTCAGCGATGATCCGGCGGGCCTCAACGGTGGCCTCGTCCTCGGTCATCCCGACAGCCGTGGGGGCTGTCGCGGGGGTGTTCTCGGGGGTCATGCGGAATCCCTTCCGGTGCTGGTCACGGGTTGGGGATGGAGTGGACGACGGCGATAGCCAGGTGGTTGATCGGCCCGGAAGCGCCGGTGGAGGCGAGGAAGAACCCGAACATCACAGCCACGAACGCGGCACCGGCGCTGAGGCTGTGATTGCGCAGGAGGAAGAACAGGACGAGGCCGAAGAGGAAGACAAGCGAGACGGTCACGGCCATGGGGTGAACTCCCTGTCGGAGTCGGGGTGGTGGCGGTGGGGGTGTCGAGTGCCGGCGCGGTGGATGTCGCGTCCGGTGTTGAGCAGGCGGCGTCCCATGCGGAGCCGGTAGCGCTTCCCGTGGCAGCGGCGGCACAACTTGACCTTGCGGCGGCGGGCCTCCCGTATGCCGGTGCCGGAGCACTTCCGACACAGGACGAACGGGGCGACAGCACACAACACTGTGTAACCGGCGAGGAGCAGCAGGACAGCGAGGCTAGCGAGAGCCACGACGGCTCACATCCCTTCTCAGGGCGATTTCGGGGTGTTTCCGCAGGTGGGCCGCTAGACGCTAGTGAGCAGCTCAGCGGCCCTGCGGGGCGCTAGTGGAGGTGCTAGACCTAGCGGTGGCGGCTGCTAGGTCTAGCACCCCTGCTCGGGCTAGGCGGCGACCCGATCGGCGTTACGGCGCGTAATCGCGGCGACGACATCGGCGCGCTTGATGCCGCGCCGGTTGGCGCCCTCGCCGTCGTCGGTGGTGCCCCACACCTGCCCCGGCTTGATGCCCCACGGCTTGAGAGCGGCGGTGACGTTCTCGCCCTGCCAGCCGGCGTAGGTGCCGGGGTGGGCGGCGGTGAGTCGGACGGCGATGCGCTCGCACCACACGGCCTTCTCATCCTCAGCGATGACGTCGAGGGTGTCGGCGAGGATGTCGGAGCCAGCGCCGGTCTGCTCGGGGCCCTTGCCGATGGCGTGCCCGGTGACGTTGCCGTACTCCTCGCGCATCTTCCGGGCGCGGGTGACGACCAGCTCGGCCTTCGGGGCGTCCACGAACGCGCTCGCGACGATGCGCGGGTCGTCGCCCTCGCCGGCCATCCAGCAGATACCCAGGTCACGGCGGCTGAACATGGTCGCGCGGATACCCGACTTGTACATCGAGGCGCCCAACACCATGTCGTTGGCCTGGTGGGTCATGACCTTGAGGCAGAACCGCAGGATGGCGTTGGCGCTGATGCCGGGCGGCAGGCTCTTGGCGTCGGGCCGCTGGGTGGCGAACATGCCGATGATGCCCAGCGCCGGGCCGCGCTTGGTGATGTCGGTGCAGATGGACTCCAGCTCAGTGCCGTACTTCTCGTGTTCGAAGGGGATTTGGCACTCGTCGAAGCCGACGACGATCGGGTGCAGGCGCAGGCTCTTGTCGTTGGCCAGTTCCGGGGTGACCTTCGATTCCGGGCAGCGGGACTTGGGCAGGCTGCGAATCACCTTGGCCCGGCGCCTCAGTTCCTCCTTCAGCTCCCGCATGGCGTGCAGGACGTACAGGAGATCCTCGTCCTCCTCACCGGACCGGTAGCGGTGGCAGACGGGCTCCAGCGGGCCGAGGTCGCCGGTTCCCTTGAAGTCGAACGCGTACAGCTCGGCCCTGGGGTCGAGGGCGCAGATCAGCAGCAGCAGACGCAGCAGGAACGTCTTGCCCATGCGAGGCACAGAGCCGATGACGATCGCGGCGAACATGAGGGTGACCTCGACCCATCGCATCCGCTGGTCGTTGCCGAAGATGACGGGCTTGAACAGGTCGACTCGGCCGTCCTTCAGCAGGGGCCATGCCGGCTTCGTCGTCTCGTTCATGGGCCGGTCGCCGACCCACAGCACGAGACGTCCTTCGTGCTCGTCGGGGTCGCCGGACGGCCAGACGCAGCCTGTCTTGCGGCGCAGGCCGGAGGCGAGTGCCTCGCGCTTGTCCATGATGTCGTCCGGGGTGACGCCGTAGGGAAGGTCGAGGTCGGCGCGGTAGCCGGGCCCGTCACGGACGATTTCGCTGGTGAACCGCATCCCGTCCATGTCGCCGCCCTTCTTGATGGCGGCGCTGATCTTCGGGATTCCGATGCTGTCGAGTCCGCGCAGGACGATCGTGCCGGTGAGCTTCTGCAACTCGGTGCGCATCACCGCGGGACCGATCACCGGGGCGTCGGGCTGCTGTCCGCCCATGCCGAGCAGCAGCACCCCTCCGGCCGCGAACGCGTACAGGTACTCGGGGGCCAGGACGTACAGGTACAGGGCGAACCCGAGACCGAACACGGTCGCGACGACGGTGACCAGGCCGCGCAGCCGGACGCGGCCGGCGCGGAGCCGGGCCAGACGCATGTACTCCTCAACGTCCTCGGTCTTGACCGCGTACGCCCGCAGGGGCGCGGCCTCGCGGTCCCACACCCACCGGTTCGTCGATGCGACGAACCGGCACGCGCCCCTGGGCGCCATGAGGGTCAGGCGTCCGGCATACACCGGGACCCGAACCCCGTGGTAGAGCGCGGCGTAGCCAACGTTCGCGCCCGTGTGGCGGGCAGTGGCGAGGAAGTCACGCCGGTTGGTCAGCCATCCGGCCAGGACCGGCTTGCGCTTCTCGATGCGCACGTTCGGGTCCGGCAATGCGGGGTTGTCCACCGGGACGGGCGCTGCCGGGGCGTCGTCGTCGGGGGCGGTGTCGGGCACGGACTGCAGGTGCGGGCCCATCGTGCTGTCCGTCATGCTGAGTACTCCCTGCTGCTCACGGGTGGTGGGTGGCCCGGGGGCGGCCTGTTTCCTTGGCCGGGACGGCCGCCCCCGGGGCGTTGCTACTTGTCCTTGTTGGCGCGCTCTTCGCGCTTGCGGGCCTGCGCAAGGACGCGGTCGTACTTGCGCTGAAGGTCGCTCTGGTCGACCCGGCCGCCGTACTGGCGGTCGTCGGCGAGTCCGCGCTTGGCCATGCGGGCGACGTACCAGGCGAGTTGGGCCTTCTCGCCAGCGGTGAGGCGGGGCTGCTTGCTGCTCACGGCTGCATCTCCGATCCGGGCCGGACTGTCCGGCTCCCCACGGCCCCGGGGTGCGGATCCCCGGGGCCGCAGGCAGCCGTCAGCTCCCGCGCGGGCGGTCGTCGGTGCTGAAGGTTGCGTAGGGGCCGTCGGTTGCCTTCGGGGCGTGCATGACGGTGTCGACGGCCGCGAAGAGAGCGGCTCCGGCAGCGGCAGCCACAGCGAGACCGGAGTGACCGGTCTGGGTGGCCAGGCGCGCCGCGCCCTGGGCGGCGGAGTTGACCTTCAGAACGTTGGTCGGATCGTTGGTGGCGCTCATGATCCGGTCGTACAGGCCCATGACCTGGGTCCTTTCAACGGGAGAACGACAGGGGGATCAGGCGGCGCGCTGTTCTTCGGCGGCCAGGCACAAGCCGCAGATGCCGTGGGTGCGCGACATGCAGTAGCTGTAGGTGATCCGGCACTTCGGACAGGTGCGGCGGGCGAGCATCGCCAAGGCGAGGGCGCCCCACTTCCGCGACGTCATCGGCCGGACGGGGCGGGCGCGGTCGAGGCGGTAGAGGTAAGCGACCTTGACCCCGCCCTGGCGGCGGTTGACCCTCATGAGCTGCGCCGCTATCGGCTGGCCTCCCGGACGCAGACCCTGTGCCCGTAACTGCCGGCGCGTGGCCAGACCGTCCGGGGCGAGCCGCCACGGGTAGGTCGGGACGCCGTAGCGGGCGCCGGTGGGGTCGTAGCACTTGCCCCACGCTGCGGACATCAGGAGACCGTCCCAGCAGCGGCGGCGCGTTCGGCCAGCAGTGCATCACGCAGGATGCGGGCGTTGGCCGGGGAGACGTGCAGTTCCCGGCGGAGCCGCTCCCCGGTGAGGTGGATCTGAGGCCAATTGGCCGTCAGGGTCCGGGCCTCATCGAGGAGTTGTTCCGGGGTGCGCTTCACGCGCGGGCTCTTCGCCGATTCCGGCACCCGGTACGTTGCCCGGACCGCCGGACGGGTCGACTCAGCTGCCAGCGGTCGCCCCGATCGAGTCGACTCCGGCGGGGTCGATCCGGTCGGGGCGGTGAGGGCAGGGACGGGCTTGAGCAGCAGACTCGACTTGCCCATGTTGGCCGGGACCGGATCGGGCACCGGCAGGCGGGTCAGCGTGGCCGTGACCGGGGTCGATTCCGGCAGGTCAGCCGTAGACCGAATCCTCTTGGTCTGGGCCGATTCCTCCGCATTCGCGGAGTCGTCGTCGGCTGGGTCGATCGAGGGGATCGAGGGTGCCGCAACCGGCTCGGTGGGACCCCAGACCGGGAGTTCCCAGCGGGGCGCTGCACCGGACGTGGTCCGGGATGCCACGCTGGCCAACGCCCTGCCGGTGTCCTCACCGGCCTGCGCCGTCTCCAGCTTCGACCACGCCCGCGAGAGCGTCTTGGCGGTCTTGGCCTGGACGCGTGCGACACGGGCCCCGGCATCGGTCACCGCTGTCAGCCGGGTGGCTTCCGCGCCGGCCGTGGCGCGGAGACGGGCGCGGTCCACGGCCGCCTTGTCCCGGGCCTCCTGCTGGATACCCCGGATCTCCTCCAACGCGGTCGAGGTGAGCGCGGTGCGCTCCCACAGCCCGTGGACCAGCCACAGTGCCTTTGCCGCGATGGGCAGCCACGCTACGGCCAGCCACGCGCCGGCTGAGCCGGTGGTGAGCGCGTGGGCGACCAGGACGCCGGCCGCGATGAGGCCGAAGCACCAGCCGACGCCGGTCACGACGTTGCTGTGGTCGCCCTGGGCTGCGAGTCGGCGTTCGTAGGCGAGGGTGGCCAGCCATCCGCCGTCGATCCCGAGACCGACGACCAGCGCGACACCCTCGTGAATCGACGGGCCGAGCCACATCACAACCACGGCCAACGTGAGGACCATCGACACCGCCGTCATCGCAACGGCCGGCAGCACAGTCTTCGCACCGGCGGGCAGCTTGATCCGGGCCTTCATGCCGCTTCCCCCGTTCCGGGGCGGTAGCCGCGAGCGACACGCGGGAACGAAACCGTGTGCGTCAGGGCCTCCGCGTACGCGGCGTCCAGGGCGGCGATCTCGTCGCCGGCCGCCGCCTGCTCGCGCAGGTCGGCGAGGATGTCGCGGGCCGCGTCCGACCGGGCGTCGGCCCCGGGGAACGTCACGGGGCGCAAGGGGCCACGGAACAGCTCGACGTCGATACCAAGGGGGGCGTCGAAGGGATCGAGGTCAACGCCGAGGGCCAGTTCCGCAAACTCCAGGTCGCCGTAAGCCTCCTGGCCGGCGACGAAGGTGCGCATACGCATGGTGGGTCTCTCCTTGAACGTCGGGAAAGGCGCGGGGCGGTCAGCTGTCCTGTCCGGGAGTGCGACCGCCCCGCGAAGCGGGGTTCAGAAGCTCTGACGGGTGCCACCGGTACGGGTCCGGCGGTTCGAGCTGCCGTCAGCGCTGTACGACGGGCTTGTCCATGTCGCGGTGCCGGACAGTCACCTTGTGACCGGCGTCGCCCAGCAGTTCGGCGAGGGCGCGGGCGACGGTCAGGCCCGTCGCGGACGGACCGGTCGCGAACGCCGCCACGGCGGCCTCCGCCGCCAGCACCAGCGCCGCGACACCCGGGGTGCCCAGCACCGCCGCCCGCACGGGGGCGTCGTCGGCGGTCATGTACCGCAGTTCCGGCGAGACGTGCGGGTCGCGGAGGTGGTGACGCAGATCGACGGTCAGGTGTGCGGTGGGCGGCTGACCGTGCAGGTAGCCGAACGAGACGATCTCAACGGGAATCGTGCGTCGGGGAACAACAGGGATCCTGTGCTGGGACATGGCGAAGCTCCTGACTGCATCGGATGGATGACCGAACGCGGCGGGCTGTCCTGTCCGGGAGTGCCGCCGCGTCCGGAGATGAGGGCCAACGCCGCACGTCGCGGCGGGCCAAGTGGCCCCGGGCGGAAGTTGATTCCGCGCCCTCACGGCTGGATGCCGGGGCCGACGGTCGTCACCCGGCCGTCACGGGGACGGGGGCAAGCCCCGTCAAGCTCAAAGCACCCTGTTGAGTTTTCAAGGAACCGACGCTTCCTTCGAGCCCCTTTCGAGGGCCCTCCGGGCGTCGTCGTTGCAGTACCTGTTTTACAGGTATCGCATGAGGGTCCGTCAAGTACCACGACGGAACCTCTTGGTTTTGCGCCGGAACTTCTTGGCGCACCATCAGAATTGCTGCAGGTCAGGGGAGTTGGTCACCCCATACATGGACAGCTCGGGGAGTTCTCACTACCGTCAAGAGGTCCCTAGACGTCCCACCGGGGGGTGCAGATGTCCAACGAGCGTTTGCGGTCAGCACTGTTGGCGCGTGGTATGACCGTTCAGGACCTGGCAGATGAGATCGAGGTCAACCCAAAGACGGTCGAGCGCTGGATCACGCAGGGGAAGGTGCCGTACCGCCGGCACCAGTACGCCACCGCCGCAGCACTCCAGGTCGACGTCACGACGCTGTGGGACGACGGCCGCACGCTGGAGAGCGCAACCGACTTGACCAAGGCGGAGATTGTGGCCGTCTACCCGCATCGCCACACGGTGCCGGCGAACCTGTGGCGTGAGATGTACGCGCGAGCCGAGAAGAACCTTGACGTTCTCGTCTACTCCGGGCTCTTCCTGTCGGAGGATCCCCTGTTCATCGACCTTCTGAAGAAGAAGGTCGAGGGGACCACTCAGGCTCGCATCCTGCTCGGGGACCCAGATTGTGAGGCCGTTCGGCAACGCGGCATAGACGAGGGGCACCGAATCATGGACGGCAAGATTCGGAACGCGTTGGTGAACTACCGGACGCTCTTCGAGAGCCATCCTGAGGTCGGCTTCCGGCTGCACGCCACAACGCTCTACAACTCGATCTACCGGTCCGATGACGAGATGCTCGTCAACCCCCACGTCTACGGCATCGGAGCCTACATGGCCCCTGTCTTCCACCTGCGCCGCATGCCGGGCGGCGGACTGTTCGACACGTACGCGAATAGCATCGAACAGACCTGGGGAGGCGCTCGCCAGGTTACGGACCGCGACATCATGGGAGCCTGATCATGGGACGCATTGACTACCTGCACGACCCCGACGCACCTCCGGCCAACTCGGTCGTCCCCTCCGTCGTGGCGTTCGTCCAGAACGACGCAGGACAGGTGCTCATGATTCAGCGGTCCGACAACGGGCGTTGGGCACTGCCCGGCGGCGGGCACGACGTGGGCGAGTCCATCAGCGACACCGTGGTGCGTGAGGTCTGGGAAGAGACCGGCATCAAGGCCGAAGTCGTCAACATTTCCGGAATCTACACCGACCCGGGACACGTGATGAAGTACGACGACGGCGAGGTGCGCCAACAGTTCAGCATCTGCTTCCGCGCCCGACCGGTCGGCGGTGACCTGCGTACGAGCAACGAAACGACGCAGGTCCGTTGGGTAGACCCAACGGACCTGGCGAAACTCGACGTCCACCCCACGATGCGACTCCGCATCGAGCACGCCATGGACCGGACGCGAGCGACCCCCTACATCGGCTGACGCTTGGCGGCGGCGACGCGTTCGAGTACGCGAGCCGTGCTTGCGCAGATCTCCGGCTCAGCGCGGCGGATGAACGTACCGATCAGGCTGTCCGGCCCGTAGCGGCCGGCAATCTCGTTGATCCGGTCCACAGGGTTTGTCGGCTCGCCGTCCGGCGTGGTGTTCATGTCGCAGTAGCAGAGCGCGTCATCCAGGTGCGCGCTCTCGCGCGGGAACTCGCCCTCCAACTCCTGGCGGAGGCCCCGGGCCTCGGCCTCCATCCACGCGCAGGAGTGGTGCGCCACTAGGTGCACGACCCGTTCGTCAGCGTTGGCGACGTCCCGCAGGTAGCGGGCACCGTCGAGCGGGTGGAAACCGGTCTTGGCGAGGTCGGGGGCGTAGCCGATGTCGTGCAGCACAGCCGCAGCTTCCAACAGCTCGGCATCTTCCCCGAGGATCAGCGCGATGGTGCGCGCCCGCTCGGCTACTCCGAGGCAATGCTTCCAGCGACGTGGCAACTGCTCAGCCAGCAGGGACTCAGCCACGGGATACGCCCACTCCGTCAGCTCCGACAAGCTACGAACGCCCCTCTCGATTCGGCACGGCACGGACGGTCCGCACCTTGCCCTGCCCTCCACTCGCCAGCACGCCGGCGGCCTCCAGCTTGTCGAGCGCCTTTGTCACGGTGGGGCGTGAGACGCTGAACCTGGTCGCGAGAGCAGATGCACTGGGGAACGCTGCCCCGGCTTCCAGGCGATCATCCGTGATGATGGCCGCGATCCGCTCCTCAAGCGGCCGACGGTCCACAACGTCCCCCGACCTGATCACTCGCCAGCGCCCACCGGGTACTGGCTCAGCGTCGCCGCTCCCCCGAAGCACCTGGAACGCTCGGAGCACGACACCACGCGAGACTGCGTACCGGTCCATGAGCTCTGAGACGGCGGGCAGTTCGGCCAACTCCTGATCCTCATCGATCTCGGCTTTCAACGCATCCGCGATCTGTTGAAAGGTTCCCCGCGGGCTCGCTGCCTGCGACACTCGCTCTCCTTCGCCCCGTACCCCATTCCATTGCAATGGGGCAAGTGTCGCACTGATCAGTTTCCCAGGTGAGCCCCCTGCCGTAGCACCGATCTCGCTGGGCCTTCCGCATCAGGCATCACCTACCGACCCATGCCTCACACGGCACTGACAGGCCTGCTGGCGTGGCTGCTCCTGTCGTCGTTGGCCTGTTGCAGCGACAGGCTTCCTTCTCGTTCATGCCGTACGTGGCCATCCGGTCCCGCTCGCTCTGCTCCCGCGCCACAGCGTCTGTGCGGAGTGACAAACGTGCAGTGACCCCGAGCACGATGGGCATACTGCTGACGTACCGACGCGGGGGCGGACGCCAGAACTTTTCATGGGAGGGGAACATGACTCAGCCATCTAGCTCAATCACTCCAGAAGAGATCAAACACCTCGAATTCATTCAAGCGGTCGTAACGAGACTAGGTAACGGCTCTTTTCTAATTAAAGGCTGGACGATGACTGCGGTCGGAATCTTCTTCGGAATCCTCGCTAGTCATTTGAGTTGGAAAATCGCAGCCACGGGGTTGATTCCCATCGCCGGATTTTGGTTGCTTGACAGCTACTACTTGCGTCAAGAGCGTCTTTTTCGCAGACTCTATGAGGACGTCAGGAACCCAGCCGTCGAGGTTTCACTATTCTCGATGAACGTCCAACCTTACCATTCAGCGGTCCCTTGGAAAGGTGTAGTCATGTCCCGCACTATGCTCAACTTCTACGCGACTCTTGCCGCTGTAGATGTCGCCTTCATCGGTGGCGCCTTGGTGAAAGCGATCGTTTCCTAGTTTCGGCATTCCAGGAACGACCCCCGCAAGCTATGTACCTTCGGGGGTCGCTTCTAGGCCTCTACACGCTGGCGCGAATCGCGATCGCTTCCTCCACCCACGATTCGAGATTCGCGGCAATGTGACCATATACCAACTTGCTCGACGAATAGGGCGGATCATAGGCCTTCACGATCGAGGAAAGACTCACCCCGCTGCTCCGCAAGCGGAAATCGTCGAACGGATTCCCTCCTTTCTTCGACTGAAGACCTTGGAGATTCTTCAGGTTGTGAATGTAAACCCCTACGACCCCTTTCCCTTCACTCCACGACTTTTCAATCTCGTATTTGATCCACTTGCGTCCTGCTGTTTCAGCGCCAATCAGTACGACTGTCGCTGACCGCCCTTTGAGCTGACCGTCAATCCACTGCTGGATCGCCGCCGACCCTTGTTTCTTCACCTTCTCCCAATCATTGTCGCCGAGCGGCTGGTTACCCTCCAACGCCCCAGCGTTTCGCACCAGCGCCGCGCGCGTACAGTCAGGGATGTAATGGAAGCTGTAGAAGACTTTCCGAGCCACTTCACTCCTCGCACAGAAATGACGGACGCATTGTGAGGGGCAGGCTACGGATAGCTCGACCCGGCCGCAAGCAAGTTGCAGTTTTTATTGCACTGCATCGGCCACGACTCGCCACGCCGAGCGCGTGCGAGCGGCTACCGTCGAGTAAGCTCACCCTCTGCTGACGAATGATCAGCGATCCAGACCTTGACAGGAGGTCGGAATGATGGCAGATGAACTGCGGGCCGAGGATTGCCCGTTCTGCAAGATTGCTACCGGAGTAGCGGCAGCCAAAAAAGTATTCGAGTCTGAGGAGGTGCTCGCATTCCTTCCCGTCCATCCTGCGGTGGTCGGGCATACGCTAGTTATCCCGAAGCGGCACATCCGGGATCTCTGGCACCTGGACGCAGAAACATCGGCCACCATCATGGAGGCTGTCCTCGTTGTCGCAAAAGGCATTAAAATTGCCTTGGCGCCCGAGGGGATAAATCTCATCAACTCATCCGGGGAGGCCGCTTCTCAGACGGTATTCCATCTTCACATGCACCTGGTTCCGAGATGGGCCGGCGACAGAATGGGAGCCATCTGGCCGCCAGACCAATCCTGGCCAGAGGGGCAAAGGGAAGCTTTGGCTAAGCGTATTCATGAAGGCGTCAACAGCGTTACTTGATTGGATGATTACTCTCGGCGGGATGGCAGATACTACCTAGTGCCATCTTTTGGAATCTGCTCAATTGCGTATCGTAGGGCTTCCGTGAGTTGCACCTCCAATTGAGTCGCATTCGCATATAGAATAAACTTACGAGAGCTGACATCGAAGTGTAGTTCAGTGTCATTTCTGGCAGTCCGGATCGTACGCTTTTTCATTCCCCTCGCTATACCCGCCTCGTAGTAGACATTAGGTCGATTCATTGTAAAGTCGGCGATAATCAGATCGGCTTCCCGGATCGTGTCTTCGATCTCGGGGACGATGTCGAAGTCACCTTGCAGTTCGTCGATACGAATCAGGTCGCGCCTTACTCCCACTGAGGCAGCCGCCCGCTTCATCGCTTCGAAATAGTCAACTAGGGCAGGTTCTTCATCCTCCCTAAATGACATGGAAACAAAAATCTTGGTCGCTGCAACAGCAGCCGATTTGCTAGGCTTGGTCGATGGAGCTTTCTCTTCTGCTACGATGACCCCTTGTCGCCGGTAAATCCTACCGTCGGCCGTGCGAATCGGCTTCACGGAATCCGGAAACTCAGGCACCCTAATAACTAGCAGACGCTTCCCATCCACGATCACGTTATGCATCGATATGGGAGAGAATCCCAAGTGTGTTGGAAGTAGCGAATAGGATACCTTCCTGATTGCTTCGCTCGCTTGATTAATTTCGCGTCCCCCCAGCCCTACAGGATTTCCACTGTCGTCCACCCCGTAGATCACAACTCCACCCTGGCTGTTCGCCAATCCGGTCACTAGTCTCGCGAATTGCGGAGATCCGGAGAAACGCAGCTTAAATTCTACGGTTACCGATTCTCCGCCCTGCAGGAGCTGGAGTACTTCATCCGGGAGCATCAGGGGCTTCTCCTTCTGGTCCATCATCATGCAGTTCGACGCCATGCCGGTCGGCTGAGCACAGCCGTGGTGCCCTCGCTCCGTCTCAGTTTCCGTCTCGTTCGCCACCGTACGCGGCTGTCCTGAGCCGTTCGCCCTGTTTCACCAGGCGCAGCGCCCGCACCGCTCTGAACGTCGGCGAACGCATCCGAATCACGCTCTGACCACCCCGGACAAACCTGCAAAGCGAGTTACGTGGGTTCGAATCCCGCCACGGCCTCTGGTAAGGGCGGCACTCTCGACAGGGTGCCGCCCTTCGGTGTTTGGCGGGCCTCGCGTTCAGAGGGCGCCGCCGGTCTCGTCTTGGAACTGTTGCGTCCAGTAGTGCCAGTCCGTGGTCGGAAGGGTGGCTGTGGGGTCGAGAGTGGTCAGGGTGTGGAGCATGGCGGCGGCCAGCTGGTCGTAGGCGCGGGTCGTCAGTTCGGCGGCGAGGTGGTCGTCGATCGTGCGCTCGTGGTGGAGGAGCCAGAGCGTGAAGGCGAGGGTGGAGACGTCGGTGTTGAGGGGGTGGAGCGTCGCCTCCGGCTCGCTGAAGGTCAGGACCGCGCCCGTTCTGCCGTCGACCACCAGGCTGTTGCCCCCGACCAGGTGCCCTAGGCGGATCAAGTGGTCTGCGTGGGCCGGGAGTTCGTCCAGTGGATGATCGCCGGTGTGGTCCTCGGTGGCGTACTCCCGGAGTGTCGGCAGCGGGACGTCCGCGTCGGCGTGGAAGAGGACCGCCTCCTCCGGCAGCCCGGTCTCGCGCAGGAAGCGCCGGGTCGGCTCGTGCGTGAGCGTCGCGGGGAAGTCGACCTCCTCGAAGCGGGTCACCCGGCCGTGCCCGAACTCCTGGTCCAGCAGGCGGGCCGGGACGTCCAGGGTCAGCCCGGACGCCGTACCGGGGCCCGCGACGAGGGCGAGCGGGCGGATCAGGGCCGCCGCCTTCCAGTACGGCGGGACCTTCCCGTCCGTGCCCTCCTCGAAGAGGGAGAGCAGCCGGCGGGTGGCCTCGGTCACCGTCCTGGGGCCGTACCGGCCCGCGAGGGAGGCGAAACGGCCGCGCAGGCCCGCCAGTTCCTCGGTGACCGCGGCGAAACGCAGGAGGGTGTCCAGGGAAGGGGCGAAGGGGCGGGCGCCGGACGGGTCGAAGAGGTAGGCCGTCGTCAGTTCGCCGGTGCCGCCGTCGAGCAGGATGGTCTCGCGCGCCATGCCCGCCGGGTTGAGCAGTTCGCCTATCACCAGCCGGTCCCGCAGTTCGTCCGCTACGCGGAACGGGCCGTCCGCGGCGTCGGCGAGCGTGCGCAGGCCGTGCCTGCGGAGCGGGGAGAAGGTCAGCAGGTCGGTGGCCGCGGGCAGTCCGGAGCCGCTGAGCAGGCCGCGCGTCGGCGCGTGCGTGACATAGCGGTCCAGCTCGGCCTCGGTCAGCGTGATCGCCGTAACCCCGGCGTCGGTCGTGCTCATCGCTCCCCCGCGATCTTCCCGTGCGTGACCGCGTGCGTCCTCGTACGCAGCCCTGGGCGGTTTCCCCCCACCGCTCAGCACACTACGCCGCCCCACTGACAACGGCCCTCACGGGAAAGGACGTCCGGCGCCACAGGCTCGTTGCGCGCCCGCGGGAATCGCCTCCATCACTGTCGCCCCGGGCTCACGTGAAGGAGATGCCGCCCAGCACCACGGCCGGCGCCGCCGGTGAACAGCGGGATCCGCAGGATCGACTCGCCCACGCCGGGCGGGGGTTCGTAGCGCTACTCGTCGGGCGTGTCGGGCGTGTCGATTGTGCTCACTGGGACGTGACCACCGCTGCCTGCGGGCGGATCGGGAGCCGGTTGACCGGGCGGCCGGTGGCCGCGCGGACCGCGGAGGCGACCGCGGCCGGTGCCGTCACGACCGGGACCGCGCTGACGGACTTGGCGCCGAAGGGCGCGACGACGTCCCGTTCCTCGACGAGTTTGACGATCCGGATGTCCGGGGCGTCCAGCGCGGTCGGCAGGGCGTAACCGGTCAGGTCGGGGTGGCGGATCAGGCCGCGGGGCGTCCGGAGGTTCTCCGTCAGGGCGATGCCGACACCCTGGGTCACGCCCGCCTCGATCCGCGCGGCCAGCTGGGTCGGGTTGAGGATCCGGCCCACGTCCTGGGCGACCGCCAGCTCCACCACACGGACCGAGCCCAGCTCGATGTCGACGTCCACCACCGCGCGGATCGCGCAGAAGGCCAGACCCACGAAGGCGTCGCCCTGGCCGGAGGCGTTGAGCGGCTCGGTGGGATGCGGGCGGCACTGGGCGGTGGCCCACAGCTCCTTGCCGTCCATCGCCTCGGTGACGGTGGTCGAGAGCACACCGTCGTACGAGGTGATCTTGCCGTCGGTGATCTGCAGCAGCTCGGTGGACATGCCGAACTTGTGCGCGAGGGGCTGCAGCAGCTGGGTGCGGACCATCTTCGCCGCGCGCTCCACCGCGCCGCCCGACACCCAGGTGTGGCGGCCACGGCAGCCCGCGCCGGCCGGCGGCTGGTCGGTGTCGACCGGCGCCACATGGACTTCCTCGATGCCGAGGGTCTCCTGGACGACCTGCCGGGCGAGGGTCGTGAAGCCCTGGCCGGTCTCCACGGCGGCGCAGAGGACGGTCGCGATGCCGTCGTGGACCTTGACCGTCGCCGTGGACACCTCGTCGGCGCCCTCCGCGCCGAGCATGTGCACCATGCCGAGGCCGTAGCCGACGCCCCGGCGCACCGCGCCCGGTTCGCCCGCGCCCTCGGGGCCGCCGGGCAGCAGCCACTCCTCCTCGGGGGTGTCCTTGGGCAGGGCGGGGAGCGGGAAGTCCCGTACCGCCTGCAGGAGTTCGGCGACCGGGGCGGGGCATGTCACCGTCTGGCCGATGGGAAGGACGTCGCCGGTGGCCAGGACGTTGCGCAGGCGCAGTTCGGCCGGGTCCAGGCCCAGCTTCTTGGCCAGCTTGTCCATCTGCGCCTCGTAGGCGGCGCACACCTGCATCGCGCCCTCGCCGCGCACATGGCCGGAGGGCGGGTTGTTGGTGCGTACGGCCCAGCCCTCGATGAAGGCGTTCGGGACGACGTACGGGCCGCACGCGAAGGAGACCGCGGCGGCCAGGGAGTCGGCGGAGGTGTCCGCGTACGCGCCCGCGTCCAGCAGGACCTGCGCCTCCACCTTCACCAACTTGCCCTCGGCGTCCGCGTGGTGGCGATAGCGCAGCAGGGTGGGATGGCGGTGGGCGTGGCCGAGGAAGGACTCCTCGCGGGTCGCCGTGAGCTTCACCGGGCAGCCGGTCTTCAGCGCGAGCAGCCCGAGCGGGAGCTGGAAGCCCTGGTCCTCGCGGTCGGCGGTGGCGCCCGGCACCCCGGTGACGACGATCTTCACCCGATCCGGGGACAGGCCGTAGCAGGCCGCGGCCGTGTTGCGGTCGGTGTGCGGGTCGGTGGAGGCCAGGTACAGCTCGACGCCGCCGTCGGGACGGGGCACGGCGAGGCCGGCCTCGGCGCCGATCGGAGCCGGGTCCTGGCGCCCTATCCGGTACAGGCCCTCGACGACGACCTCACCGGCCGCCTCCGGATCGCCGTGGTGCAGCGGGATGTGCCGGATCAGATTGCCGTCGGGGTGCAGGGGTTCCGCCTCGAAGGCCTGCT
Organism: Streptomyces roseochromogenus subsp. oscitans DS 12.976; assembly: GCF_000497445.1. Taxonomy (NCBI): domain Bacteria; kingdom Bacillati; phylum Actinomycetota; class Actinomycetes; order Kitasatosporales; family Streptomycetaceae; genus Streptomyces; species Streptomyces roseochromogenus. The sequence continues at coordinate 6,042,748 of NZ_CM002285.1, read as the reverse complement.
CCGGGTCGGTGACGGGATCGAGTACTTCGTACTCGACGATGACGGCGGCGGCGGCCATCCGCGCGGTGTCCGGGTGGTCGGCGGCGACGGCGGCGATGGGCTCGCCGTGGTGCCGTACGACCTCGGAGGCGAACACCGGCCGGTCGGGGGTGCCCCGGCCGTGGCGCGGGGTGCCGGGCACGTCCTCGTGCGTGATGACCGCGCGTACGCCGGGCATCTCGCGCGCGTGGCCGGTGTCGATGGACACGATGCGCGCGTGCGCGTGCGGGGAGCGCAGCACGGCCGCCCACAGCAGGCCCTCGGCCCACAGGTCGGCCGCGTACGGGAAAGTGCCCTCGGTCTTGGCGCGGGCGTCGGCGTGCGGCAGGGAGGCGCCGAGGCCGTGCGGCAACGCCTCCGCTTCGGGAGCGGGTTCCGCGGCGGTCGTCGCCGTGGCGGCTTCGTTGCTCACGCCTGGCCTCCGTCCTGGCCGTAGTGCCGGTCGTGCGGGTCATGCGGGCCCGGCGTGCCGTGCGGCGGCGTGCCGTACGCATCGGGCGCGCCGTACGGATCCGGCGCGTTGCCGTAGCCGACACCACCCGCCGGGGGCGTGTCGAACGCGCCCGGCGCCTCGAACGCCGACGGGTTGACGCCACCGGAGCCGGGGCCCGCCTGGTGGGGGATACGGACCTCGTCCGCGTCCGTCTCGGCATCGCCGGTGTGGGACGACGCCTCGCGTTCGGCGACGACCTCCTTGACGGCGTCGAGGACGCCCCGGTAGCCGGAGCAGCGGCACAGGTTGCCGCACAGCGCCTGCCGGGTCTCCAGCTCGGTCGGCGCCGGGTTGCCCTCCAGCAGGTCGTGCACGGTCATCGCCATGCCCGGCACGCAGAAACCGCACTGCACGGCACCGCACCGGGCGAGCGCGCGCTGCACGTCGGAGGGCTGTCCGTCGGCGGCCAGGCCCTCGACCGTACGCACCTCGCAGCCGGCCGCGGTGACCGCCGGGACCAGGCAGGAGGCCACCAGACGGCCGTCGACCTGTACGTTGCAGGCCCCGCACTCGCCCTGCGAGCAGCCGTCCTTGGCGCCCGCCAGACCGAGCCGCTCGCGCAGGACGTACAGCAGCGACTCGCCGATCCAGGCGTCGGTGACGGGCCGGTCGACGCCGTTGACGCGCAGGACGTAGGACGCGAGCGGGTGGTCGTCGTGCGGCGGCAGGGGCGCGGAGTGCT
>NZ_CM002285.1:6003210-6040529 GCF_000497445.1 Streptomyces roseochromogenus subsp. oscitans DS 12.976 | reverse complement strand
TTGCTCGACCAGGGAGGACGTGGTGAACTCGCCCGATTCGTCCGGAAGGTCGCCGCCGGCGACCGGGATGGACCACTGCCCGGTGACGTCGTGTCCGGGCGCGGCCGGGGCCGCCGCGGGCTCCTCGAAGGTCCACTGCTGGGTCGCGCCGGGCTGGTAGGTGAACCGGTCGTCCGCGGCCGGTGCCTGGGGCGTGGCGTTCGGGTCGGGCCACTGGACGCCGCTCGCGGGCGCGGTCCAGGTGTCGGGCGCGGCGGGATCGTCGGTGCCGGGGGCGGCCGTTATCCGCGGCGGCACATAGCCGTGTCCGGGCGCGGCCAGCGGGCTGTCGCCGGACAGCAGGGCGTCGATGCCGCCCTCGGGGAGCTTGACGAAGGCGGTGGCGCCGTCGTCGTAGTCGCCCTGGGGCAGCGGGTCCCAGCGTCCGCCGCCCTGGGGCGTGCCCTGTCCGTGCTGGTCGTCGGTCACGACAGCGCCCTCCCCAGTGCTCGTCGGGCCAGTGCGGCGACGGTGCGCCGCAGGTGCAGTACGGCGGGCGGAAGCGGGGTCACCGAGCCGTCGGGCTCCGGTACCGGGTCCGGGATGCAGGCCGCGGCGACGTACTCGCCGAAGGCGTTCAGGGCCTCCGGGACGAGCGCACGGTCGTTGTCCCAGTCGATCAGCTGCGCGACCCACTGCTCGGCCTCCAGGGGCCTGAGCGGCATCGGCGCTATGGCGCCCACGGCGCACCGCACTCCGCGCCGGGCGGGGTCGAGGACGAGCGCCACGGAGGCCAGCGCGCGGCCGGGGCCGGTGCGTCCGGTCGCCTTCAGGAAGACCTGCGGGGCGTGCAGCAGCGGCACGCGCACGTAGCCGATGAGTTCGCCGCCGCGCAGCATCTCCATGCCGGCCAGCAGGTGCGACACCGGGATCTCCCGGCGGGCTCCGTCCGGGCCCGCGATGATCAGCGTCGCCTCCAGGGCGGCCAGGACCGGCAGGGCGTCACCCGTCGGGGCGGCCGAGGCGATGTTGCCGCCGAGGGTGCCCGCGTTGCGGATGTGCGGCGGGCCCGCGGCGCGCGCGGCGGCGGCGAGCGCCGGGATCAGGGCCGCGAAGTCGGGGCGGCCCATGCGCGCGTGCGTGAGGCCCGCGCCGAGCAGGGCGTGGCCGTCCTGGTACTGCCAGCCGCGGATCTCGCTGATCCGCCCGAGGCCCACCAGGGCGGCGGGCCTGAGCTGGCCGGAGTTGACGGCGGCCATGAGGTCGGTGCCGCCCGCGACGGGCACGGCGGTGGGCAGGGCGCCGAGGGCCGCCACCGCCTCGTCCAGCGTCGTGGGCAGCGTGACGGCCTGCGCCGCCTGCGGTGCGTGCGTGGTCAAACCGGCTGCCCCTTCCCGCTGCCCCACCTGGTCCCACCTGTGTGGCCGTACGGTACGTGCTCACAGGGCGGACGTGGCAACTCTGGCACATCTTCGCAAGGGCCGAACGCGGGGGTCCGCTAGGAGGCATTCGCCCACCTCATCGCGGAGATGGTCCGTTTTCGCACGGCATTGCCGGTGCGCACCGATTGACACTCTTTGGTGATCCTTGGAGCGTTTTTCCGGCACTTGTTCGGGACAGTCGACTGGACGCCACGGTCACTTGTTCGGGGGCGGTCCCTCGATCGGGCGGCCGGGGACGCCGGGGCGCCGCTGCCACGGCCGGGGCCCGGTGGGCGGCCGGTAGGCGACGCCGAGGGCGTCAAGTCGCGCGTAATGGGCGGCCATACGGCGTTCGAAACCGGCGAAGTCCCGTTCTGCGGGGGCGGGCAGCCGGCTCCAGGCCACCTCGGCGAAGGCCGCGAGCCGGGGGAAGGTCTGGTAGTCCACGCGCGCGGTGTCCTCCAGCACCTCGGTCCAGACGTTGGCCTGAGTGCCCAGCACATGCCGGGCCTCCGCCTCGGTGAGGCCGTCCGGGACGGGTTCGAACCGGTAGACGTCCTCCAGGGTGCGCACGAACCCGATCGGCACCGGCTCGTCCTCGCCCGGGGCCTGACGGTGGTCCAGATACACGTACTGCTCCGGGCACATGACGACGTCGTGGCCGGCCCGCGCGGCCGCGATCCCGCCGCCGTAGCCGCGCCAGGACGACACCGCGGCGCCCTTCGCGAGCCCGCCCTCCAGGATCTCGTCCCAGCCGATGAGCCGGCGCCCGCGCGCCGAGAGCCAGGCGTCGAAGTGGCCGATGAACCACGACTGCAGCTCGTCCTCGCCGGCGAGGCCGAGGTCCGCGATCCGGGTCTTGGCGGTCACCGACTCGGTCCACTGCTCCTTGCGGCACTCGTCGCCGCCGACATGGATGAACCGCGAAGGGAACAGCTCCAGGACCTCCTCGAACACCCCTTCGTAGAAGCGCAGGGTGGTGTCAGTGGGGGCGAGTACGTTGGCGGAGATCCCCCAGTTGTCCCAGACGTCCAGGGCGGTGGTGTCGATGACATCGGAGTTGCCGAGTTCCGGATACGCGGCGATGGCGGCCTGCGAATGGCCCGGTACGTCGATTTCCGGGACGACGGTGATATGCCGCTCGGCGGCATAGGCGACGATCTCCCGGATGTCGTCCTGGGTGTAGTAACCCCCGTGCGGTTTCTCCTCCCACAAGGGCGACGCGCGGTGTCCGAATTTCGACCGTGCCCGCCAGGAGGCGGTTTCGGCCAGCTTCGGATACCGCTTGATCTCGATCCGCCAGCCCTGGTCATCGGTCAGATGGAAGTGGAAGACATTGAGTTTGTGGGCGGCCATCAGGTCGAGGTAGCGCAGCACGCCCTCCTTGGGCATGAAGTGCCGGGCCACGTCGAGGAGAAGACCGCGCCAGCGGAATCGGGGCGCGTCGCGGATGGTGACGGCCGGGAACTCCCACTCGGTCCGGCCGCTGACCGGAGCGCGCCGGAAGGCCTCCGGGCCGAGCAGTTGACGAAAGGTCTGGGCGCCCCAGAACAGACCGGCCTCGCTCGCGCCGTCGATGCAGACGAGATATCCGTCGGCGCACAGCTGATAGCCCTCGTCACTGCCGAGTGCGTCCGCGAGCGCGGGATCGATCCGCAACAGGACGCGGCAGCCGCTGTCGCGCAGCGGGGCCAGCGGCAGCCCGGTCGCCGCGCCGACGGTCGTCCGCAGCCAGCGCGCGACCCGCTCCGTGCCCTCCGTGGCCTCGATCTCGGTGTCCGCGTCGATGACGAATCCGGTGCCACCACCGGGCAGCGAGGCCGCGATGCCGGCCGGCGCGGGGATCAGCGCCACGTCGGGTTCCGGGAAGAGGGGTTTGTCGCTCATGCCGTCCGCCGCACCTCCGCCACATGCGTTGCACAGAGTGCAACGACCGTTCCACTGCGCACAACTTCGAGGAGGCTACCGGTCTCGACCACTCATGGCCAGAGAACACCCTGACCAGAGAACACGAAGACCCCCGGAACGCGCGCACCGCGCACACACCGGGGGCCTTACGACCTCGGACAGACGAATCCTGGACGGATCCTCGACGGATCCTTACTTGTCGCCGCCCTTGCCGCCCTTGTCGTCGCCGCCGCTGCCCATGGATTCGTAGATCTCCTTGCACATGGGGCACACGGGGTACTTCTTCGGGTCGCGGCCCGGCACCCAGACCTTGCCGCACAGCGCCACGACGGGAGTGCCGTCGAGGGCGCTCGCCATGATCTTGTCCTTCTGGACGTAGTGGGCGAAGCGCTCGTGGTCGCCGTCGCCGTGCGACACCTGTGGCGTCGGCTCTACGAGGGTCCCCGTACCAGTCCCGCGCTCGGGCTCAAGAGTGCTCATACCAGCCAGGGTACTGAAGCGCACAGGTATCAGTTGAGCGAAGGGTCGTCCGGATATGTGGCCACCATCGCCAGTTCGTTGCGCTGGCGGCGCAGGACCTCGCGCCAGAGTCTTTCCGGGGCCGGCGAGTAGACGTCGCCGGGCTCCGACTCGACCACGTACCAGGCGCCCTCGACCAACTCGTCCTCCAGCTGGCCGGGGCCCCAGCCGGCGTATCCGGCGAAGATCCTCAGGGATCCGAGGGCCGCGGCGAGCAGCTCCGGCGGGGCCTCCAGGTCGACCAGGCCGATCGCGCCGTGCACCCGGCGCCAGCCGAGCGGGGCGAGGTCGCCGTTCGCGCCGCCCGGGATGACCGCGACGCCGAGCGCCGAGTCCAGCGAGACGGGGCCGCCCTGGAAGACCACACCGGGCTCGCCTGCCAGGTCGGCCCAGCCCTCCAGGATGTCGCCCACGTCCACGGGGGTGGGGCGGTTGAGGACGACACCGAGGGAGCCCTCCTCGTCGTGGTCGAGAAGGAGCACCACCGCGCGGTCGAAGTTCGGGTCCGCCAGGGCGGGAGTGGCCACGAGCAGCCGCCCTGTGAGCGAGGACACCTCGGTCATGCCAGAAATGATCCCGCATCTTGCCCCGCAGTGGGGAGCGGGCGGGGGTGCCGGAGTGAACGCAGCTCAAGGAGCACGGAAGCGCCCCGGGCGCACGACCGCGCCCGGTGACCCCATGTGCCCGAAAGGGAACGGTTCGTGTTGTGACACAGCTATGACGTGGCTGGGCGGTACTCGGGCTTACGGGAGGGGGGTGAACGGCGATTACCCTGTCTTCCCGGCCCCTGCGCACAGTGATCGGCCGGCCCCTGCCCAACTCATCGGAACGCGAGATACATGACCGTCAACGACGATGTCCTGCTTGTCCACGGCGGAACCCCGCTGGAGGGCGAGATCCGTGTCCGCGGTGCGAAGAACCTCGTACCGAAGGCCATGGTCGCTGCCCTGCTGGGCAGTGCGCCGAGCCGACTGCGCAATGTTCCCGACATCCGTGACGTGCGGGTCGTCCGCGGCCTGCTCCAGCTGCACGGGGTGACGGTCCGTCCGGGCGAGGAGCCCGGCGAGCTGGTGATGGACCCGACGTACGTCGAGAGCGCCAATGTGGCTGACATCGACGCCCACGCGGGTTCCAGCCGTATCCCGATCCTCTTCTGCGGTCCGCTGCTGCACCGTCTCGGCCACGCGTTCATCCCCGGCCTCGGCGGCTGTGACATCGGCGGCCGGCCCATCGACTTCCACTTCGACGTGCTGCGGCAGTTCGGCGCGACCATCGAGAAGCGCGCGGACGGGCAGTACCTGGAGGCCCCGAAGGGTCTGCGTGGTACGAAGATCACGCTGCCGTACCCGTCCGTGGGCGCGACCGAGCAGGTGCTGCTGACGGCCGTACTGGCCGAGGGTGTCACGGAGTTGTCCAACGCGGCCGTCGAGCCGGAGATCGAGGACCTCATCTGCGTGCTGCAGAAGATGGGCGCGATCATCGCGATGGACACCGACCGCACGATCCGCATCACCGGTGTGGAGAGCCTCGGCGGCTACACCCACCGCGCCCTGCCGGACCGCCTGGAGGCCGCGTCCTGGGCCTCGGCGGCGCTCGCGACCAACGGCGACATCTACGTCCGCGGCGCCCAGCAGCGCTCGATGATGACGTTCCTGAACACCTACCGGAAGGTGGGCGGCGCCTTCGAGATCGGCGACGAGGGCATCCGCTTCTGGCACCCCGGTGGCCAGTTGAAGTCCATCGCGCTGGAGACGGACGTACACCCCGGTTTCCAGACCGACTGGCAGCAGCCGCTGGTGGTGGCCCTGACGCAGGCCACGGGCCTGTCCATCATCCATGAGACGGTGTACGAGTCCCGGCTGGGCTTCACCTCGGCGCTGAACCAGATGGGCGCCCACATCCAGCTCTACCGCGAGTGCCTGGGCGGCTCGCACTGCCGTTTCGGCCAGCGCAACTTCCTGCACTCCGCGGTCGTCTCCGGCCCGACCAAGCTGCAGGGCTCCGACCTGGTCATCCCCGACCTGCGCGGCGGCTTCTCGTACCTGATCGCGGCCCTGGCGGCCGAGGGCACGTCCCGCGTCCACGGCATCGACCTCATCAACCGCGGCTACGAGAACTTCATGGAGAAGCTCGTGGAGCTGGGAGCCAAAGTCGAACTGCCCGGCAAAGCACTCGGCTGACCTCGCCGCCTGATCCCGGGCCCGGGGGCACACGCTTCCGGCCGGGGGTCCGGGGGTTGTCCCCCGGGCAGACACAGCATGGAGAAGCTCGTGGAGCTGGGAGCCAAAGTCGAACTACCCGGCAAAGCACTCGGTTAGGTGTTCTTACGGCGATGGGGCGGCACCCGGAAAACCGGGTGCCGCCCCATCGCCGTTATGCACAGTGCCCCTGCACCGTCCCGTTGGCACAGGGGCGGCAAGGTCACTTGCCCTTGGCCGCTTCCTTGAGCTTGCTGCCCGCGGTGACCTTCACGCTGTAGCCGGCGGGGATGTTGATCGGCTCGCCGGTCTGCGGGTTGCGCGCGGTGCGAGCGGCACGGTGGGTGCGCTCGAAGGTCAGGAAGCCGGGGATGGTGACCTTCTCGTCGCCCTTGGCGACGATCTCGCCGACGGTCTCGGCGAACGCGGCCAGCACGGCGTCGGCGTCCTTGCGGGTCACCTCGGCGCGGTCGGCCAGCGCGGCCACCAGCTCACTGCGGTTCATGTTGTTACTCCCGTGTTTTTCTTGCCGTTGGGGTGTGCCCCGCGGCGGATCCGCCCGGGGCACTGCGATGCCGATGCGCTCGCGCCCAGGGACGCATCCTGCCCCTACCTGCGGCGGTAAAGCCAATCCGGCACCCGTAGGAGTCGTGAGAACACCCTGGGGAGTCACACGAAAAGCGCCCGCTCGGCGTCACCCTAGAGCGCGCCCGGCATCAGCTGGTTCCACGACGCGCCGGTGCGGGGGCCGCCGTGGTGATCCTCACAGCCTCCACACAGTACAGGGCGGGAAAATCAGCCCTTTCGGCGCTTCAGGACGCGGTCGTGCGGGCCGAAACGGGGGGTCTGGGGACGGCAGCCCCCAGTACCCGCCCGCAGCAACGCCGGTCGCCTACTCGGCCGACGCCGACGCGCCGACGGCCTTCGCGGCCTCGCGCACCGCTCCGGCGACGGCGCCCGCGACCTTGTCGTTGAAGACGCTCGGGATGATGTAGTTCGGGTTCAGCTCGTCCTCGGTGACGACGTCCGCGAGGGCCTGCGCGGCGGCGAGCATCATCTCGGTGTTGACGGTGCGGGACTGGGCGTCCAGCAGGCCGCGGAAGACACCCGGGAAGACCAGCACGTTGTTGATCTGGTTCGGGAAGTCGGAGCGGCCGGTGGCCACGACGGCGGCCGTCTGACGGGCGATCGCCGGGTCGACCTCGGGGTCGGGGTTCGCGAGCGCGAACACGATGGCGCCGTCGGCCATGGCGGCCACGTCGACGCCGTCCAGCACATTGGGGGCCGAGACGCCGATGAACACGTCCGCGCCGCGCACGGCCTCCTTCAGGGTGCCGGTGAGGCCCTCGGGGTTGGTGTTGTCCGCGATCCAGCGCAGCGGCGAGTCGGCCGGTGCGTTCACCAGGTCCTCGCGGCCGGCGTGGACGACACCGTGGATGTCCGCGACGACGGCGTTCTTCACGCCTGCGGCGAGCAGCAGCTTGAGGATGGCCGTACCGGCCGCGCCGGCGCCGGACATGACGACCCGGATGTTCTCGATGGCCTTTTCCGCGACGCGCAGGGCGTTGGTCAGGGCAGCGAGGACGACGATGGCGGTGCCGTGCTGGTCGTCGTGGAAGACGGGGATGTCGAGGGCCTCGCGCAGCCGGGCCTCGATCTCGAAGCAACGGGGCGCGGAGATGTCCTCGAGGTTGATCCCGGCGAACCCGGGTGCGATCGCCTTGACGATCTCCACGATCGCGTCGGTGTCCTGGGTGTCCAGGCAGATCGGCCAGGCGTCGATGCCGGCGAAGCGCTTGAAGAGGGCCGCCTTGCCCTCCATGACGGGCAGCGCGGCCTTGGGGCCGATGTTGCCGAGGCCGAGCACGGCGGAACCGTCCGTCACAACCGCAACCGAGTTGCGCTTGATGGTGAGGCGGCGGGCGTCCTCGGGGTTCTCGGCGATCGCCATGCAGACGCGGGCCACACCCGGCGTGTAGACCATGGACAGGTCGTCACGGTTGCGGATGGGGTGCTTGGACTGCATCTCGATCTTGCCGCCGAGATGCATCAGGAACGTACGGTCGGAGACCTTGCCGAGGGTGACGCCCTCGATGCCGCGCAGCTTCTCGACGATCTCGTCGGCGTGGGCCGTGGAGGTGGCCGCGATGGTCACGTCGATACGGAGCTTCTCGTGGCCGGACGCGGTGACGTCGAGGCCCGTGACCGAGCCTCCGGAGGACTCCACGGCGGTGGTGAGCTGCGAGACGGCGGTTCCGCTCGCGGGCACCTCCAACCGGATGGTCATCGAGTAGGAGACGCTGGGCGCCGTTGCCATGGCCGACTTCCTCTGCTTTCACCGTGTCGCGAGTTGTGCCGTCCGATCGTCGCACCTACCCGTGAGTACGTGATAGTCGCCCAGGGTTGCGGACGTTTTGTTCACAGGGATCGGCGAGCAGGTGGCATGGTTTCGGAAAACCACTTCCACCATACGAGAAATGATCAGGCGGGAAAAGGGGTGCGCACCCCAAAGAAAGAGACCCACATCACCTCGGTGATGTGGGTCTCCCACACGTTCATGACACCGACCCGCCATGCTCGCCTCGCGGCAAGTGGTCCCTCGCAGGGACGAAGGTTGGGCCCGGGGGCTTGGATCGGGCCGGTGCCACACCAAGGCTAACAAACCGATGCCGTAAGGCCATTCCCGTCCGGGATGTTCACAGGAAGTCGGTCGCGCAGCAGATCGGAACGTCAGTCGCGCAGCAGATCCGGCACCCCGGCCGCGTCCGGCTCGTCCCGCTCCCCCGACACCACCGTCAGCTGGTGGGTGGCCCGGGTCAGCGCCACGTACAGCACGCGCAGCCCGGCCGGGGACTCGTCGGCGATCTCCGCGGGCGACACGACGACCGTCGCGTCGTACTCCAGCCCCTTGGCCTCCAGGCTGCCGAGCGCCACCACCCGGTCGCCGAGTCCGGCCAGCCAGCGCCGGGCCTCCTCGCGCCGGTTCATGGCGACGACCACGCCGACCGTGCCGTCGACCAGGTCCAGCAGCCGTTCGGCCTCTGCTCGCACCGTGTCCGCCAACGACCTCTCCACGACCCGGAAGCGCGGCTCGACCCCCGTGGACCGCACCGCGCGCGGCGACTCGGAGCCGGGCATGGCGAGCGCGAGCACCCTGGCGGCCAGCTCGGCGATCTCCGCCGGGTTGCGGTAGTTCACGGTGAGCTGGAAGCGGCGCCGGGGCCGGGTGCCCAGGGCTTCGTCGCGGGCCTGGGCCGCCTCGTCCGGGTCGGACCAGGAGGACTGGGCCGGATCGCCGACGACCGTCCAGGTGGCGTGCCGGCCGCGGCGGCCGACCATGCGCCACTGCATCGGCGTGAGGTCCTGCGCCTCGTCCACGATGACGTGCGCGTACTCGGTGCGCTCCTGCGCGAGCCGCTCGGCCCGCTCCCGCTGGCTCTCCTCGCGCACCGGCATCAGCTCCTCCAGGCCGGTGAGCTGGTCCAGCGGGTCGAGCTCGCGCTTCTTGCGAGGGCGGGCCGGGGCGCCGAGGATCGCCTGCAGCTCGTCCAGCATGGCGATGTCGTGCACGGTGTGGCCGTCCCGCTGCAGGGCGCGGGCGACCTTGCGGACCTCGCCGGGGTTGAGGATCCGGCGGGCCCAGCGGCCGAGCCGCTTCTCGTCGGCCATGGCCGCAAGGACCCGCTTCGGGGTCAGCTCGGGCCACCAGGCGTCGAGGAACGCGATGAAGGCGTCCTCGGTCGTGACGTCCTCGTCGAAGGAGGAGCGCAGCTCGGCGGCCAGCTCCGGGTCGGTGTGCCGGCCGGCCGCCCCGGACTTGGCCCACAGGGCGTCCAGGAGCAGCTTGCGGGCGCGCGGCCGGAGCAGGTTGACGGGCGCGGTGCCGCCGAGAGCGGTGCGACGGACCCGGTCCAGCTCGGCTGCCTCCAGCTCCAGCCGGCGCCCGAAGGCGACGACGCGCAGACGGGCGGGCGGGCCGTCGAAGGCCTGCGGCCCGGCGTCCCCGGCACGGGCGGGCCGGGCGCAGGGCCCCAGTTCCAGGGCGCCCCGGGCGGCCTTCCGCAGCACCTTCAGCATCCGGTACGAGCCCTTGGCGCGGGCCACGGACGGGGAGTCGTACAGCGTGGCCTCGGCGCCGACGGCGTCCACGGCGAGTGAGCCGATCGCGCGGATCGCGACCTGCCCCTCCTCGCCGAGCGAGGGCAGCACGCCCTCGGTGTAGGCGACGAGCAGCGGGGTCGGGGAGACGATGAGGATGCCGCCCGCGTATCTGCGTCTGTCCTGGTAGAGCAGATAGGCGGCGCGGTGCAGGGCGACGGCGGTCTTGCCGGTTCCCGGCCCGCCCTCCACATAGGTGATGGAGGCGGCGGGGGCGCGGATGACCAGGTCCTGCTCTGCCTGGATGGAGGAGACGATGTCCCGCATGGTGTGGCCGCGGGCCTGGCCGAGGGCGGCCATGAGGGCGCCGTCGCCGATGACGGGCAGCGTGCGGCCGTCCAGGTGGGCGGTCAGCTCGGGCCGCATCAGGTCGTCCTCGACCCCCAGCACCCGGCGCCCCTTGGACCGGATGACCCGGCGCCGTACGACCCGGCCCGGGTCCACGGGCGTGGCCCGGTAGAAGGGCGCGGCGGCCGGTGCCCGCCAGTCGATGACCAGCGGCGCGTAGTCCTCGTCGAGGACGCCGATGCGCCCGATGTGCAGGGTCTCGGCGATGTCGGCGGTGTTGTCGTCCCGTACGGCGCCTTCGGCGGGCTCCACGGCGGTGTAGGCCCCGTCGGGGCCCTTCTTCCCGTCCTTGCCGAGCAGCAGGTCGATCCGCCCGAAGAGGAAGTCCTCGAACTCGTTGTTGAGCCGGTTGAGGTGGATGCCGGCCCGGAAGACCTGCGCGTCCCGCTCGGCCAGCGCGCCCGGGGTGCCGACCTGGCCGCCCTTGGCCGCGTCGTTCATCAGGAACTCGGCCTCGTGGATCTTCTCCTCGAGACGCCGGTACACCCGGTCCAGGTGTTCCTGTTCGACGCTGATCTCCCGGTCGCGGACGGAGTCGTGTGCGTCGTGCGACGAGCCGACCGCGGACTGCTGAACCTGAGCGGCCACCGGGCCCCCTTCTGACGTGCTGGGCAGCCGTCAACCGTACGCGAAAGGGCCCTCTCAAAGCTACGGGGTCGGCAGCTCCCCACGGCGCGGGGAACTGCACGACCAGCCACGACGCGACCGGCAGGCGAGTTCGGACAGGACACACCCGATTGAGATCCCGGCCAAGCCCGCCGCGCGCGCTACGCCTGCACCTGCACGATCTTCTTTCCGTCGAAGGTCACGACCTCGAAGTGGTCGATCTCGTTCGGCTTGAAGGCCGCCGCGCCGCCGATGTAGAGCGGCTTCCTGGACTCCTCGGTCTTCGCGGTGGGGATGCCGTAGCCCCAGTTCGGCACGGACCAGGAGGACATCGTCACGCGCTGGCCGTTCTTCGCGACGAGCACCAGAGAGCACTTCAGGGGGCCCTTGACGTTCTTCAGCTCCAGGACCGCCTGGGTGCCCCAGTCCTTCTGCTGCATGCCGACGGTCGCGCTGGCGTGGGACGCCGGGTCGGTGGCCGACCTCTTGTCGGACATGGCCTCGAAGGTGGTCTGCGCCGAGGACGCGGTGACCTGGCCGCCTCCGCCCGACGAGCCGCTGTTCACGGCGATGGCGGCCAGCGGTCCGGCGATGATCAGTGCGGCCGCCGCGGCGATCATGTAGAAGGAACGCCGTCGCTTCTGGGCGCGCTTCTCGGCGACCTCGTCGACCAGCTTCTCCACCAGCCGCGGACTGGGCCTGGCGGACAGCGAGTCGCCGATCGCGGGGGTGCTGCCGGAGCCCGGCAGGTCCGCGAGCGCGGCGAGCATCGGCTCCATCCCGGCCAGCTCGTCCAGCTGCTGGGCGCACCACTCGCAGCCGGCGAGATGCGCCTCGAAAGCGGTTGCCTCGGCGTCGTCGAGAATCCCGAGGGCATAGGCGCCGACGGTCTCGTGCTCGCTCGGCACCGAAGATCCCTGGTTGGGGCTCATGGGGCCAGACATACCCGGACCACCCATGCCGAATCCCTGCATCCCCCCGTATCCACCGCTCATCACGCCGTCACCCCCCGCTCCTCCAGTGCCAGCTTCATCGACCGCAGGGCGTAGAACACCCGAGACCGCACCGTGCCACTGGGTATGCCCAGCGTCTCGGCCGCCTCATTGACCGTACGCCCCTTGAAGTACGTCTCGACGAGTACCTCCCGGTGGGCCGGGGTCAGGTCGTCGAGCGCGTCCGACAGCGTCATCAGCCACAGCGCCTTGTCGATCTCGTCCTCCGCGGGGATGACCTCCAGCGGCGACGGATCGACCTCCTGCGGCCGGGCCTGCCGGCTGCGGTGGCCGTCGATGACGATGCGGCGCGCGACCGTCACCAGCCAGGGGCGTACCGATCCGGTCGCCCGATTGAGCTGACCGGCGTTCTTCCAGGCACGGATGAGCGTTTCCTGTACGACGTCCTCGGCGCGCTGCCGGTCACCGGCGACCAGCCGCAGGACATACGCGAGCAGAGGTCCGGCGTGCTCTCGATACAGCGCACGCATCAGCTCCTCGTCGGGTTCCGAGGGCTGTGAGGACATGCGATGTCGGGCCCTCGATCCACGTTCATTGGCCACGGCCGCATCCTTGCGCACGCCCACCTCCGGTGTCCGGGGGTTCCCCCAGTCGGTCGCTCGCCCACCCGTACGGAAACGAGCGTTGAGGTGTTCAAACGGAGGTGACAGTTTTCCCGGGGGTGACGTGACGACAGGGACATGCGAGCACATTCCTCCCGCATGATCTTTACATTTCCGGCACATCGGAGGGGGGTCGTCCGGGACGGCAGGGCTGCCCGGCCGGGAGACCCGGGAAACCGGGTGTTACGCAAATCACTTGCCACGGGGAGGCTCACGCTCGGGCGAGAGCGGCTCGCCGCCGGTGCCGGGCCACTCGCTCCCGATTCCCGCAGACCTCGCTGGAACACCACCGCCGGCGCCGCCCGCGGGAGGTGTCCAGGTACACGAGCGGGCAGTTGTCGCCTTCACACTCCCGTACGGCGGCTCGCGCGACGGGATCGGTGAGCAGCTCGACGGCGTCCCGGGCGACGAGGGCGAGCAGTTCCGCACACGTCGGCGAACCGGCCAACTCCCTGATGAGGCAGCCGTCCTCGGCGGGTACGGCGAGCGGGGCCGGGGTCGAGGCGCGGGCGGCCTCGTTGACGTGAGCGAGGGAGCGGTCCCGCGACGGTGGATCCACGGCATGCGGGGCCCGCACCAACCGCCCGATGTGCGCCCGCAGTTCGCGGAACCCGACGAGCCAGTGGCCGTCGGCGTGGGCCAGCGGCGTGCCGTCCGGCACGAGCCCCGCCCCGCCGATCCACGCGCACAACGCCTCGACGGAGTCCAGCCGTTCGGCCGGATGCGTGGTCGCGAGGAGATCGAGACAGATCCGTCCGGCGTCGAAACGCAGCTCGTACGCGGGCGTGGCCGTACCCAGTGCCATGCGCCTGTCACCGCCTAGGCAGGAAGCGGGGGGAACCGTGGGCTCTTCCCTTCACAGTGCCCGCCCGGACGCCGGGTCGGAACCCCTCGTACCGGGCTGGACGCACGCGCATGCGAACGCGCGCCTCGGCACGCAGGGCTCGGTCGTCTTGACGCAACCGAATGGTTGCCATAGTATCGCAATCAGTTGGTTGCTATACATGTGGAGGCAGCTATGGGATTCCCCGATCGCATCGAGCGGACCGTCGAGATCGCGCACCCGCCGGCCAAGGTGTGGGCGGCCCTCACCACGGCCGAGGGCCTGAGCGCCTGGTTCGGCGACCAGGCCGGGATCGATCTGCGCCCGGGCGGCTCGGCCTGGATGAAATGGGACGGCGGCCACTCCGCCGACATGCGGGTGGAACGGGTGGAGGAGCCGACGGTGTTCGGCTACACATGGCGCATGGCCGGTCTGCCCGAGGACGATCCGCGCCGCACCTATGTGGAGTTCACGCTCGAACCGGTCGCCACCGGCACCCGACTGACGGTGGTCGAGACCGGCTTCGCCCAGCTGCCGGACGACGTCTACCGCACCGAATTCGACGGTCACACCGAGGGTTGGGCACGCGAGCTGGGCGAACTGGTCGACTACCTCGATGCAGCGGCCTGACATCGAGGCGGTCGCCGAACAGGTCTTCGCCGCTCTGGCCGACCCGACCCGGCGCAGCATCCTGGCCGCGCTGGCCTCAGCGGGGCCGGCCACCGCCACGGACCTGGCCGGACGATTGCCGATCACGCGGCAGGCGATCGCCAAACACCTGGCCCTGCTGGCCGAGGCCGGACTGGTGACGGCCGAACCGGGTGAGCGGCGCCGGGTGCGGTACCGGCTGCGGACCGCGCCGATGCGGGTGGCGCAGCAGTTCCTGGCCGCGCTGGCGCGTGACTGGGACAGCCCGCTCGACGCGCTGAAGGATCACCTCGACGAGCAGGCGCGCGGATCCGCGTGACGGGTCCGGCGCCGCCCGCGCCCACTGCGGAGGGAGCACCGAAGGTGAACGCGGAATTCCGCCGGCCGGCCGAGCCGGCGATCGCACTGGGGGTGACGCTCGCGACAGCCACGGCATGCTGGGCCGCCGCGGTCCGGCTGATGCACGGCATGAACATGGGGGTGGCGACCAGCCCCGGTCCCTCGGGGTTCTTCGCCGCGACGTGGACGACGATGATGGCGGCGATGATGCTGCCGGGCGCGGCTCCGGCCGTCGCCCGGCACGTCCGCGCGACCGGCGGGCTGTGCACCGCGCTGCCGTTCGCCGCGGGCTACGTGGCCGTCTGGGCGCTCGCGGGTGTCGTGGCGTACGCGCTGGACCGGCCGCACGGAGCACCGGCCGCCGGCGCGGTGGTGATCGCGGCGGGCGCCTATGAACTCACGCCGGTCAAACGGCGTTTCCGGCGCCGCTGCCATGAGGAGGCCGGTTCCGGGCTCAGGTACGGGTGGTACTGCACCGGCTCGACCATCGGGCTGATGGCGATGCTGGTGGCGCTGGGCGTGATGAGCCCGCTGTGGATGACAGTGGTCGCCGTCCTCGCCTCCGCCCAGAAGCTGCTGCCCGCGAGGACCGCGGTCGACGTTCCCCTGGCGCTGGCGATCGCCGGACTCGGACTCGTGATCGTCATCGCGCCTTCGCTGGTTCCGGGGCTGCTCATGCCACCAGGGACGTAACGACACCGAAGAGGAAACGGAACAGGAAACGGAGGCGGACCATGACTGGTCACAAGACGGGGACACGCGAGGAGTGGCTTGCCGCGCGGCTGGAGCTGCTCAAGGCGGAGAAGGAGCTGACCCGGCGCGGCGACGAGCTGGCCCGGCGCCGGCAGGAGCTGCCCTGGGTCCGGGTGGACAAGGACTACCGCTTCGAGACGGACGAGGGCACAGCGTCGCTCGCCGACCTGTTCCAGGGCCGCTCGCAGCTGCTCGTGTACCACTTCATGTTCGGGCCCGACTACACCGCCGGATGCCCGTCCTGCTCGGCGATCGCCGACGGCTTCAACGGCTCCGTGGTCCATCTCGCCCACCACGACGTGATGTTCTGGGCGGTATCGCGGGCCCCGCTCGCCCAACTCCTCTCCTACCGGCAGCGGATGGGCTGGAGCTTCCCGTGGGCGTCGTCCTACGGCAGCGACTTCAACTTCGACTTCGGGGTGGCGCACACCGAGGAGGAGTGGGAAGCGGGAGTCGTCGCGTACAACTTCGGTGAGGAGGACCTGCGGCCGGCGACGGCCGACGAGAAGAGTTCCCGGGACGCCTTCACCCGGTCGATCGTCGGCACGGACTGGCGGACCTACCGGCGCGAAGGCCCCGGCGTGAGCGCGTTCGCCCTGCAGGACGGCACCGTCTACCACACCTACTCGGCGTACGCGCGCGGCCTGGACGCCCTGTGGGGCATGTACCAGTGGCTCGACCGCGCACCCCTCGGCCGTAACGAGACCGGCTTCTGGTGGCACCGCCACGACGAGTACGACAGCCGGTGAGCGACCGCCGGGTGCGCCACGCGTCGGTGCGCCACGCGTCCGTGCTCTACGCGTCCGTGCTCTACGCGTCCGCGTACTTGGCGTCCGCCGCCGGGTCCAGGGCCAGGCGGTAGCCCCGCTTCACCACCGTCTGGATCAGCTTCGGTGACCCCAGAGCCGTACGCAGGCGGGCCATCGCCGTCTCCACCGCGTGTTCATCGCGGCCCGCGCCCGGCAGTGCCCTCAGGAGTTCCGCCCGGGGCACCACCCAGCCGGGCCGCCGGGACAGGGCGCGCAGCAGCGACATGCCCGCCGGCGGCACCGGCCTGAGGTCGCCGTCGACCAGGACCCCGTGGCCCCGGATCTCCACCCGGTGCCCGGCGATCGGCAGCGAGCGGGCCCGGGCCGGGAGTTCCTGGCAGAGCAGCTGGACCAGAGGGCCCAGCCGGAAGCGTTCCGGCTGGATCGTGTCCACGCCGTGCGCCTGCAGCGGGATCGCCGTGACCGGGCCCACGCAGGCCGGGAGGACGTCGTGGGACAGGGCCGACAGCAGGTCGGGGAGCAGGCCCCGGGTCTCCGCCCGGGAGAGAAGGGAGGCCGCCGCCGGGGCGCTGGTGAAGGTGAGCGCGTCCAGCGACCGGGCGACCGTCGCGTCCAGGAGACGGTCCAGTGGGGTGATGTCCTCCGGGGGCATCCAGCGGTACACCGGCACCGGGACCACCTCCGCTCCCCCGGCCCGCAGGGACTCCACGAAGCCCGGAAGCGGTTCGCCGTGCAGCTGTACGGCGATACGGCGGCCGTCCACGCCCTCCTCCAGGAGCCGGTCCAGGACCTCGGCCAGGGACTCCGAGGAAGGTGACCACTCCTCCGTCAGACCGGCCGCGCGGATCGCTCCCTTGACCTTGGGGCCCCTGGCCAGCAGTTCGGCGCCGTGCAGCCGGCCGAGCAGCTGCTCGCCGAGGCCCCAGCCGTCGGCGGCCTCTATCCAGCCGCGGAATCCGATCGCCGTGGTGGCCACGACCACATCCGGCACCTGGTCGATGATCCCCTTCGTGGCGGCGAGGAGTTCGCCGTCGTCGGCGAGCGGCACGATGCGCAGGGCGGGGGCGTGCAGGACCGCGGCACCGCGCCGCTGCAGCAGGGCGCCCAGCTCTTCCGCCCGGCGCGCGGCGGTGACGCCCACGGTGAATCCCGCGAGCGGACCGTGCTCCAGGGCTCCGGCTTGCTGCTCTTCGTCGTACATGGGGCATCTCCTAGCTGGCCGGCACGCCGAACGAGCCTGTCAACGGCGCATGACAGGCTCGGTTCGACTTCATTGCGCCGGTGTTACGTCACACTTCCGCGTAGCTGAGCTGCGGTTTTGTCTCCTGTGCAGCCATGGTCGCAGCCTGCTTCGCCGGGCGTCGAAGGTATACGGCCCACGTCACCGCGAAGCAGAGGCCGTAGAAGGCGAGGAAGGCGACGAACGCGCCGGTGCCGGAGCCGTAGGAGAGGAAGGACTGGCGGAAGGCCAGGTTGATGCCGACCCCGCCGAGCGCGCCGACCGCGCCGATGAGCCCCATCGAGGCGCCGGACAGACGGCGGCCATGGGCCACCGCTTCCTCCCCCTCAAGCCCCTTGGCCAGGGCCTTTGCCTGGAAGATGCCGGGGATCATCTTGTACGTCGAGCCGTTGCCGAGGCCGCTGAGCACGAACAGCACCACGAAGACGCTCACGAACAGCAGGAGCGACTTCTGCCGGCTCGCGACGATCAGGACGGCCGTCGCCGCCGCCATGCCCACGTAGTTCCAGAGAGTGATGCGGGCGCCGCCGTAGCGGTCGGCGAGCCACCCGCCCAGCGGACGGATCAGGGAGCCGAGCAGCGGGCCGATGAAAGTGAGGTACGCCGCCTGGAGCGGGGTGCGGCCGAACTGGTTCGTCAGGACCTGGCCGAAGGCGAAGCTGTAGCCGATGAAGGAGCCGAACGTGCCGATGTAGAGGAAGGACATGATCCAGGTGTGGGCGTCCTTGGCGGCGTCCTTGGCCGCACCGGTGTCGTTCTTCACCGATGCCAGGTTGTCCATGAAGAACGCGGCCAGCACGGCGGCCACGACGATCAGCGGGATGTAGATCCCGAGCAGGAGGCGCGGGCCGCCGCTCGCGCCGATGATCGCCAGCGCCACGAGCTGGATGACCGGCACGCCGATGTTGCCGCCGCCGGCGTTCAGCCCCAGCGCCCAGCCCTTCTTCCTCAGCGGGAAGAAGGCGTTGATGTTGGTCATGGAGGAGGCGAAGTTGCCGCCGCCGATGCCCGCCAGGAGGCCCACCAGGAGGAACGTGGTGAAGGACGTCCCGGGCTTCATCACCGCGAACGCGGCCACCGTCGGCACCAGCAGCAGGCCCGCCGAGATGATCGTCCAGTTGCGGCCGCCGAAGACCGCCACCGCGAAGGTGTAGGGGACGCGTACGACGGCGCCGACGAGCGTGACCATCGAGGTCAGCAGGAACTTGTCGGCGGGGGTGAGGCCGTACTTGGGGCCCATGAAGAGGACGAGGACGGACCACAGGGTCCAGACCGAGAAGCCGATGTGCTCCGAGAGCACCGAGAACCACAGGTTCCGGCGGGCGATCCGCTCCCCCGTCGCCTGCCAGAATGCCTCGTCCTCCGGATCCCACTGCTCGATCCAGCGGCCACTGCGACGGGGTACGGCTGGGGCTGTCATGATCCCTCCACGGGGCTCCGGCTGCTCGGTCTGCCGTCGACCTGCCATCGACTGACTGAGCCCGAAGGTAGGGAGGGCGCGTTTCCGCGCTGTGCCTGTGGGTGACCGGAAGGGAACGTTGCTCTCACTCGGAGCGAACGGCAGCGGTGAGGGTCCCGCTCAGGACGCGATCCGGTACCGGTGCTCCGGACGGCCCGTCGCCCCGTAGCGCAGAATCAGCCGGACCATGCCCTCCTTGACGAGGTACGACAGATAGCGCTGGGCCGTGGCCCTGGAGACTCCGGTCAGTTCCGCGGCCTCGGCGGCCGACAGATCGCCGTGGGCGGCACGCAGGGCCTGCTGGACGAGGGCGAGCGTGGGCGCGGAGTGGCCCTTGGCCGGCACCCGGGGGACGGCCGGTGGCCGGACCGCGCTGAACAGGGCGTCCACATCGGCCTGTTCGGTGTCCGTGGTCTCCCCGAGGGTGTCGACGCGGTGCTGGAGTTCGCGGTACGAGGTGAGCCGCTCGGCCAGGTCGGCAGCGCCGAAGGGCTTCACCAGATAGCCCACGGCGCCGAGTTTCATGGCGGTACGGACCGAGGCGATGTCCCGGTCCGCGGTGATCATGATGGCGTCGGGGCGGGCTCCGCCCGCGTCCCCGGTGAGCCGCCGCAGGACGTCCAGTCCGCTGCCGTCGGGCAGGAAGATATCAAGGAGGAGCAGGTCGGGGCGGAGGTCGGAGGTCGCCTGGAGCGCGTCGGCCACGGTCGCCGCCTCGCCCACCACCTCGTAGCCCTGGACCCGGGACACATAGTCGCAGTGGATGCGGCTGACCCGGAAGTCGTCGTCCACGACCAGGGTGCGGATCATCAGCGGTCACCTCCCACAGGCAGCACCTTCGTGAAACGCTCCGCAAGGGGATCCGGCAGCGGCAGTCGTACCGTGAACACCGCGCCCGGACCCTCGCTGACGGTGATCGTGCCGCCGTGCCGCGACACCAGGCGGTGGACCAGGGCCAGGCCGAGGCCGCGCCGGGCGGTGCCCCTCTCGGGCCGGGTCGACCAGCCGTCCTCGAAGATCGACTCGCCGGCGCCGGGCGGGATGCCGGGACCGGTGTCCGCCACCCGTACGGTCGTGCCTTCCGTGTCCTCGGTGAGCCTGATCCCGACCACGCGTCCCTGCGGCGGGACAGGCCCGTCGCCCGCCGCGTCGATCGCGTTGTCCAGCAGGTTGCCGGCGATCGTCAGCAACCGGCGCAGATGCGGCGGGTCCTCGCCCAGCGCGGAGTCGTCGTCGAGTACGACGCGCACCCCGCGCTCGGCGGCGACGGTGGTCTTGGCCACGACCAGACCGACCATCAGCGGATTGCCGATCCGCCTGCGCACGGACTCGGTGAGCGCCTGCCCGGCGCCGGCCGACTCCACGGCCAGCTCGTACGCGTCGTCGTACGCCCCGATGTCCAGCAGTCCGGCGAGCGTGTGCAGGCGGTTGGTGAACTCGTGCTGCTGCGCCCGCAGCGCGTCGGTCAGCCCGCGCACGGAGTCCAGCTCCCGCAGCAGTCCGACCAGTTCGGTGCGGTCGCGGACGGTCACCACCGCGCCCAGTTCGCGCCCGCGCAGGGTCACCGGCATCCGGTTGACGACCAGACAGTGCTCGTCGGTCAGCACGCTGATGTCGGTGCCGGTCAGGGTCCCGTCCAGGGCCCGGCGCAGCCGTCCGTCGGGCAGCACCTCGGCCAGGGTGCTGCCGAGCGCGGTGCCGAGGCCGAGCAGACGGCGGGCCTCGTCGTTCACCACCGTGATCCTGCCGTTCGGGGCGAAGGCGAGCACGCCCTCGCGGATGCCGTGCAACATCGCCTCGCGGTCCTGGAGCAGCCCGGCGATCTCCTCCAGCTCCAGCCCGAACGTGATCCGCTTCAGCCGCCTGGCCAGCAGGAACGCGGCCACCGAACCGAGTGCGGTGGCGATCGTGGCGTACACGGCGAAGGTGGGCAGCTCGCGCCACAGCTCGCCGAGCACATCGTGTTCCGGGATGCCCACCGACACCTCGCCGACCAGGGTGCCCGTCGGCCCGTACAGCGGGACCTTGCCGTTGGCGGAGCGCCCGGTCGCGCCCTGGTCCGTGCCGACGTGCGGCTGCCCGTCCCGCGCCACGACCGGCTCGGTCACCGGCGAGCCGACCAACTGCGGCATGGGGTGCGAGTGGCGGATTCCGTGCAGGTCGATCACCACGACGTACGACGCCCCCGACGACTGCCGGATGCGTTCGGCGACGGCCTGCACCACGTCCGACCCGCCTTCCTGCATGGCCCGCCGGATCTGCGGGTCCGCGGCCGTCGTCTTGGCGATGGCCACGGCCCGCTCCTCGTAGGTGCGGTCGAGTGCGGAGCGCTGCGCGAAGGCGAACAGGAGGAATCCGATCACGCCCGTGAGCGCCAGGATGACGAGCTGGCTGGCCAGGATCCGCGCGGACAGTCTCCCCCTCCCGCCGCGCCCGATCCGCGTACGGATGGGTGTCACAGGTGCCTCTTCGCCCCTGTTCTGAGTGGTGCCGGGCCGGCCCTGCGCCGGACCCGTGGTGGCGTGATTGTGCCTGATGGCCGATTTTCTGCCCAGCCCCGTTTCGCTGAGCAGAACGAGCAGAACCCGGGTTTACGCGGCTATCGCGGGATACCTGGGAAACAGCGACGTAACAACCGGTGGCTTCTAGCGTCTGCCTTCACCTCGACCTCCGAGGGCGAAAGGAGACGGCCCCCCATGGCTTCGCGAAACGATGTCGCGACGAGCCCCATCGCCGGCGCAGCCGACCGCGAGGACGCGCGCATCGAGATATCCGGGCTCACCAAGCGATTCCTGACCCCTGCCGGTGAGGTGTTCACGGCGCTGCACGGCGTGTCGTTCGCCGTGGAGCCGGGCCAGTTCTGCGCGGTGGTCGGCCCCACCGGCTGCGGCAAGTCGACCACGCTCGGCATGGTGTCCGGGCTCGACCGGCCCAGCGAGGGCTCGGTCAAGGTCGGCGGCCGCGAGGTGGACGGCATCACCGACGGCGTCAGCTTCATGTTCCAGGCGGACGCCCTGCTGCCCTGGAAGACCGTCCTCGGCAATGTGCTGATGGGGCCGGTCTTCCGTGGCGTGCCCAAGCAGCAGGCCCAGGCCTCGGCGCGGGACTGGCTGCGCCGCGTCGGCCTCACCGGGTTCGAGGACCGCTACCCGCACCAGCTCTCCGGCGGTATGCGCAAGCGCGTGGCGATGGCCGCGGCGCTGATCAACGAACCCAAGATCCTGATCATGGACGAGCCGTTCGGCGCCCTGGACGTGCAGACCAAGGCGATCATGTCGACCGAACTGCTGGGCCTGTGGGAGCAGATCCGTCCGTCCGTCATCTTCATCACCCACGACCTCGACGAGGCCGTGGCGCTCGCCGACCGGGTCGTCGTGATGACGTCCAGCCCCGGGTCGGTCAAGGCGGTCTTCGACATCGACCTGCCGCGCCCGCGCGGCTCCGTGCAGGAGATCCGCTTCCAGCCCCGCTTCATCGAACTCCAGCACCAGATCTGGGAAACGCTGCGCGAAGAGGTCGAGCGCGCGTACGCACGCACCGCAGGAGGCACGGCATGAGTACGGCATCCCCCGCGTCCCCCGCATCCACCGCGCCGGTCACAGGCGGCGGGCAGACCTCGGCGGCCGCCGCCGCCAAGCGGGCCGCCCGGCGGCGCGTCGCGCGGGTGTGGGCGGGCCGCATCGGCATCGCGGCCTTCGTCCTTGGCGGCTGGCAGGCCTTCACCTCCTGGGGCATCGTCGACCCGTTCTTCTTCGGCCAGCCGTCCGGAATCTTCAAGCGGCTGATCGATCTCTTCCAGAACGGCACCGAGTTCGGCTCCTTCTACGCGAATATCTGGACCACCATCCAGGAAGCGCTCATCGGCTTCGCCGCCGGTTCCGTCGCCGGAGTCGTCTTCGGCGTGGCACTGGGCCAGAGCCGCTATCTGTCCGACGTCCTCGGGCCCTACATCAAGATGGTGAACGCGATCCCGCGGATCGTCCTCGGCTCGATCTTCATCGTCGCCTTCGGCATCGGCGTGACCCCGAAGATCCTGCTCGCCGCCGTTCTGGTGTTCTTCATCGTCTTCTTCAACGCCTTCCAGGGCGTCCGCGAGGTCGACCGCAACATCCTGGCCAACGCCCGGGTGCTCGGCGCCTCCCAGCTGCAGATCATCCGGCACGTCATCGTGCCCTCCGCGCTCACCTGGATCATCGCCAGCCTGCACAGCGCGTTCGGCTTCGCCATCGTCGGCGCGCTGGTCGGCGAGGTGCTCGGCGCGCAGAGCGGACTGGGTCTGGTCATCAAGACCGCGCAGAACAACTTCGACCCCAACGGCGTGTTCGCGACGATGCTCGTCATCGCGGTCATCGTGCTGGGCGCGGAGTGGCTGATCGGCAAGCTCGAACACCGGCTGCTGGCCTGGCGTCCGCCGGCTCCCTCCGAGGCCAACTCCCTCTGAACCCCAACTCCCCTTCACATCCTCCGCGTTGAACATCCCCGCATGTCCCCGCATGTCCCCGCATGTCCGAAAGGAAAGAGCCGCCATGTACAGAAGAGCCCTCACCGCATCGCTCGTCACCGTCCTGTCCCTCGGCGCGGTCACCGCGTGTTCCAGCAGCTCGGGCAGCTCCGGTTCGGGCGGCTCCGGCGGCACCCCGACCGTCAGGCTCATGGTCGGCGGCATCGACAAGCAGATCTACCTGCCGTTCCAGCTCGCCCAGAGCCTCGGCTTCTACAAGAAGTACGGCGTCGACGTGACGCTGAGCACCGAGCAGGACGGCGGGACCGGTGCCGAGGACGCCATGGCCTCGGGGCAGGTGGACATGGCGGGCGCCTGGTACAACCACACCATCGACTTCCAGGTGAAGGGCAAGGCGGTCGAGGACATCGTCCAGCTGTCCGGCGCACCGGGCGAGCGGGAGATGTGCGCCACGAAGAGCGGCGTGCACTCGGCCGCCGACTTCAAGGGCAAGACACTCGGTGTGACCGACCTGGGCTCCGGCACCGACACCCTCACCCAGTTCCTGGCGGCCAAGAAGGGCGTCAAGACCGGCGACTTCCACCGGATCGGAGTCGGCGCGGGCTCCACCGCCATCGCCGCGCTGCAGAACGGCAAGGTCGCCTGCGTGATGACGACACAGCCGACGGTCGCCGCGATCCAGAAGAAGGGCATCGGCTACTCCGCGGTCGATGCGGCCACCACCCAGGGAGCCACGGCGGCGACGGGCGGTGCCTGGCCCGCCGCGGGTGTCATCGCCCGGACCGACTGGGTCGACTCGCACAAGGACGCCGCCCAGAAGGTCGTCGACGCGCTCGTGGCCACCATGCACTGGATCAACACGCACAGCGCGGCCGACATCGCCGACAAGCTGCCGCAGTCGTTCGTGCAGAACCAGCTCGTGACCAAGGCCGACTACATCGCGGCCCTGACCCAGGACAAGGGGCAGTTCCTCCCGGACGGCATCATGCCGGCGGGCGGCCCGAAGAACGTCCTCGCCACGGAGGAACTGGTCGGCCACGCCACCTCGAAGGTCGACCTCGGCACCACGTTCACCAATGACTTCGCCCTCGCGGCCAACAAGAAGGAGGGCTTCACCACCAAGACGGCACCGGCGGGTTCGGCGGGCTGATCCGCGACACACGCCCGCACGGGGCCGCCCGGGTGACCACACCCCGGGCGGCCCCGTGCCGTGAGCGCGTCAGGGCCGGACCGTCATCGTCGTCTCGTCCGCCTCAGGGGTCCAGCTCCCGCCCGGCCGCCGCAGCCAGCCCTCCGCCTCCGCGACCTCTCCCGCCGCCCGGCGCAGCGCGTCCAGACCGGGATGGACCAGGCCCCTCCGCCACACCAGGGAGACCGGTGACAGCGGGACGGGCTCGACGAGGGGCCGGCGGACCGTGCGGGGCAGGGCCGGAAAGTCCACCACGGCCAGCACCGGATGACGGTTCTTGGCCATGATCCGCTCGAACTCCTCGTCGCCGACGGCGAGCGGAAGGGGCGGGGCGAGCCGGATGCCGCGCCCCTCGAAGAGCCGGCAGGCCAGATCGGTCCACTCCCGGGTACGCGGGTTCCCGGCGCCGCCGTACACGGTCTCACCGGCCAACGCGGCCAGCGGCACCTCCGGGCGGGCGGCCAGCGGATGGTCTTCAGGAAGTACGACGGCCATGGGCTCGTAGCGCACCGGTTGCTGCTCCAGCCCCGACCGCACCGCCGGGTCCAGGCCGGCGAAACGGCCGAAGGAGGCGTCCAGCCGGCCGGCCAGCAGCTCTGCGGCGGCTCCGGTCAGGCCGCTCTCGTAGCGGGCCATCAGCTCGCAGTCGGGGGCGAGTTCGCGGGCCCGGTGCAGGACACGGTGGCCGGTGACCAGGCCCGGGGAGTTGAGGTCCACGAGCAGGGGGCGGGCCTGGCCGAAGGAGGCGAGCAGTTCGTCCTGGGCGGTGAGCACGCGGCGCGCGAGCGGCAGCAGGCGTTCGCCGTCCGCCGTCAGCGTCACCTGCCGGGTCGTACGGACGAACAGCTCGGCGCCCAGCTCCCGTTCCAGCCGCCGCACGTCCCGGCTGAGCGCCTGCTGGGCGACGTACAGGCGGGCTGCGGCGCGGGTGAAGTGGAGTTCCTCGGCGACGGCGAGAAAGGCGCGCAGGAGCCGGGGGTCTATGGCGGAGGGGGCGGGCATGGCGGTGAATTTACAACGCGGGTGCGTGAATTGGCAGGGAGAAGGTGTTGGACCCGGTGATCCACTCCGGGCGAGGGTGGGGACATGCCCGCGCACACATCAGCGACAACTCCCGGCTACCGCCGCCTCTTCGACCTACCCGGCACCCGTGCCTTCACCGCCGGCAACCTGCTCGCCCGTCTTCCCATGGGCATGTTCAGCGTCAGCGCGGTCGTGATGATCGCCGGGTCCCGGGGCTCGTACGCCCTGGCCGGTGCCGTCACCGCCACCGGTCTCGCGGCGACCGCGCTGGCCGGGCCCTGGGTCGCGCGGCTCGTGGACCGGCACGGGCAGGCCCGCATAGCCGTACCGGCCACGCTCGCCTCCGTGCTCGGCAGCCTCGCGCTGCTGCTGTGCGTGCGCTACGGCGCCCCCGACTGGACCCTGTTCGCCGCCTACGCCCTCACCGCCACCACCCCCAACATCGGTGGCCTGTCCCGCGCCCGCTGGGCCCATCTGCTGCGGGAGGACCCCGCGGCGCTGCACACCGCGAACTCCTTCGAGCAGGCCGCCGACGAACTGTGCTTCATGCTCGGCCCGGTGCTCGCTTCCTTCCTGACCGGCGCGTTCTTCCCGGAGGCCGGCACGCTCGTCGGTGCGGTGCTGCTGCTCGCGGGCATGCTGCTGTTCGCCGGACAGCGGTCGACCGAGCCGCCCGTCCAGCGGCGGGCCCGGGGGAAGGGGCCGTTGCGGGCGGCCGGGTTCCCCGCGCTGCTCGCCGGGTTCGTCGCCACCGGTGCCGTCTTCGGGTCCATGGAGGTCGTCACGATCGCGTACGCCGACGCACACGGGCACCGGTCGGCGGCCGGCGTGGTCCTCGCCCTGCAGGCGGCGGGCTCGTGCGCGGCGGGCCTGCTGTACGGCACACTCCGGCCGGCCGGATCGCCCGAACGACGCCATCCGTGGTGCCTGGCCGCGATGACGGCACTGATGACCCTGCCGCTGCTCGCCGCCCGCGGCACCGGGTCCCTGATCGCGCCGGCCGCCGCCCTGCTGGTCGCGGGCATGGCGACCGCGCCGACCATGGTGACCGCGATGACGCTCGTGCAGCGCCGTACCCCCGAGGGATGCCTCAACGAGGGCATGAGCCTCGCCGTCACCGGGCTGCTGACCGGCATCGCCTGCGGCTCGGCGATCGGCGGCTGGGCGGCCGAGCACACCTCACCGGGATCGGGCTTCGCCGTACCGGTCGCGGCAGCCGGTACGGCACTGGCCATCGGCACGGCGGCCGTACTGCGGCCCTCGGGTCAGCGAGGCTCGTAGCCGTACGGAGGCTGCGGCTGCTGCGGGTACGGCTGCTGAGGCGCGTACGGGCCGGGAGCCTGCTGGGGCTGCGGGTAGGGCTGGGTCTGGCCGTACTGCTGAGGCTGAGGGTGGCCTTGGGGGGCCTGGGGCTGGGGGTATCCCTGGGGAGCGTATGGACCCGAAGCCGGAGTCTGCTGACCGTAGGGGCCCTGGCCGTAGGAACCCTGCTGGCCGTACGGCCCGCCGCCGTACGCCCCGCCATACGGCCCCGCCTGCGCGCCGGCCCCGGCCCCCGGCACCTGAGCCCCCGGCGGCAGATACCGCACCCGCCCGGTCTCATCCGTGACCGGTGCGAATCCGGCGGCCTGGAGGCGGGTCGCGAACTTGGCGTTGCGTCCGCGAGTCACGGCGAAGCCGATGCCGAAGACCGCCATGAGGATCACCCACACGACGCCGGCCACGAACATGGCGCCGACGCCTCCGCCCCTGCGCACCACGAAGAGGACGAGACCGATGGTGAGTCCGCCGGCCGCGAGCAGCATGCGCTTCTCGGCGCTCTTGCCGGTCAGGTCGAACTGGATGCGGGCCTTGAGGAGTTCGAACGCGTCGGGCACGACGGGTGGCAGCGATTCCCCGTCGGCGGCGTTCGGGTACTGGGCCCAGTTCTGCGCGGCCCGATTGCGGGCCTGCGGGCTGGGATCGGGCACGACGAGGAGCTTGAGCACGTTGTTGCGCGAGCCGGTGTACCGGGCGTCCGCGTACTCGTAACCGAACTGCTGGGCGATGAAGGCGAGCCGCGCCGCCTTCTTCACCGAGGCCCATGCGATGGTGAGCTCAACGGGCTCGCCCATCGCGATCAGATCCAGCATCTTCCGTATCTGCCGCTTGCTCACGCGCAGCCACTCCCCGTCGGACACGTCACGCTGTTCACTTCAGCAACCGGGGCAGTCTTCCACGCCGTTTCCCACGACGGAACGGCCGCCCGACGGATTGACCGGGCCTTGACCTGCCACTGCCGCGCCGTACCAGTGGATCTTCCAGGTCGAGCCGCCGCTTCCCGAGCGGTCGGCCAGGCGGAAATGATCTTCACCAATTCCCTCGGACTCTGGGCGCCGACGACCGCGTCCTGGTGGGACGGTTGGAGTCTGAGAAGCGTGGCACAACTGGCGGCGTCAGTAGCCGCACAGACCCTCACCCCCGAGCAGATCCACGAGCGGGGCGAGCGGGTCCGTGCGGTGCTGGCCGAGCTGTTCGGGCACGAGGTCACCGACGAGGAGTCGGCTGAGATGCGCCGCCCATCGTGCGGCCCTGCAGGAGGCTGGGATCGGCCGGTGAGCCTCGTCGACGATTTCTTCCTCGACACCCCCACGCTCGTCGCGTTCGGCGGGAACAAGCAGGTCTCCGGCCTCGTCCACACCGCTGCCACCACGGGCGACCTGCGGCTGTGGGTGCCGATGCCGTGCCTGCTGGAGGCCGAGCGGGAGCGCTCCGCCCGAACCCGGCTGTGCCCCTGGGAGCCCTGGTCGCAACGGTGGAGCCGGACGCCTACGGCGGGCTGGGCGTGCCGGTGTTCGACGTCAACCGCTGAGCCATCGCACGACGAAGGCCCCGCCGCTAGAAGCGGCGGGGCCTTGGCCCACATGGGGTGCCCCCGAAGGGGCTCGTGGAGATGGCGGGAATCGAACCCGCGTCCAACGGTGCGGAATCAGGGCTTCTCCGTGTGCAGTTCGCTGCGCTTTTCTCGGCCCCGGCGATCACGCGAACAAGTCGCCGACGGGCTCAGTCACTGTTTGGTTTCCCTCTTCACCCCGTGACCGGGATCAAGGTTTAGTTCCCTAGCTGATGCCAGGATCCGGGTCGGGAACAGCCCCGGGCTGACACTTCGCAAGTCGCTACTTAGGCAGCGAGGGCGAAGGAATCGCGCTTGGTGTTGGCGATTATTTTTTGCGACATATGGTTTACGAGATCATTGCCGCTTCCTCGACACGCTTCCCCTGCTTCGACAGCCGCTGTCGAAACCGATCATCCCCATGTTGTGTTTTCAATGCACACACCGGGTTCAACCGGTGTTGGCACCATCGTACGTGAGGGACGCACGCCGATGCCACCGTATTCCCGGGCTACGCGCCGCGCTGCCTCCGCTTCGCCGCCGCGATCGCGCGGTCCGACTCACGCCGGTCCTGCTTCTCGCGCAGGGTCTGGCGTTTGTCGTACTCCTTCTTGCCTCGTGCGAGCGCGATCTCGGCCTTCGCGCGGCCGTCCTTGAAGTACAGGGCGAGCGGCACGATGGTGTGACCTGTCTCCTGGGACTTGGACTCCAGCTTGTCGATCTCCTCGCGGTGCAGCAGCAGCTTGCGCTTGCGGCGCGCGGAGTGGTTGGTCCAGCTGCCCTGGTGGTACTCCGGGATGTGGGCGTTGTGCAGCCACGC
Organism: Streptomyces roseochromogenus subsp. oscitans DS 12.976; assembly: GCF_000497445.1. NCBI lineage: Bacteria > Bacillati > Actinomycetota > Actinomycetes > Kitasatosporales > Streptomycetaceae > Streptomyces > Streptomyces roseochromogenus. The sequence continues at coordinate 6,011,379 of NZ_CM002285.1, read as the reverse complement.
CTCACCCCGGTCGATCTGGACGAAGCCGTCGGTCAGCGAGGTCCGTCCCTCGCGCAGCGACTTGACCTCGGTGCCGGTGAGCACGAGCCCGGCCTCGTAGGTGTCGATGATCGCGTAGTCGTGCCGGGCCTTTTTGTTCTGGGCGACGATCTTGCGCTTGCCGCCCTTCTCGCCGTCCCTGGCCTTGCCGGCCCCGCCGCCCTGCTTGGGCTGGGACTCCTTGGGTACGTACATTCCCTTGCTCATAGTGCCGTCCATTTTCGCACTACGGAGGGGGCTGGCGGCCAGCCCTTAATCGGCGTCGCCCAGGCCGCTGAGTACGGTCTCGGCCCGCTCCACGGCGGCCTGCCCGTCGGCCTGCCCGACATCCAGGTCAGGGGTGATACCGCGACCGTCGACGCTGTGGCCGGAGGGGGTGCGGTAATGCCCGACGGTCAGCTCGGCGACGGACCCGCCGGGCAGTGTGGTCGGCATCTGGATGGAGCCCTTGCCGAAGGTGCGCGAGCCGATCACCACCGCGCGACCCCGGTCCTGCAGCGCCCCGGTGAGCATCTCGGCCGCGCTCATCGTGCCGCCGTCGACCAGGACGACCAGGGGCCGGGAGGTGTCGCCGCCGGGGTCGGCGTGCAGGGAGCGCGGGGCGCCGTCGACGTCGTACGTGGCGACCAGGCCGCCGTCGAGGAAGGCGGAGGCGGTCTCCACCGCCTCGGTGACCAGGCCGCCGGAGTTGCCGCGCAGGTCGAGGACGATCCCGGCGTCGGCCGGAGCCTGCCGCAGCGCGGCCCGCACGGCGTCGCCGGAGCCCTTGGTGAACGCGGCGATCTTGACGACGGTGACCCCGCCGGTCAGTCTGCGCTCGGTGACGGAGTCGGTGGACAGGCTGGCCCGGCGCAGTTTCTCGGTCCACGCGCGCGTGCCGCGTTCCAGGCCCACGGTGACGGTCGTACCGGCGGCCGCGTCGTCGGCGTCGCCGCGCAGCAAGGAGACGACCTCGGTGACCGGCCGTCCGTCAACCTTGCTGCCGTCGACGCTGCGCAGCCGGTCGCCCTCGCGGATCCCAGCCTCGGCGGCAGGCGAGCCGGGCTGCACCTTGGTCACCTCGATCCGGCCGTCCCGTGCGCGTGCCGCCCACAGGCCGACGCCGGTGTACCGGCCGTCGAGTGACTCCTGGAACTCCTGGTACTCGCCCTCGGAGTAGACGGCGCCCCAGCGGTCCCCGCTGCGGCTCACGGCCCGCTCGGCGGCCTCCATGGGGGACTTGCCGTCGGCCATCGCCTCGGCGGCGGCCTTCTGGACGTCCTCGTGCCGGGTGGCCGTGGGCGCCGGGCCGACGGCGGCCTTCCGCGCGGTGGCGTCGGGCTCCGGGAAGGAGCCGGTCGCGGCACCGGTGACCAGGACGCCGGCGAAGACCAATGTCAGGGCGGCCCCGCGGCGGGTGCGGCGGGGCTGAGAGAACCGGTCTCGGCCTGACATGGCCGTGAGTCTAGGACAAGGCGAAGGGCCGTACGGCCGGATGTCCGTACGGCCCTCTTGGTATGCGTCACACCTTCAGGTACTTGCGCAGCGCGAAGAACGCCGCCAACGACGGCATCAGCACGCTCGTGGCGAGGATCAGCGGCAGCTTGGTCAACACCGCGTCCCAGCCTACGAAGTTGATGAGGGTGAGCTTGTGGGAGAGGTCCATGCCGTGGTCGATGGTGAAGTACCGTCCGACCACCAGGGCCACACAGGCGAGCCCGCCGCCGATGAGCCCGGCGACCGCGGCCTCGGCGATGAACGGCGCCTGGATGTAGAAGCCCGAGGCACCGACCAGGCGCATGATCCCGGTCTCGCGCCGGCGGCTGAACGCCGAGACGCGCACCGTGTTGACGATCAGCAGCAGCGCGACGATCAGCATCATCGCCATCACGCCGAGCGCGCCCCGGTTCATCAGGTTCAGCAGCTGGAAGAGGTTGTCCAGGATGCCCTTCTGGTCCTGCACGGACTGGACACCGGGGCGCCCGTTGAAGGCCGACGCGATGACCTGGTACTTCTGCGGGTCCTTGAGCTTGATCCGGTACGACTCCTGCATCTGGTCCGGCGTCAGCGAGCTGGCCAGCGGAGAGTTGCCGAACTGCTCCTTGTAGTGCTTGTACGCCTCGTCCTGCGACTCGTAGGACACCTTCTCCACGACCGGCATCGCGCGCAGGTCGTGCTGGATCTGGTTCTTCTGGTCCTGGGTGACCGCGCCTTTGGCGCAGTTGACGTCCGAGTCGGCGTCGTGCTTGTTGCACAGGAAGATCGAGACGTTGACCTTGTCGTACCAGTAGCCCTTCATGGTGCTCACCTGGTCGCTCATCAGCAGCGAGCCGCCGAAGAGGGCCAGGGACAGGGCGACGGAGACGATGACGGCGAAGGTCATCGTCAGATTGCGGCGGAGACCGACACCGATCTCCGACAGGACGAACTGGGCGCGCATGGCGTCTGGTCGAGCCTTTCCGTCGTGAACTTGCTTAGTGCTGGTAGCCGTAGACGCCGCGGGCCTGGTCGCGGACGAGGCGGCCCTTCTCCAGCTCGATGACGCGCTTGCGCATCTGGTCCACGATGTTCTGATCGTGTGTCGCCATGATGACGGTGGTGCCCGTCCGGTTGATCCGGTCGAGCAGTTTCATGATGCCGACGGAGGTCTGCGGGTCGAGGTTGCCGGTGGGCTCGTCGGCGATGAGCAGCTTGGGCCGGTTGACGAAGGCCCGCGCGATAGCCACGCGCTGCTGCTCACCGCCGGACAGCTCGCCGGGCATCCGCTCCTCCTTGCCGCCGAGCCCGACGAGGTCGAGCACCTGCGGTACGGACTTGCGGATCTCGCCGCGGGACTTGCCGATGACCTCCTGGGCGAAGGCCACGTTCTCCGCGACGGTCTTGTTCGGCAGGAGCCGGAAGTCCTGGAACACCGTCCCCAGCTGGCGGCGCATCTGGGGCACCTTCCAGTTGGAGAGGCGTGCGAGGTCCTTGCCCAGCACGTGCACCTGTCCGTGGCTGCACCGCTCCTCGCGGAGGATGAGCCGCAGGAAGGTGGACTTTCCGGAGCCGGAGGACCCCACGAGGAAGACGAACTCGCCCTTCTCCACCTCCAGGGAGACATCCCTGAGTGCGGGGCGGGTCTGCTTGGGGTAGACCTTGGAGACGTTGTCGAATCGGATCACGGATGCACCACGGGTCGCCGGGGGTAGATGAGCGTGACCATACGCGAACCGGGTGTGCAAGTGCAGTCGCAGGTCGAGGTTGGGGCGGGCTTGTCGTTTTTGTACCCACCCCTGACTCCGTCCCGCTCTCCCAGGGCCCGCGCAGGGCTTGCACGAACCTGGCACAGTGGAGGGGGAACGTTCTCGTTCCAGTGAGCGTTGTACGAGTGATGGCCGGAGCAAGGAGGGCGACCGCATGACGTACGACCGGTTGGTGTGCGCGAACTGCGCGGCGCCCGTGAGCGAGGGCCGGTGCCCGGTGTGCCGTGCCAACCGCGAGCGACTGCAGCAAGAGGGTTTTCTGGGCGGGGTGAACCCGATGGCGCTGATCGCGCTGCTGGCGGTGCTGATCGCCGCGGTGGCGCTGCTGGCGCACCAGACCGCGTAAGAAGAGCCCCAGAAACCTGTCAGGGCCCGGAGCGCCGAGCTCCGGGCCCTTACGTGTGCGCGTCAGGCGCGCAGCGTGACCATACGGCTACGCTCAGGCGGCCGCGCCGCCCCGGCCGTTCACCAGCCGCGGCAGGACACGGAAGCCGATGCCGCCGGCGATCATCGTCGCGGCACCGATCACCAGGAACATGGTCTCGCCGGCACCTGTCTCGGCGAGCTGCTTGCCGTGACCCTGGCCCTTGCTGTCGGAGCCCGTGTCGGTGAGGGCCGAGGAGCCCTGGTCCTGGGTGGCGTTGTTGTTGCCACCCTGGGGGGTGTCGTTGTTGCCGCCGGTGCTGGAGGAGCCACCGGTGCTGCTGGAACCGCCGGTGGTCGAGCCGCCGGTGCTGCTGCCACCCGTGCTGCTGGAACCGCCGGTGGTGGAACCGCCCGTGGTGGAACCGCCCGTCGTGGAGCCGGTGGTGCTGCCACCGGTGGTGGAACCGCCCGTCGTGGAGCCGCCCGTGGTGGACCCGGTGGTGCTGCCACCGGTGGTGGAACCGCCCGTCGTGGAGCCGCCGGTGGTGGACCCGGAGGTGCTGCCACCGGTGGTGGAGCCCCCGGTAGTGGTGGACCCGGTGGTGCCGTTGTCACCGCCGGTCGTGCCGCCGCCGATGACACCGCCGATGGTGACATCACCGGTGGTGGAGGCGTCGCCGCCGGTGGCGTTGCCACCCGTGGAGGCGTCGCCGCCGGTGGTGCCGGTGCCGCCGGTGGACGCGTCGCCACCGGTCGTGGAGTCCCCGCCGGTGGTGGAGTCACCACCGGTGGCGTTGCCGCCGCCGTCGGTGGTGCAGACGGCGATCGGGCAGCCGCCGTCGGTGCCGCCGTCGTCCCCGGCGTTCGTGTGCACGCCCAGGTTGATCGGGCCGGCCTGGACATCGATGCCTGCGGCGGAGGCCGCGCCGGCGGCGGTCAGGGACGCACCGGCCGCGATCACGGCGCCCGCGGCTATCCGCGCGACCCGGATCCGCGTCTTCTTCGTCATATGGTTGCTACCCCCAGTAGCTGTTCGTCAATGAGGCGGCGCGTGGGGCGTTGCCGTGATCGACGGGAGGCAGCTGGTGACGAAGTCCGCGTCAAGTCATTCCCCCGGTTCACATGCGCCCCTCTAAGTACGCATGCCGCGTGTCACCCTTCCGATTTTTCAAAGCAACGTCAAGGCCGTTGCGGGCGCAATGTCCCTTGGGTGAGCGTTTGGGGCGAGTTGAAGCCTGTGAGTGTGATGTAAAACCCAGACAAAAGACAAACTGCCGCCTCTCGGGCGGCAGTTGTCATGTCGACAAAGTTACTTCTCCTGCTGCTTGCGCCAGCGAATGCCGGCCTCCAGGAAGCCGTCGATCTCGCCGTTGAACACGGCCTCGGGGTTGCCGACCTCGAACTCGGTGCGCAGGTCCTTGACCATCTGGTACGGGTGCAGCACGTACGAACGCATCTGGTTGCCCCAGGAGTTGCCGCCGTCGCCCTTGAGGGCGTCCATCTTGGCCTGCTCCTCCTGCCGGCGGCGCTCCAGAAGCTTGGCCTGGAGGACGTTCATCGCCGTGGCCTTGTTCTGGATCTGCGAGCGCTCGTTCTGGCAGGAGACCACGATGCCGGTCGGGAGGTGGGTGATGCGCACCGCGGAGTCGGTCGTGTTGACGCCCTGGCCGCCGGGGCCGGAGGACCGGTAGACGTCGATGCGCAGGTCGGACTCGTCGATCTCGACGTGGTCGGACTGCTCGACGACCGGGAGTACCTCGACACCCGCGAAGGAGGTCTGGCGGCGGCCCTGGTTGTCGAAGGGCGAGATACGCACGAGACGGTGCGTGCCCTGCTCGACGGAGAGGGTGCCGTAGGCGTACGGCGCCTGGACGGAGAAGGTGGTCGACTTGATGCCGGCCTCTTCGGCGTACGACGTCTCGATCAGTTCGGTCTTGTAGCCACGCTGCTCGGCCCAGCGCAGGTACATGCGCTGCAGCTTCTCGGCGAAGTCGGCGGCGTCGACGCCACCGGCCTCGGCGCGGATGTTGACCAGCGCCTCACGGGAGTCGTACTCGCCGGACAGAAGGGTGCGGACCTCCATCTCGTCCAGCGACTTCTTCACCGCGGCCAGCTCGGACTCGGCCTCGGCGCGGGTGTCGGGGTCGTCCTCCTCCTCGGCCATCTCGAAGAGGACGGCGAGATCGTCGATCCGGCCGCGCAGCGCCTCCGCCTTCCTGACCTCGGCCTGGAGGTGGGAGAGCTTGCTGGTGATCTTCTGCGCCTCGTCCGGGTTGTCCCAGAGGGACGGCGCGGCCGCCTGCTCCTCGAGCACGGCGATGTCTGCCCTCAGCTTGTCGAGGTCCAGGACGGCCTCGATCGACTCCATGGTCGAGGAGAGGGACTTCAGCTCTTCGGATACATCGACGACTGCCACGCCTTCAAGCGTAACGGCTGTGGCAACCGACCTCGGCCCTGCTGCACCCGGAGGCTGCCCTCAGGGGGTCGATGTGCTGTGGGTGTCCTGCGCCGGATGGTCGTCGCCACCGGAAGAGGCCAGATACGCGCCGACGCCCACGACGGCCGCCACGGCCAGCCCGGCCACGCCCAGCGTGATCCGGCGCCGTCGTACCGTCGCCCGGTGCTTGGCCGAGCCAGGCCGTGGCGCGCCGGTGGTCCGGGGAGCGCGGGCCGTCCCGTGCGCACCGCCCGCCAGCTCGTCCGCCCCGGGCACCCGCATCGACGTATGCGTGTCCCGGTTGGAGTCCGGCTTGGCTCCGGGGACGAGGGACACCGCGCCGCGCCGCCGTACCGGCTCCGCCGAGGGCGCGTCCGTCGGCGCGGCCTCCTCCGCCCCCTCCTCGGAGGGGTCCGGCTCGTCCACGTCCAGCGGCGGCATCCCGGCCAGCGTCGGCAGCTGCTCGCGCAGCCGCGCGGCCAGCTCCGAGGCGCGCAGCCGGGACGCGGGCGCCTTGGCCAGGCACTGCACGAGCAGCTGCCACAGCTCCTCGGGGATGCCGGGGAGGGGGACGACCGTCTCCGTGACGTGCCGTCGCAGCACCGCGCCCGGGTGCCCGCCGCCGAAGGGGGTGAAGCCGGCCAGCAGCTCGTACAGGACCGTCGCGAGGGCGTAGATGTCCACGGACGCCCGCGGCGGCAGGCCCTCGACGATCTCGGGGGCCAGGTAGTCCGGGGTGCCGATGATCTTCGTGGCGCGGGTTCGCTTCGGCGAGTCGATCAGCTTGGCGACGCCGAAGTCGGTGAGCAGGGCGGGGTGGGCGCCGCCGGGGCCGAGCGGGCCCTGCATGTCGAGGAGGACGTTCTCGGGCTTGACGTCCCGGTGGACGACCCCGACCGCGTGGGCCGCCGCCAGCGCGTCGGCGATGTCGGCGACGATCGCCACGGCAGCCTCGGGGGCGAGCCGCCGCTCGCGCTCCAGACGGGTACGCAGGTCGGTGCCGCGCACCAGGTCCATGACCAGGGCCAGGTCGTTGCCGTCGACGACCAGATCGCGCACGGTGACGATGTGCGGGTGCTCCAGGCCGAGCAGCGCGGTGCGCTCCTGGACGAAGCGTCCGACGAGCTCCTCGTCGGAGGCGAGGTCCTCGCGCAGCAGCTTGACGGCGACGGGGCCCTCGGGTCCCTCGCCCAGCCACACCGTGCCGGCGCTGCCCCGCCCCAGGATCTGGTTCGCGGTGTACCGGCTGCCGATCTTCCGTGCCAAGACTGCTCCTACAGACGCGCGTTGTCGCGTGGTGCCGATAAAACTACGCGTCCGACGAGCCAACCTTCACCGCGGAGGCGGAAATCACCCGTCAGATGTCGACAAATCCGCAAACTCGCGGTCAGTTACCGGGAGTACGCACCGTTCGGTGTCCGCTCGGTTGCCGCTCAGTTCCCGCTGCCCGAGGAGCCGCCCAGATCCTTGATCCACTTGCTCGTCTGGTGGACCCAGTGGGTCACCTCGTGCCAGTAGCCCCGGCCCTGGCCGATCCAGGTGTGCAGCGGGGTCAGCTCATAGATCAGCCAGCTCGCCACAACCAGGATGACGATCGTGAACAGACAGCCCTTCAGGCAGCCGAGCCCCGGGATCTTCATGGGGTTGGCGCTGCGCTGCCGTGGCGCGCGGGGCTCGCGCGCGGGCCGCTGCGGCTCCGGGGCGGGCGGCGCGTACCGCTGCGGCTGCTGTGGCGGCGCGTACTGCTGGGGCTGCTGGGGCTGCTGGGGCGCATAGCCGTACCCCTGCTGGTAGCCCTGCTGCCGGCCGCGCGGCTGCGGCTGCTGGGGGGCGGCCCTGCGGGCCTGGCGCGGCTGCTGTCCGGGCCGGGCGACCTGCCGCTGCGGCCGGTGGCGCAGCGGGTCGTCCTCCGGGGACAGGAACTGCTGGACCTGCGTCTGCTCGTTGCGGTCACGGGCGGCGCGCAGCTGGGTCTGCCAGGGGTGCGGCTGCTCGGGCTGCTGCCCCTGCGGACCGGTGTTCGGCAGCACCGCCGTGGGGTCCGCCGCGCCCGTGTTCGGCAGTACGGCGGTGGGATCGGCGGCGCCGCCGGGGCCGCCGGTG
>NZ_CM002285.1:5999869-6002568 GCF_000497445.1 Streptomyces roseochromogenus subsp. oscitans DS 12.976 | reverse complement strand
ACCCTGAGGCCGCGCGCGAGGTTCTCGGCGCTGGGCCGTTCGTCGGGGTTCTTGCGCAGGCAGCGTTCTATGACCGTCCACAGCGGGTCCGGGATCGTGGAGGGGCGGCGCGGCTCGGCGCTCAGGTGCTGGTGCAGGACCTCCAGGGCCGTGCTGCCCGAGAACGGCGGGCGGCCGGTGACCAGCTCGTACAGCAGGATGCCGGCGCCGTAGATGTCCACGGCCGAGGTCTGCGGGCGGCCCTCGGCGGACTCCGGTGCCACGTACGCGGGCGTGCCGACGAACTCCTGGGTGCGGGTCAGGCCCGGGGAGTCGGCGAGGCGGGCGATGCCGAAGTCGGTCAGCATCGGGTGCATCTGGCCGTCGTTCTGCGCGAGCAGCACGTTGGCGGGCTTCAGGTCGCGGTGGACGACGCCGTCGGCGTGGCTCGCGGCGAGCGCGTCGGCGACCTGCGCGGTCATCAGCGCGGCGGCCACCGGCGTGAAGGGGCCGCTCTCGCGCAGGTAGCGGTGCAGGTCGGGGCCGTCGACGAGGTCCATGACCAGCGCCAGCAGATCGCCCTCGACGACCAGGTCGCGGACCCGGACGATGTTCGGGTGGGTCAGGCGGAGCAGGACGGAACGTTCGCGCAGGAAGCGCATCACGATGTCCGGGTCGCTCGCCAGCTCCTCCTTGAGGACCTTGATCGCGACCGTCTCGCCGGGCTGCCCGGGTACAGCCGCCTCGGCGCCCGCGGTCTCACGCTGGCGGGCACGCCAGACGGTGCCTGTGGCGCCGCGTCCGAGCGGCTCCTCAAGCAGGTACTTGCTGCCGACTGGCCGCACGTCACGCGCTCCCTGCTGATTGCTGTTGCTTGCTTGCCTGCATTCCGGTGTTCCGCCCCACTGTAGTGCCGCCTTTCATGGCACTACGCAAGCGTTGCCGACCATGTTCGCGATGTTCGAAGGCTGCGGCGTGATTCGACTTGTTCAGGCCGGAACGAAGGGAATGAAGGGGTTCGACGGGAAGACGCACGAGCCGGTCTGCCGGTTGCCGGAGCCGGACGTGACCGATCTCAAGTGATCGTCCGTGCGCCATCCGTCAGGCACTTTTGGGGGCAGAGCCGACCAATCAAGATCACTTGTCACCGGGTCCCGGGCGCGTTGTCAGTGGCAGGTGCGAGGATGCCTTCCAGTACTGGCCGACGTGCTCGTGTGGGGTGGGGGGAAGTCCGTCCCGCGCAGACCCGCGCAGAAGGGACCGCTGACGCCGATGCAGATCCGGCTGACCGTCGTAGACCCGCTGGGCCCGTCCACGCAGCGGGGCCGCGCCGCGAGCCGTGACGTGCTGGTCACGGCGCCCACCGGCACGGACCTCGGCGCGGTCGCGTCGGCGCTGGCCGGGGCGGTCACCGGGGAGGGCGGCACGGGCCGCGACACCGGTGCGGCGCCCGTGGTGCTGTACGCGGGCGCCGCACGCCTCGATCCTCGCCGCCACACCCTCGGCGAGCCTCCGCTGATCGACGGCGCCGTGCTGTCTCTGGGCGCCCCGGCGGCCGCCGAGCCGCATCCCGAGCTGGACGGCACGCCGACCCAGCTGCATGTCGTGGCGGGCCCGGACGCGGGCGGGGTCCATCTGCTGCACGGCGGGCGGATCACCGTGGGCCGCTCGGGCGAGGCGGACGTACCGCTCGACGACCCCGATGTCTCCCGGCTGCACTGCGCGGTCACCGTCGGCGCGGACGGGCGCGTCTCGGTCGCCGACCTCGGCTCGACGAACGGGACGGTGCTGGACGGGGGGCGGGTGGGGGAACGGCCGGTGCGGTTCCCTGCCGGGGGCTTGTTGCGGATCGGGGAGTCTGCGCTTCGGGTTGCTTCGGCTGGGGGGCGGGGGTGCGGGTTGTCTCCGACGGGGAGGGGTGTGTTCGGGTTGTTCCCTCGTCTTCGGGTGCGGGTGCGGGTGTGGCTGCGGGTGCAGGTGCGGGTGCGGGTGCGTTGGGGGATACCCGGCCTTCGGCCGGGTCTGGGTTCCCACCCGCACCACCCGTGCGGACATCGTCGTCGGGTGCGGGTGGCCCCGGTGGGGCGGAAGCGCCGTCGGCGGGTGCGGGTGGTTCTCGGGGGGCGGGAGCGTCGTCGGCCGGTGCGGGTGGTTCTCGTGGGGCGGGAGCGTCGTCGGCCGGTGCGGGGGGTTCCCGTGGGGGCGGGGCGTTGGGGGGTTCCGTGGGGGCGGGGCAGCATGGGTATGACTCTGCGGGTGGGGGCCTCCGGGGTGGGGGCTGGAGCATCGGCGTTCGGAGTCGGGGGTGGTGCCGGGGCAGGGTGGGGCGCCCACTATCGAGAACCGGAGCGGTGGGGACACGCATGCCGGGCGTTTCGGTGTCGGCGGATCCGGATCGGGTCTCGCGGGCGGAGAGCCGTACGCCGCCGGTGCGACGGCACACGTGCCGGCTGCCGACGGTGACCCGGAAGCCGACGAGGATCCGCGGGCACAGGGCGGTCGTAAAGGCGTCCCGCAGGGTGCGCGGCGGAAGGGGCTCGGTGCGTGGGCCCGGCGGTTGGCCGGTGGACGTGGGGAGCAGCCCGTCGTCCCCGAGGCGTACGACGGCACCGCGGCCCCTGCCCACTCCGCCCCGGTGGCCGTCGCGCGGAAGCAGCCCGAGACCTGGCCGGATCCCGCCGCTCTGCTGCTGACGGCGCTCGGTCCCGGGCCCCGGCTGT
>NZ_CM002285.1:5998321-5999649 GCF_000497445.1 Streptomyces roseochromogenus subsp. oscitans DS 12.976 | reverse complement strand
GCGCGAGGCGGGTGCGCTGGGCCTGGCCGGTCCGCGCCCCCGGCTGTCCGGGCTGGCCCGCGCCGTGCTCGCCCAGCTGGCCGCGCTGCACTCTCCCCGACCAGCTGGAGATCGTGCTGATCAGCGCCGACCGCTCGCGTCCCGTGGCCGAGCGCACGGCCGAGTGGGCCTGGCTGGGCTGGCTCCCCCAGTCCGGCCGGGTCATGGCCAGGACTGCCGGCTGCTGCTGGCCTACGACCGCGAACAGGCGGCGGCCCGCACAGAGGAACTCCTGCGCCGGGTGGACGACCACGCGGCGACCGGCAGAAGCGCGGCCCACCCCGCCGCCCCCGCACACAGCGAGCCGTCCAGCACCGCCACGCACGGCTCCCACTCGGCCGCCGCTGCCCAGACCTCCCCCTCGGGCAGGCCCGAGGCTCTCGGCACGCCCGCCCAGGGTCATATTTCCGGCCACTCTGGCGCCCCCGCAAAGCTCGCGGGCGCTCCCGCCGCACCGGCCCAGGCACCAGTCACCAGCTGTCCAGGCAGCCACGGCGACTCTGTCGGCCCCGGGCTCGGGCACACCCCCGGTGCCTCCGACATACCGCCCCGGACACCCGCGCCAGGCCACCCCGGCACTCCCGGCACACCGGCCCAGGCACCCGTCATCGGTCCCGGTGGCTACGACGACTCCGCGCTCGCGCACACCCCGGGCACGCCCGGCATACCGCCCCAGGCACCGGCCCCCGGCAGCTCCGCACCACCGCACGCGTCCGGCACTCCTGCCCAGGAACTCACCCCCACCCACGGCGCACACACCACCCCCCACCGGTCGGCCCAGCCCACCGGCCCAGACCCCCACCTGACGGCAACCGCCGCTCCCACCACGCCCGCCCCCTCCCCACGCCGCCCCTCCTGGGCCAAGGGCGACGGTGAAGTCAGCGGGGGCCGTGGTTTCACCGGGCCCTACACCGTCGTCGTCGTGGACGGGGATCCCGGCGGTGGTGCCCTGCGGGACGCTGTCGCGCGGCTTGCCGTGGCCGGGCCGCGGGCCGGGATTCATGTGGTGTGTCTTGCCGAGACGGAGCCGGCCTCGGCCGCCTCGCCCGTGGCGCTGACGTACGAGGCCGCGTGCGCGGTGGCGCCGACGTTCCGGTACTGCGGTGCCGTGGCGCTGCTCAGCGGTGATGTGGCGACCGCGCTGCATCTGATGCGGGTGGCCCCCGGCGGGCCCGTCGGACCGGGCACGCTCGCCGCCGTGGACGCCGTCTCCCCCGCCTGGGCGGAGCGGTTCGCGCGGGCCTTGGCGCCGCTGCGGCCGGACGGCCCGGTCGGCGAGCGGGACACGC
>NZ_CM002285.1:5987743-5998101 GCF_000497445.1 Streptomyces roseochromogenus subsp. oscitans DS 12.976 | reverse complement strand
GTACGGAGTTGCTGCGGGCTGTGGTGGCCTCGCTGGCCGCCGCCGAGCGGCCGGACCGGCTGGGCGTGGTGCTGGTCGACGGCCGGGACGGCATCGGGACGGGCGCGGCGCGCGGCGAGGGCCTGCGGGTGTGCACCGACATACCGCATGTCACCACGCATCTCGTCGCCAATGACCCGGTGCGTATGCGGGAGTTCGCCCAGTCGCTGACCGCCGAGCTGAAGCGGCGGGCGGAGCTGCTGGGCCGGACGGACTTCGCCCAGTGGCACGCGGGGCGTGCGGGGTCGGGCCGTGTGGTCGCGCAGCGCACGTCCGCCTCCGGTGACATAGAGGTGCCGCCCAGCTCCACCCTGCGGCTGCGGCCGGGGGCGGCGGGGCGGCACCAGGCAGAGACGGCGCCGCCGTTGGCGCGGCTCGTGGTCGTCGTCGACGATCTGGACGCGCTGGCCTCGCCCTCGCTCGGCTCGCCGGGCCGGCCGGCCGCCGGGTCGGTGATGCGTGCGCTGGAGGCGGTGGCCCGGGACGGCGAGCGGCTCGGGGTGCATCTGGTGACGGCGGCCGGGACCGGCGGTCGTACGGCGGAGACCGAGCCCGCGCGACGGGCCACCCTGCGGGTCGTGCTCGACGCGCCCCAGCAGGGACCGGAGGAACCGGCGCCGGGTCGTGGGCTGCTGGCGTACACGGACGGGCGGGCCGTCGGTTTCCAGGGCGGCCGGGTGACGGGCCGTATCCCGCGTACCGCGACCCAGCGGCCCACCGTCGTCCCGCTGGACTGGCAGCGCATGGGCGACCCACCGGCTCGCCGGCCCGTGCGGGAGCTGGGCAACGGCCCCACCGACCTGGCCCTGTTGGCGAGCGCTGTGGAGCGGGCGGCCCGGGAGGTGTCGGCGGCTCGCGTGCCGTCCCTGCTGTAGCCGAAGCGAGACGCATACACTCCCGGTCACGAGCCGGTCACGATGCGCGGGTTGACATCGCGGGCGCTCTTGCCCGCCCTCAGCGGCCCGGCGTACACCGGACCGCACGGGACAGTCTCCTGACGTTCAGCGGCGTTCAAGCGACGTTGGTCAAGCGACGTTCAACGGAGAACGACGAACGGGGAAGTGATGCGCAGCAAGAGCAGCACCATCCGGACACACAGGGCCGTCACCACACTCGCCGCACTGCTGGCCGGAGCCCTCGCGCTCAGCGCCTGCTCCAGCGGCGGCAGCAAAAGCGGCACCAAGGAGAAGAGCGGCGGGGGGCAGACCCCGGCCGGCTCCACCGTCACCCTGCCGAAGCTGAACGGCGCCCATCTGGAGGTGGCCGCCGTCTGGACCGGCGCCGAGCAGGACAACTTCAAGAAGGTCCTCGCCGAGTTCGAGAAGCGCACGGGCGCATCGGTCACCTTCGTGCCCGCCCAGGACCCGATCGTCAACTTCCTCGGTTCGAAGATCGCGGGCGGCCAGCCGCCGGACGTGGCGATGCTGCCGCAGCCCGGCGCCATCAAGCAGGCCGTGCGGAACAAGTGGGCCAAGCCGCTCGGCCCGCAGGCCCTGAAGGAGCTGCGGCAGAACTACTCGCAGGGCTGGCAGGACATCGGCAAGGTCGACGGCAAGCAGTACGGCGTCTACTACAAGGCCGCCAACAAGTCGCTGATCTGGTACAACGCCAAGGTGTTCGCGAACGCGGGCGCCAAGGAGCCGAAGACCTGGAAGGACCTGCTGACGGCGGCGCAGGCGGTGTACGACTCCGGGGTCACACCGTTCTCGGTGGCGGGCGCGGACGGCTGGCCGCTGACGGACTGGTTCGAGAACGTGTATCTGTCCCAGGCGGGGCCCGAGAAGTACGACCAGCTGGCCCAGCACAAGATCAAGTGGACGGATCCCTCGGTCCGGCAGGCGCTCACGACGCTCGCCCAGATCTGGGGCAGGAAGGACTATCTGGCGGGCGGTCAGGACGGCGCGCTGCAGACCGAGTTCCCTGCCTCGGTCACCCAGACCTTCACCGGCGGCGACCAGCCGAAGGCCGCGATGGTCTACGAGGGCGACTTCGTGCAGGTCAACATCGCTGAGACCAAGGCGAAGGTGGGCACGGACGCGAAGGTGTTCCCGTTCCCGGCGGTCGGCTCCACGGCGCCGGTGGTCTCCGGCGGCGACGCGGCGGTGATCCTCAAGGACTCCCAGGCCGCACAGGCCCTGGCCACCTTCCTCGCCTCCCCGGACGCGGCGACGATCCAGGCGAAGCTCGGCGGCTATCTCTCGCCGAACAAGAACGTGCCGGTCTCGGCGTACCCGAACGCGGTGCAGCAGAAGATCGCCAAGGCGCTGATCGCCTCCGGTGACGACTTCCGCTTCGACATGTCCGACCAGGCTCCGCAGGCCTTCGGCGGCACCCCGGGCAAGGGCGAGTGGAAGGACCTGCAGGACTTCCTGAAGAACCCGGCGGACGTGGCGGGCGCGCAGGCGAAGCTGGAGAAGGACGCGGCGGCCGCATACGGAAGCGGGAGCTGAGCCGGCCATGGCGTCGGCGGCAACGGCGGCCGGGGCCCCACCGGGTCCCGCCGCACCCCGCAGTCGCAGGAGCGTGACCGGCACCCGGAAGACCGTGGCAGTGCTGTTCCTGCTGCCCGCCCTGGTGCTGCTCGGCGCGCTCGTGGTCTACCCGATCGGGTACTCGGTCATCCGCAGCTTCTCCAACGCCTCCGGCGACGGTTTCGTCGGCGTCGACAACTACAAGACCCTCTTCACGGACGACGGGATCCGCACCGCCCTGAAGAACAATGTCATCTGGGTGGTGTTCGCACCCACGGTCTCCACCGCGCTCGGTCTGGTCTTCGCGGTGCTGACCGAACGGGTGCGCTGGGGAACGGCGTTCAAGCTGGTCGTCTTCATGCCGATGGCGATCTCGATGCTGGCGGCCGGGATCATCTTCCGGCTGGTGTACGACCAGGATCCGCACAAGGGCGTCGCGAACGCGGTGTGGGTGGGCGTCCACGACACCTTCGCGCAGTCGTCGGCGTTCCCGAAGGCCCACCCGGGCCGCGAGTCGCCCCTCGTCGCGCAGAACGGCGGCTTCGTCACCAGGGCCACCGTGCACGCCGGTCAGTCCGTCCTCCTTCCCCTCGTCGGCGTCGCCCCGGACCAGATGCCGGGCAGTGCGAAGAAGGCCGTGGCGGCCAAGCCGGAGCCGGGGAAGATCACCGGCACCACCTGGCAGGACTTCACGCGCGGCAAGGGCGTGGGGCGGCTCGGCGCGCCCGATCCGTCCGAGCTGGGCTATGCCGGGATGCGGATCGAGGCGGTGAAGGACGGCAAGGTGGTCGCCGCCACCAAGGCGGCCGGCGACGGCACCTTCACGCTGCCCGCGTCCGCCGACGGGGCTCGACTGCGGCTTCCGGCAGGCAACTTCAGGGAGCCGTACAACGGTGTCGAGTGGCTCGGCCCGTCGCTGGTCACCCCGGCGGTCATCGGGGCGTATGTGTGGATGTGGGCCGGCTTCGCGATGGTGCTGATCGCGGCCGGGCTCGCGGGCGTGCCCCGGGAGCTGCTGGAGGCGGCGCGGGTGGACGGCGCGACCGAGTGGCAGGTGTTCCGCAAGGTCACCGTGCCGCTGCTCGCGCCGGTTCTCGCGGTGGTCACCGTCACATTGATGATCAACGTGCTGAAGGTGTTCGACCTCGTCTACATCATCGCGCCGGGCTCCTCCCAGGCCGACGCCAACGTGCTCGCCCTGGAGCTGTACCGCAAGGGCTTCGCGGAGGGCCAGCCGGGCGTCGCGAGCGCGATCGCGGTGCTGTTGCTGGTGCTGGTGATTCCCGTGGTGCTGTTCAACGTTCGTCGGCTGAGGCGGGAGGTGCGGCGATGACGGCGACCGCCGGGAGTGTCAGGGAAGCCGGCCCCGTCCAGGCGGTGAAGGCGCGGCAGTCGCTCGGTGCGAAGATCGCCGAGAGGCTGAGCGGCGGTCTGGTCCGGGTGTTCCTGATCGTCGTGGGCCTGTTCTGGCTGGTGCCGACGGCCGGTCTGCTCATCTCCTCGCTGCGCTCGCCGCAGGACATGAGCACCAGCGGCTGGTGGAAGGTGTTCACCAAGCCGTCCCAGCTGACGTTCGACAGCTATCAGAAGCTCCTGGAGAACGGCGACATCACCCACTCCCTCTGGAACACCGTGCTGATCACGGTCCCGGCGACGGTGCTGGTCGTCGTGGTCGGCTCGCTCGCGGGCTACGCGTTCGCGTGGATGGAGTTCCCGGGCCGGGACTGGTGGTTCCTGGGCGTGGTGAGTCTGCTGGTGGTGCCGGTGCAGGTGGCGCTGATCCCGATCGCCGAACTGTTCGGCAAGATCGGCCTGTTCGGGACGATCCTCGGGGTGATCCTGTTCCACACCGGCTTCGGTCTGCCGTTCGCGGTGTTCCTGCTGCGGAACTTCTTCGCGGAGATCCCGCGTGAGCTGCTGGAGGCGGCCCGGCTCGACGGCGCCGGTGAACTGCGGCTGTTCGCACGGGTGGTGATGCCGCTCGGCGGGCCGGCGATCGCGAGCCTCGGCATCTTCCAGTTCCTGTGGGTGTGGAACGACATGCTGGTCGCGCTGGTGTTCACCAAGTCGGGCACCCAGCCGATCACGGTCGCGCTGCAGACGCAGGTACGGCAGTTCGGCAACAACATCGACGTGCTGGCGCCCGGCGCGTTCATCTCCATGGTGATCCCGCTGGCCGTGTTCTTCGCGTTCCAGCGGCAGTTCGTGTCCGGGGTGATGGCGGGCGCGGTCAAGTAGCCCGTGTATCCCGTGTCACCCGTGTGCGGTACGGCCCGTAGCCCGTATGGCCCTACGGGCCGTAACCCATTCACTCCATCGGCCGTTCCGGTCAAAGTCCCCGCGCCGACCGACGACCCATGGATGTCCCTTGCCCAGGTTCAGTGTCATTGTCCCCGCGTACAAGGTCCAGGCGTATCTCTCCGCGTGCCTGGACTCGGTGCTCGGGCAGTCGTATCCCGATCTGGAACTGATCGCCGTGGACGACTGCTCCCCGGATGCATGCGGCGAGATCATCGACGAGTACGCGGCCCGTGACGCGCGTGTGCGGGCCGTGCACCTGGCCACGAACCAGGGGCTCGGCCGGGCCAGGAACGCGGGGATGGCCGAGGCGAGCGGCGACTATCTGGTCTTCCTGGACGGCGACGACACGCTCACCCCGGGCGCGCTGCACGCGATCGCCGACCGGATCAAGGAGTCCGGCGAGCCGGATGTCCTGATGTACGACTACGCGCGCACGTACTGGGACGGCCGGGAGGAGCGCAACCATCTCGCCGCACAGCTGACCGAGCAGGGCCCGGCGCCGTTCCGGCTGGAGGACCGGCCGGAGATGCTCAGGGTGCTGATGGTCGCGTGGAACAAGGCCTACCGGCGGGAGTTCGTCGAGGAGCACGGCTTCGCCTTCCCGCCGGGCTACTACGAGGACACCCCCTGGACCTTCCCGGTGCTGATGACGGCGGGGTCGATCGCCACCCTGGACCGGGTGTGCGTGCACTACCGGCAGCGCCGGCAGGGCAGCATCCTCGGCAGCACCAGCCCGCAGCACTTCGATCTGTTCAAGCAGTACGACCGGGTGTTCGCGTATGTCGAGCAGCACCCCGAACTGGCACGGTGGCGGCCGGAGTTGTTCCGCGTCATGGTCGACCACTGTGCGACGGTGTTCACCAACCGGGGCCGGCTGCCGCGCGGGAGTCACGGCGAGTTCCTGCGCCGGGCGCGCGCCCACTACCGCCGCTACCGCGTCCCGGGAATCCGGATGCGGCGGCGGAACATCCTGGTCCGCTTCGGCCTGCACCGCACCTTCCGGGCGCTCCAGCTGACCTCGGCCGTGCACCGGCGCACGCTGAAGGCGGTGGTGAAGCTGGCCCGCGCCGTGCGCTCCGGCACGCTGCGGCTGCACTACCGGATCCAGCTGCGGCTGCCCGTCCGCGCCGACCGGGCGGTGTTCACCGCCGGTGCGGGCCGCGGCCACGGCGGCGATCCGGGCGCCCTGGAGGAGGCGTTCCGCACCCATGCCCCGCAGGTGCGGACCGCGTGGATCGCCCGGCCCGAGCACCAGCACACGGTCCCGCCCGGCCCACGCCGGCTGCGGCCCGGCACCGCCGCCTACTGGACGGCGCTGGCCCGCTCCAAGTACCTGGTCACCGACGACATGCTGGACCGGCGGCTGCGCAAGCGGCGCGAGCAGATCGTGATCCAGACCCGGCAGGGCACCCCGCTCAAGCACATGGGTCTGGACCTGCGGGAACACCCGGCGGCGGCCCACGGCACCGACTTCGCGGAGCTGCTGCGCGGGGTCGACCAGTGGGACCTCGTCCTGTCCGGCAACCGGCACTCGACCCTGACCTGGGAGCGGGTCTTCCCGGGCCGCTACACGACGCTGGAGTACGGCGCCCCGCGCAACGACGTCTTCCAGCGGGCGACCTCGGCGGACGTGACCCGGCTACGCGGGTTGCTGGGCATCCCTCAGGGCGCGGTGGCGATCCTGTACGCGCCGACCTTCCGCGACCATCTGCGCACCCAGCACCCGCCGCTGGACCTGGAGCGGATCGCGCGCCGGCTCGGCCCGGGCTTCGTGATCCTGGCCCGCCCCCACCCCACCCGCGGCGGCCCCCTCGGCACGGGCAACCGGGTCATCGACGTCGGCGGCCACCCGAGCGTGGCATCCCTCTGCCTGGCCTCGGACGCCCTCCTCACCGACTACTCGTCGCTCATGTTCGACTACGCCGGCCTGGACCGGCCGATCGTGGTGCACACCGGCGACTGGCAGGCCTACCGTGCGGCCCGCGGGACCTACTTCGACCTGCGCGCCTTCCCGCCGGGCGCGGTCGCGCGCACCGAGGACGAGCTGATCGACATCTTCGCGACCGGCCACTGGCGCGGCTCGCGCTCGGCGCAGCTGCGGGCGGCGTTCCGCGAACGGTTCTGCCCGTACGACGACGGACGCGCCGCCGAGCGGGTCGTACGGCATGTGGTGCGGGGCGAGCACGGTCTGCCGCCGGTGGTGCCGCTCGTGGAGCGCAACCCGGTGCCGTCGGCCTGCGCGCGCTCCCCGCTGGCCACCGTGCCGCAACCTTCCGGTTCCTTCCCCGTCACCGAGATGCGGTGAACACCGTTGATCTCTCCGGAAGTCCCCCTGCGCCTCGGCTCGACGCGGCCCACCCCGAGCCGGCCGTCCACCTGGCGTCCGGCGGGACGGCCCGGCCGCGTGCCCGGCCGGGCGCGCAAGACGACAGAGAGAACAGAATGCCCCGCTTCAGCATCATCGTCCCCTGCCATGGGGTGACCGCCCGGCTGTCCCTGGCACTGGACTCGGTTCTCGGCCAGTCCTTCGGCGATCTGCAGCTGATCCCGGTCTGCGACGCCCCCGACTCCCCGGCCGCCGAGGTGGCCGCCGGATTCATGGAGCGGGACTGCCGCGTGACCCCGGTCGACTCGCCGCCGTCCGCCGGTCTGAGCGGGGCGCGCAACGCCGGGATGCGGGCGGCGACCGGAGCGTATGTGCTGTTCCTCGACGGCGACGACCTGCTGCTGCCGGGCGCGCTCGCCGCGCTGGACGCCCGGCTGACCGAGACCGCCTGCGTGGACGTGCTCTATGCCGAGCACGAACGCGCCCCGTGGTGGGAGGGCGAGCCCAGCAACCCGGCCGCGCCCCTGCTGGCGAAGGCCCCCGAGGGCGCCTTCGCCCCGGCCGAGCTGCCGGAGCTGACCGGCGTCCAGCTCCCGGCGTGGAGCGCGGTCTACCGCCGCGGCTTCCTCACCGAACACGAACTCACCTTCCCCGACAGCCACTTCACCGACCTCGGCTGGGGCGGGCTGACCACCGTCGCGGCCGGCCGGATCGCGGTGCTGCGCCGGGTCGTCGTACGGCACCGGCTGCGCCGGCAGGGCAGCCGGCTCCATCTGCCGGGGCCACACCAGCACGCCGTGCTCGACCAGGTGGACCTGGTGCTGACCCGGGCCGCCGAGCGCGCGCTGCCCGCCGACCGGGTCAGGCCGCTGTTCGAGCAGCTGTTCACCGCCGTGCTGAAGACGGCGTCCCGGCCGGAGCGGCTGCCGTCCGGGCACCGGGCGTTCTTCCGCCGCGCGGCCCGCCTCTACCGGCGCCACCGGCCGCAGGGCTACCGGGCGCCGGGCGGCAGCCTGGGCGTGCAGCACCGGCTGCTGGCGACCGGCGCGTACACCGCCTTCCGCGGGCTGCGCGGCGCCAACCAGGTGACCGCCAGGGCCACCGAGCGGCTGCCCCGCCCGCACGCGGTGCGCAACCGGCTGCGCTACACCGTCGGCCTGCGCCGCCCGCTCGACCCCGAGCTGGCCGTGTACTGCGCCTACTGGGGCCGGGGCTATGCCTGCAACCCGGCCGCGATCCACGCCAAGGCCCGCGAACTCGCCCCGCACCTGCGCTCGGTGTTCCTGGTCGAGGCCGACCAGGCGCACGCGATGCCGAAGGACGTGGACTACGCGGTGATCGGCTCCCGCCGCTCCTGGGAGGTGCTGGCCCGCGCCACGTACCTGATCAACAACGCCAACTTCGCCGAGGGAGTCGTCAAGCGGCCCGGCAGCATCCACCTGCAGACCCAGCACGGCACCCCGCTGAAGACGATGGGCGTGGACCAGTCGACATATCCGGTGGTGGCCGCCCAGTCGGGCAGCTACACCAGGCTGCTGGGCCGGGTGGACCGCTGGGACTTCAACCTCTCCGCCAACCGGCACTCCACCCAGATGTGGGAGCGCGCCTTCCCCGGCTCCTACGAGCACCTGGAGTACGGCTATCCGCGCAACGACGTCTACTACACGGCGACCGGCGAGGACGTGGCGCGCATCCGGCGGGAGCTGGGCGTCCCGGAGGGCACGACAGCCGTGCTGTACGCGCCGACCCACCGCGACCACCACACCGGCTTCGAACCCGGCCTGGACCTGGAGGCGTTCTGCGACGCGGCGGGCGAGGACGTCGTGGTCCTGCTGCGTGCCCATTACTTCTACGACCGGGGGCCCGGCCGCAGCGACGGCCGCGTCAACCGAATCATCGATGTGACCGCGCACCGCTCCTCGGAGGACGTGTGCCTGG
Organism: Streptomyces roseochromogenus subsp. oscitans DS 12.976; assembly: GCF_000497445.1. Classification (NCBI taxonomy): domain Bacteria; kingdom Bacillati; phylum Actinomycetota; class Actinomycetes; order Kitasatosporales; family Streptomycetaceae; genus Streptomyces; species Streptomyces roseochromogenus. The sequence continues at coordinate 5,989,026 of NZ_CM002285.1, read as the reverse complement.
CCGCCGACGCGCTGGTCACCGACTACTCGTCGATCATGTTCGACTACGCCAACCTGGACCGGCCGATCGTCGTGTACGCCGACGACTGGGACGTCTACCGGGAGACGCGGGGCGTCTACTTCGATCTGATGGCCGAGCCGCCCGGCCTGGTGGCGCGCACCCCTCAGGAGCTGGCGGCCGTCTTCCGCGACGGCTCGTACGCGGGCGCGGAGGCCACGGCGCTGCGGGCCGCGTTCCGGGAGCGGTTCTGCGAGTTCGACGACGGGCGGGCCGCCGAGCGGGTCGTACGGCGCGTGCTGCTCGGCGAGCCGGCTCAGGCGCTGCCGCCGGTGATCCCGCTCGCGGACCGCGTCCCCGCGCCCGCGACCCTCGTGAGGAGTTGACCCGCCGTGCCCCGCTTCAGTCTGATCGTGCCCTGTTTCCAGGTGCAGGGCTTTCTGCGCGAGTGCCTCGACTCGGTGCTGTCGCAGTCCTTCGGCGACTTCGAGCTGATCGCCGTGGACGACCGCTCCCCGGACGGCTGCGGCGCGATCCTCGACGAGTACGCCGCCCGTGACCCGCGCGTGCGGGCGCTGCACCTGCCGGAGAACGTGGGCCTCGGCCGGGCCCGTAACGCGGGTATGCCGCACGCCACCGGCGACTACCTGTTCTTCCTGGACAGCGACGACACCCTCACCCCGGGCGCGCTGCGGGCCGTAGCCGACCGGCTGACGGAGGCCGCGGACCCGGACGTGCTGGTCTTCGACTACGCGCGCACCTACTGGTGGGGCGGCACCCGGCGCAACGTCCTGGCCGAGGTGCTCGCCGAGGCCGGCCCGGACACGTTCACCGTCGACACCTACCCGCGGATCCTGGACCTGCTGATGGTGGTGTGGAACAAGGTCTACCGGCGGGAGTTCGTGGAGTCGGAGGGCTTCGCCTTCCCGCCCGGCTACTACGAGGACACCCCCTGGACCTTCCCGGTCCTGCTCAGCGCCCGGCGGATCGCCGCGCTGGACCGGATCTGCCTGAACTACCGGCAGCGCCGGCAGGGCAGCATCCTGTCCACCACCAGCCGCAAGCACTTCGACATCCTCGACCAGTACGAGCGGGTCTTCGCGTTCGTCGAGCAGCGCCCCGAACTGGCGCACTGGCGGCCGTATCTGCACCGCAAGATGGGCGAGCACTGCCTGGACATCCTGGCCAAGCCGGACCGGCTGCCGCCCGCCGACAAGGCCGAGTTCTTCCGGCGTACGGCGACGATGTTCCGCGCCCACAAGCCCGCGGACGCCCTGGTCGACAGC
>NZ_CM002285.1:5953210-5987007 GCF_000497445.1 Streptomyces roseochromogenus subsp. oscitans DS 12.976 | reverse complement strand
ATGGAGCACGTGATCGTGGGCTCCCGGCGCTATCTGGAGGTCACCGCGCGGGCGAACTTCTTCGTCAACGACGTCAACTGGCCCGGCGCGCTGGCCAAGCGGCCCGGCAGCGTGCACATCCACACCCACCAGGGCACCCCGCTGAAGTACATGGGCGCCGATCTGCTGGACAAGCCGGGCGCCCGGCTCGGCTTCGATGTTCCGCAGATGCTGCGCCGGGCCGACCGCTGGGACTACAGCCTGGTAGCGAACCGCCACTCCGAGCTGGTCTGGGAGCGGGCCTACCCCTGCCACTTCACCTCGGTGCGCACCGGCAGCCCACGCAACGACGTGCTGGTGAACGGCGGCGACAGTGACTTCCGGCAGCGCTACGGCATCCCGGAGACGGACACCGTGGTGCTGTACGCGCCGACTCGCCGGGACTACCGGCGTACCGGGCACGTGGACCGCGTCGACCTCGCCCGGTTCGCGGCCGACCTCGGCGCGGGCCACACCCTCGTGGTCCGGCTGCATCCCTCGCTGGCGAACGGTCCGGCGCGCGGGATGGGCCTCACGGAGCTGGCCCGGCGCGGGATCGTGGTCGACGCGACCGACGAGCCGCACGTGGCGGACGTGCTGCTCGCGGCGGATGTCCTGGTCACCGACTACTCGTCGGTGATGTTCGACTACGCGAACCTGGACCGGCCGATCGTGGTGCACGCCGACGACTGGCCCGCGTTCACCGCGAGCCGGGGCGCCTACGTCGACATCACCGCCGAGGCGCCGGGCCATGTCGCGTGCTCCTACCGGGAGTTGGCCTGGCTGTTCGCCTCGGGGTGCTGGCGGGACGAGGAGTCGGCCCGGCTGCGGGCGGGCTTCCGGGCCCGGTACTGCGAGTTCGACGACGGCCGGGCCGCCGAGCGGGTCGTACGGACGCTGCTGCTGGGCGAGCCGATGCCGGAGCCGGGCGCGGTACGGATCCCGGAGCAGGCGTCCGAGCGGGACGCGCTTACGTCTGCGTAAGCCGGACGGAAACGCGAGGGTGCCGGCCCCTGCCGACGGGGACCGGCACCTGGTGTGCCACTCGGTCGGTCACTCGACTACTCGATGATCTCGATGAACTCGATGACTTCGACTACTCGATGACAAGGTCGACGTCGATGTTGCCGCGGGTGGCGTTGGAGTAGGGGCAGACCTGGTGGGCGGTCTCGACCAGCTTGCGGCCGGTCTCCTGGTCCACGGTGTCGGGCAGTTCGACGCGCAGCGTCACCTTCAGCCCGAAGCCCTCGCCCTGCTTGCCGATGCCGACCTCGGCGGTCACCGCCGCGTCGCTGACGTCGACCTTCGCCTGCCGGCCGACGAGGCCGAGGGCGCTGCCGAAGCAGGCCGCGTATCCGGCGGCGAAGAGTTGCTCGGGGTTGGTGCCCTCGCCGTTGCCGCCCAGCTCCGCCGGCGGGGCCAGCTTCAGGTCGATCTTGCCGTCGGAGGAGACGGCGCGGCCGTCCCGGCCGTGGGTGGCGGTGGCGACTGCGGTGTAGAGCGCGTCCATGGTGACCCGTCCTTCTCGATCTTCTCGTCGATCTTCTCGATGCGGTGTCCGTTGCGGGCTTGCGAGTACAAGTAGAGCACACAATTAAGTTGTGCACAATCAAATGGCTCGCAAGAGCTACCCTGGTTCCCATGACCGCATCGCCCTCCTTGCCCTCCTCACCCTCTTCACCCTCCTCCGCCGCCGACGCCGAGTGGCTCCGCCTGGACCGGCAGATCTGCTTCTCGCTGCACGCCGCGTCCCGCGCGTTCAACGGCGTCTACCGCGTGATCCTCAAGGACCTCGGGCTCACCTACCCGCAGTACCTGGTGATGCTGGTGCTGTGGGAACAGGACGAGCTGCCCGTCAAGGCGCTCGGCGAGCATCTGCGGCTCGACTCGGGCACGCTGTCCCCGCTGGTCAAGCGGCTGGAGGGGGCGGGTCTGGTGCGCCGGGAGCGCAGCGCGCAGGACGAGCGCTCGGTACGGGTCCGGCTCACCGAGGAGGGCGCGGCTCTGCGCGAGCGGGCCCTTCAGGTGCCGCGCCGCATCATGGGCGCGACCGGCTTCGACCTGGAGGGGATCGCCGACCTGCGCGAACGCCTCGACCAGCTCACGACGGCACTGGACGCGGCGGCGGTGGCGGAAGCGGGACGCGAGGCGGGCCAGGGCCTGTCCGGCGGATCAGGTCGCAGTACATCGGCGGCGCCTCATCAGCGCAGGTGAGCGGGGCAGGTGCGGCCAGCTGCACGGCGGAGGAGGCAGTCGACGCGATGGGGGCGCCCCCGCTCCCTCAAGTCAGCGCGGGAGGGCGCGCCGACCCCATGTCTGCGACAGGATCCGCCGGACAGGCCCTAAGCCGACGCGAGCGTGGCACGCCCGGGCAGCAGACCGGAGGCGAGCGAACCAGCGGCGAGCGGACCAGCAGACAGCGGACCGGAGGCGAGAGCACCGGAGGCCAGCGAACCGGCGGACAGCGAACCGGAGGCGAGAGCACCGGAGGCGAGCGGACCAGCAGACAGTGAACCAGCGGACAGCGAACCGGAGGCGAGCGGACCGGCGGGGAGCGGACCGGCGGGGAGTGGACCGGCGGGGAGTGGACCGGCGGGGAGTGGATGGATAGGAGGTGGATCGACGGGGGGTGGATGGATAGGGAGTGGATGGATAGAGGGTGAATCGACGGGGAGTGGATTGCGGACGTACAGCCGTACTGCCGTCCTGTCCCGCAGGATCGGCTCCTGCCCGGTGAAATCACGGTTCAGCACGGCGAGTTTGGCCCGCTCGACGGGACTGCGCGGGATCCAGTGCCCGGCGAGCAGATCCTGGTCCGCCACGACCCACACCCGGTCCAGCCGCCCCAGCCGCCGCCGCACCTCACGCGGCCCGGCCTCGCGCCCGTAGAGGGTCCCCGACTCGGCCGGCCCCGCCGCCAGCGCCACATCCCGCACCCCGCGGAACGCCCGTGGATAGGCGAGGGCCACATTCCGCACATCGTCCGGCAGGAACACCACCGCGTCCCCACCCGCCAACTCCCGCCCCACCACCCGCGAGACAGCCCCCAGATCATCGGCCCGAGTGCCGGGGTCCCGATCGGCCCGGAGAAGCGGCAGCTGATGCAGAAAGCCGAGCACGATGGCGAGAACACCGGTGAGGGTGACGAGAGGGGGCTGCGGGAGGAGGTGCAACTGGGGGTGCCCTTTCGGCGCGGTGGGCGCACGACGGCCGCCGAGCCGCAGCCGCCCCACCACCCCGGCCACCCGCTCCGCCCCCGCCGCCACCACCAACGGCGCCCCGCTCAACGCGTACAGCACATACCGGTCGACATACAGCGGCGAGACCTGGGACACCAGCATCAACACCGCAGGGGGGACCACCGTCAACGGCAACGCCACCCCCGCAAGGGTGACTTCCCCCCGCCGCGCCAGCCCCACCAACCCCACCAGGGCCAGCCCCAGACACACCTCGTACACCCCGCCCGCCGGCCCGAGAAACCCCCGCAGCAGCCCTTCCGCCGTATCAGCCGTAGGCCTTCGCAACCACGCCACCTGCGCCGCCTGCCCCCGCGACACGAACACCATCGGCAACAGCGAGACCACGACCCCACCGGCCGCACATCCCCAACCCCGCCACACCCTCACCCTCTCCGCCCGGGCCAGCGCCAGCGACCCCGCGTGGGCGCACAGCAGCAGCACCGCGAACTCGTGCAGCCAGCAGGTGAGGCCGAGGACCGCGCCGTACGCCCACCAGTCCCGCCGGGTACCCCCCTGCACGGCCCGTACGAACAGCAGCGTCGCACCGGTGGCCCCGGCCGCGACCAGGGCGTACGAGCGGCCCTCCTGCGCATAGTGACCGGCCATCGGCGCACCGGCGTAGAGCAGCCCGGCCCACAGCCCGACGCGCGGCCGGGCCAGCCGGGTGCCGAGCGCCGCCACCAGCCCGGCCGTCACCGCCGCCGCACACACGGAAGGCAGCCGCAGCACCACCTCGCCGGGGTGGACGGCGAGGACGGCGTGCATGAGGAGGTAGTACAGACCGTGTACGGCGTCCACGTCGTGCAGCAGCAGCCAGATCTGCGGCACCGTACGCCGCCCGACCTGGAAGCTGACGGCCTCGTCCCGCCACATCCCGTCCCGGTCGAGCCCCCAGAGCCCGACCGCGAGCATCACCAGCGCGGGCACGCCCACGGCGACCCGGCGGCGTGTCCGGGCCCGCCTGCTCTCCGGCACGTGCGTCGCCCCATCGGCCGGTACGACGGCTGTCGCTGCGGCCGCCCCGCGAGACTGCGGTTCCAGAGGAAGCCCGACGTTCACCACGGCCCGTTCTTGTACGATTAACCAACCTTTTAACGGCCATTACGGCGTATCGAAGTCGATACATCATCCGCGCCGCTTAGGCTCCCATGCGATGAACCGTCTCCGTGTCACCTCCGGTCCGGTCCACGCCCTCGCCGCTCTCTGGCTCACCACGCGTGGCCTGATGCTGTGGCTGCTCCTCCACGACAGCCCCGCGCTGCTCGGCGGCGGCTCGGTGGCGGGTGAGGTGTCGCGGCTGTACGCCTCCTGGTACGGCATCCTCGTACACGGTTCCTTCCCGACGCACGACACCCTGTGGCAGTACCCGCCGGGCGCGGGCGCGGTGCTGCTGACGCCGGGCCTGCTGCCGTGGCTGACGTACTTCCAGGCGTTCGTGATGCTCACGCTGGCCACGGACGCGCTGGTCACGGCGGCCCTGGTGCGCTCGGGCAGGCGGCCCGGGCGCAGCCTGCTCGGCGCGGCCCTGTGGACGGCCGGTCTGCCGCTGCTGCTGCACATCCCGCTCGCCCGCTACGACGTCCAGGTCACCGCCCTGGCCGTGCTCTCCCTGCTGGCGCTCGGCCGCTCGCCGCGCGCGGGCGGGGTGCTCGCGGCACTGGGCGCGCTGGTGAAAGTGTGGCCGGCGCTGGTGCTGCTGGGCACGCCCCGGGGCGGGCGACGCGCGGGGCGTGGGGGTGGGCGGCCGGCGCCGGGTTCGCCACGCTCGCCTTCTTCGCCGTGTCGTTCGAGCATCCGCTGTCCTTTCTGCGGGAGCAGGGCGGACGCGGGGTGCAGATCGAGTCGCTCGGCGGTACGGCGCTGAGCCTGGCGCGGCACGCCGGCTGGTCGGGCGAGACGCGCTTCCAGTACGGCGCCGTCGAGCTGGTCGGCCCGCATGTGCACGCCGTCGCCACCGCCTGCCTGGCGCTGACGGCCGTCTCCTTCGCGCTGCTGGTGCTGTGGCGGGTGCGGGCGCGGCACTGGAGCGAGGCCACACCGTTCGACGCGGCGCTGTGCGCGGTGCTGCTGTTCACGGTCACCAGCCGGGTGATCAGCCCGCAGTACATGATCTGGCTGGTCGGCCTCGCCGCCGTGTGCGTGGCCTCGCGGCACACCAGTCAGCGGCCGGTCGCGGCGCTGGTCCTGGCGGCGACCGCGCTGACCACGCTGGAGTTCCCGATGCGCTACGGCGATGTGATCGACGGCACCTGGACCGGGTGTCTGCTGATGCTGGCGCGCAATGGGATCCTGGCGGCAGCGGCTGTGCTGTCGTTCGTCCGGTTGTGGCGAGCGACACGGCCGGATGGAAAGAGCGTGCCAACGACGGAACCCCGACCCGGTTCTGACCGCCTTCCGAACCATGCGCTAAGTTTTTCTTAACATCAGCTTTCCAAATATTCTTAACAGCGTATTACCGAGCGTTCCTACGCTCCCGGCCCGTGGACCCGATGCGACCAGACCCGTCCGACACACCCGACACACCCGGTACAGCAGGCGCCGCCGAATCACCTTCCGATCCGGCGGGCGCCGCCGAATCGCCGCGCGCGGCGCGGGTCGGTGTCATCGTCATCGGCTACAACGACCGCGCTCATGTGGGCGACGCCGTGCGTTCGGCGCTGGCCCAGGGGCCGGCGGTCGCCGAGGTCATCGCCGTGGACGACTGCTCCACGGACGGCAGCGCCGAGCTGCTGGACCGGCTGGCCGCCGACGAGCCCCGGCTGCGGGTGGTGCGCCGGGAGGTGAACAGCGGCGGCTGCGGCAGCCCGCGCAACACCGGGATCGACGCGCTGACAACGCCGTACGTGATGTTCCTGGACAGCGACGACGTGCTGCCGCCCGGTGCGGTGGACACGCTGCTGGCGGCGGCCACGGGAGCGCACGCCGAGGTCGCGAGCGGGCTGTGCGTGCGCCGGGAGCTGCCCTCGGGGCGTGAACAGCCCTGGCAGGAGCCCCTCTACACGGCGCACACCGTCCTCGCGGGCCCCTCCCAGCGCCCGCGCCTGGTCCACGACACGCTGTGCGTCAACAAGCTGTACCGCACCGACTTCCTGCGCGAGCACGGCATCCGCTTCCCCGACGGCCGCTTCCTCTACGAGGACATCGTCTTCACCGCGCGCGTGCTGGCCGCCGGCCCGCGCATGGCGCTCATACCGGACCGGGTGTATCTGTGGCATGTGCGCAGGTCCGCCGAGCAGTTGTCGCTCTCGCTGGACCGGGATCGCATCGACAACTGGAAGGCGCGCGTCGAGGCGTGCACGCTGGCGTACGACATTCTGCTGAGCGCTGGGCAGAAGGAGCTGGCGCGGGCGGTGCGGGCCAAGTTCCTCGACCACGAGGTGCGGATGTACACGCGCGAGCTGGGGTTGCGCGACGCGCACTACCAGCGCGCGTGGTGGGCGCGCACCCGGGAGTACCTCGCGCACTACGACGCCGCCGACTGGGAGCTGAACCCGGGCGCCCCGGGCCGGCTGCTCGCTCGGGTCGTCCTGGAGTCGCCCGAGCCCCGCGACCTGCCGCGCATGCGTGAACTGGCCGCGCGCCCGGCGCGCCTCCTGCCGCCCTACGCCCGCACCCCCGACGGCGTCCCCGTCTGGTCCGAGGACCTCCCCCAGGTCACCCTCACGCCGTTCCTGACCCGCCCGATCGCCAAGCTCCCGCTCGCCGTCGAGGCGGAACTGCAGCCACGCGCGCGTGCCTCGCGTCTGCTCCTGCGGCTGCACGAGATGTACGGCAGGGTGGCCGAGGCGGAACCGCGCGAGGTGGACGTGGAGTGGCAGTCCCGGGACGATGAGCGCACACGCGGGCGCACGACGGTGCCGCTCACGCCCTCCGGCGCGGGGACGGACCAGGTCAGCTGGTCGGCCGAGCTGCCCGTCGACCTGGGCGTGCTGGGCGCGGGCACCTGGGACCTGCAGCTGACCGTACGCTTTACGGACGGCGCGGAGCGGGACGTCACGGCGCACGCCCTGACGGGCGCCGGCCGGCTCAGCAGGCGCGCCGTTCCGAGCGTCCGGCACGGCGTGCTCCTGGTACAGCCGTACGCCACGCACTCCGGCGCACTCGCCGTGCGCGTGGCAAGCGGCGTGCGCGGGGTGGTACAGGTGGCACGCAGCCGGCTGCGCCGACTGCTGCACTGAGAGAGCCCCGCTGCACTGACACACACGGGGACCGACTGACGAGGAGACGGGCCGCACAATGACCTGGCTGATCACCGGCGGTGCCGGATACATCGGGGCACACGTCGTACGGGCGATGACCGAGGCGGGAGAGCGCACGGTCGTCTACGACGATCTGTCCACGGGCGTCGCCGAGCGCGTACCGGCGGAGGTCCCGCTGGTGCGCGGCTCCGTCCTGGACGCGGACCGGGTGGCCCGCACGCTCGCCGAGCACGAGATCAGCGGGGTCGTCCACCTGGCGGCGAAGAAGCAGGTGGGCGAGTCGGTGGAGCGCCCGCTGCACTACTACCGGGAGAACGTGGAGGGTCTGCGCATCCTCCTGGACGCGGTGACGCGGGCGGAGGTCCCGTCCTTCCTCTTCTCCTCCTCGGCGGCGGTCTACGGCATGCCGGACGTCGACCTGGTGACGGAGGAGACCCCCTGCGAACCGATGTCCCCTTACGGCGAGACGAAGCTGGCCGGAGAGTGGCTGGTCCGGGCGACGGGCAAGGCGACCGGCCTGTCCACCGCGTCGCTGCGCTACTTCAACGTGGCCGGCGCGGCGGGCCCGGAACTGGCCGACACGGGCGTGTTCAACCTGATCCCGATGGTCTTCGAGAAGCTCACCGAGGGCGCGCCGCCGCGCATCTTCGGCGACGACTACCCGACGCCGGACGGCACCTGTGTGCGCGACTACATCCACGTGGTCGACCTGGCCGAGGCCCATGTCACCGTCGCCCGTGCGCTGGCCTCCTCCCCCGGCACCGACCTGACCCTCAACATCGGCCGCGGCGAGGGCGTCTCCGTGCGCGAGATGATCGACCGCATCAACGCGGTCACCGGCTACGACCGCCCGCCCGTCGTCACCCCGCGCCGCCCCGGCGACCCCGCGCGCGTCGTCGCCTCGGCCGACCGCATCGCCACCGAGCTGGGCTGGCAGGCCAAGTACGACGTCCAGGACATGATCACCTCGGCCTGGGAGGGCTGGCTCCGCCACCACCCGGAGGCGGCCCGCTCGTAGGCAGCGCCGATGGACACGGCGGGGCCTTTCGAGAGGCCCCGCCCGCGGGTGATCCGTGGCTGACCGCGCCCACGCGGCGGAGCCGCATATCGATACAGCCCCGCGCCCCTCGGGGAACTGCGGCGTCGTCCCAGCGCAGTCATGCCTCCCCCAGTGCTTCAAAGGCCTGGGGGACCCCCAGCCACACCCCCGCGCGCCCTCACAGCGCCTTGAGCGCCCCTGCCGTAGCCCGGGCAAGCATCTCCAGGTAGCCCTTCGGCAGCTTCGGGGAGCGGATCACCACCGCGCGCCAGTACACGGGGCCCGAGATCAGGTCGAGCGCGAGGTCGGGATCCACACCCGCGCGCACCTCCCCCCGCGCCTCCGCCGCCGCCACGATCTTGCTGGCCACGCCCTCCTGGCCGTCCCGCAGGGCCTTCTGGAAGGCGTCGGCGATGTCGGGATTGCGGGCCGCCTCCGCTTGCAGGTCGGGGATGATCTGCGAGGCGACCGGGTGGCGCAGGGCGCGGGACGTGACCTCGTAGAGCAGGCGCAGGTCGCCTTCCAGGGAGCCCGTGTCGGGGACCGGGAGGCCCAGGACCGCCATGGCCGAGACGACGTCCAGGACGAGGTGCAGCTTGGAGCGCCAGCGCCGGTACACCGCCGTCTTGCCGACACCCGCCCGCCGCGCGATGCCCTCGATGGACATCCGGGCGTAGCCGACCGCCGCGAGTTCCTCGAAGACCGCCCCGCGGATGGCTTCGGTCACATCCTCCCGGAGTACGGCGGCCCCCGCAGGGGTCCGGCGGCGCTGGGGCGTCCGCGGCTCGTCGGCGTTCGTCGTCATGACGCACAGCATAGGCCGTGACGACGATACGGTTGCGTTCCGACGTCGATTGGTTCTACGCTCCCGTTGCGACGATACGGTCCCGTTCCGGCGTAAGAGAACGTGAAGAGAAGCGTAAGGAAGCGCGCGAAGCGACGAGACGTCGGACCATGGACCACCGACGCGACCCGGCTGCCGGCCGGGTGCGGCACCCCCTCCCCCGAGCGAAAGCAGCGGATGTGAGCCAGGTCCTCGACACACCGCCCCCCACCCAGGCCCCGGCCGACGATCTCGCGGCGCTGGCCGCCCGACACGGCCTGACCGTCAGTGGCGCCCGCCCCACCCTGCCCGAGTACGTCCGCCAGCTGTGGGCCCGGCGTCACTTCATCACCGCCTTCGCCACCGCCAAGCTCACCGCGCAGTACAGCGAGGCGAAGCTCGGCCAGATCTGGCAGGTCATGACCCCGCTGCTGAACGCGGCGGTCTACTACTTCATCTTCGGTGTGCTGATGGGCACCAAGAAGGGCGTCCCGGACTACATCCCGTTCCTGGTCACCGGCGTGTTCGTGTGGACGTTCACGCAGAGTTCGATCCAGGTCGGCACCCGGGCGATCTCCGGCAACCTCGGCCTGGTGCGCGCCCTGCACTTCCCGCGCGCCGCCCTGCCGATCTCCTTCTGCATCCAGCAGCTCCAGCAGCTGCTGTTCTCGATGGCCGCGCTGGTCGTCATCCTGTTCAGCCTGGGCGTGCCGATCTCCTTCTCCTGGCTGCTGGTGATCCCCACGCTGATCCTGCAGTTCCTGTTCAACGCGGGCATGGCGATGATCATGGCGCGCATGGGCGCCAAGACCCCGGACATCGCCCAGCTGATGCCGTTCGTGCTGCGCACCTGGATGTATGTGTCCGGCGTGATGTGGAGCATCGGCAAGCTCACCAAGAAGGACCACCTGCCGCACATCGTCACGGTCCTGCTGGAGACCAACCCGGCCGCGGTCTACATCGACCTCATGCGGTACGCGCTGATCGCCAGCTTCCATGCCAAGCAGCTGCCCCCGCACGTGTGGGCGCTCGCCGCCGGCTGGGCCCTGGTCGCCGGCGTCGGCGGTTTCATCTACTTCTGGAAGGCTGAGGAGAAGTACGGCCGTGGCTGAGCAGACCGAAGAGAAGATCCCCACCGTCATCGTCGACAACGTCGACATCGTCTACCGGGTGCACGGAACCGGCGGCGGCCGCGGCTCCGCCACCGCCGCCCTCAACCGCATGCTGCGCCGCAAGCAGGCCGAGCAGGCCGCCGGCGTGCGCACGGTGCACGCCGTGAAGAAGGTCTCGTTCGTCGCCTACAAGGGCGAGGCGGTCGGCCTCATCGGCACCAACGGCTCCGGCAAGTCGACCCTGCTCAAGGCGGTCGCCGGCGTGCTCCCCGTGGAGAGCGGCCACATCTACACCGACGGCCAGCCCTCCCTGCTCGGCGTCAACGCGGCCCTGATGAACGACCTCACGGGTGAGCGCAATGTCTACCTCGGCGGCCTCGCCATGGGCATGTCGCGGGAGCAGGTCAAAGAGCGCTATCAGGACATCGTCGACTTCTCCGGGATCAACGAGAAGGGCGACTTCATCACCCTGCCGATGCGCACGTACTCCTCCGGTATGGCCGCCCGGCTGCGCTTCTCCATCGCCGCTGCCAAGGACCATGACGTCCTGCTCATCGACGAGGCCCTGGCCACCGGCGACCGCAGGTTCCAGATGCGCTCCGAGGACCGGATCCGCGAACTGCGCGAGCAAGCGGGCACGGTCTTCCTGGTCAGCCACAACAACAAGTCGATCCGCGACACCTGCGAGCGGACCCTGTGGCTGGAGCGCGGCGAGCTGCGCATGGACGGTCCCACGGAGGATGTCATGAAGGAGTACGAGGCCTTCACCGGCGACAAGAAGGGCGACGGCAAGAAGGCTGCCTAGCGCGACGCCAGAAGGTGTCGCAAGCCATAGTAAGAAGGTGGCTTGAAAGTTAATGTGAGGGAAACCGCAGGCCGCGGAATCCCGTCTTCCTCTCGCCCGAAATCTGATCAACCAAAGGAGTCCACAGCGATGCCCCAACTCAGCGTCATCGTCTACGGACCGAACGCACAGGGGCATCTGACAGAGCTGCTCGATTCCCTGGAAGCCCATCCGCACTCCGACGCCGAGGTGATCGTCGCGGCAGTCGGCGACTGGGCACGGGAGGCCGCCGCGGGGCACGCCCCCGGGACGGTCGTCGTACCGCTGCCGGAGGGCACCGGTGACGCGGCGGCCCGGGCCGCCGGCGCCGCCCGTGCGACCGGCCGCTGGCTGCACTTCGTGCACGCCAAGGACAGCCTGCCGGCCGGCGCCGCCCGGCTGATCGCCGAGCGGACCGCCGAACTCGACGCCGCGGACGCCGAGGGCACCACCGGAGCCGCGAGCGCCGCCGTGGACGTCCTCCTCCTCGACCACGTCAGCACCACCTGGCAGACCGCCGCCGCCCCCTCCCGCGACGGCCGCCTCCTCGCCGCCGTCGGCCGCGCGGGCCAGCCCCTGGACGAGTCCGCCGACCTGCTGCGCCTCACCCCGCTGCTCGGCAACCGCGCCCTGCGCGCCGACTTCTGGCGGGCGCACGAGGAGCACCTCACCACCGACGACGAGCCGTACGCCGCCCAGGCCGCCCTGCTGCACGCCGGCCGTGTCGCCTGCCTGAACCAGGTGGCGTACGAACACCGCGAACTGCGCCCCGAGAGCCTGCCGCCGCGCGCCCCCGAGGACCGCTTCGCGCTGATCGAGCGCTACGAGTCGCTGCTCGCGCTCGCCAAGGACCGCCGCGCCGCCCGCACGGTGGTGTACGACCTGATGATGCGCGACCTCGTGCGCACCTTCGCCGGGGAGAACCTGCCCGACGCGGTGGCCCGCGAGTTCTTCCGCCGGGCCTCCCTCGCCGCGGTCCGCTGGCGCCCCGAGTACCACGAGCGCCCCGCGGGCGTGGAGGGCGTACGGCACGCGCTGCTGGAGGAGGGCGCCTACACCAAGTACCGCGCGTTCCAGGCCGTCAACCGCACCCGCCGCGCCGCGAAGAAGGCCGTACGGACGCGTAAGAAGCAGGTCGGCGCCAAGCTCCGCGACCAGCAGTACCGGCACGCCCTGAGCCAGCCGATCGACCCCAACCTGGCCGTGTTCGCCGCCTACTGGGAGCGCGGAGTGGCCTGCAACCCGGCCGCGATCGCCGCCAAGCTCCGCGAACTCGCCCCGCACATCCACCCGGTGTGGGTGGTGTCGAAGAGCAACGAGGCCCTGCTGCCGCCCGGCACGGACCATGTGATCCCCGGCACCCGCCGCTACTGGGAGACCCTGGCCACCGCCAAGTACCTCGTCAACAACGTCAACTTCCCCAACGCGGTGGTCAAGCGCCCCGACGCGATCCACCTCCAGACCCACCACGGCACTCCGCTCAAGCGCATGGGCCTGGACCAGATGGAACACCCGGCCGCCGCCAAGGGCCTGGACTTCGACGCCCTGCTGGGCCGCATCGACAAGTGGGACTACAGCGTCAGCGCCAACGGCCACACCACCCGCATGTGGGAGCGCGCCTACCCGGCCCGCTACACCTCGCTGGACTACGGCTACCCGCGTAACGACGTCTTCTACTCGGCCACGGCCGCCGACGTCCGCGCCGCCCGCGAACGCCTCGGCATCCCGCGCGGCAAGACGGCCGTCCTGTACGCCCCGACCCACCGCGACTACGAGGCCGGTTTCACCCCGCGCCTGGACCTCGCCGAACTCGCCGACCGGCTCGGTGACAACACGGTCCTGCTGGTCCGCGCCCACTACTTCTACGGCGGCGCGGCCTCCCCGCTGACCGGACTGCGCCGCTCCGGCCGGATCATCGACGTCTCCTCCTACGACCCCGTCGAGGAGCTGTGCCTGGCCGCCGACGCGCTGGTCACGGACTACTCGTCGATCATGTTCGACTACGCCAACCTCGACCGCCCGATCGTCGTCTACGCCGACGACTGGGAGACCTACCGGACCACCCGGGGCGTGTACTTCGACCTGATGTCCGAACACCCCGGACAGGTCGCCCGCACCCAGGAGGAACTGACGGAGATCTTCGTCTCCGGCGCCTGGCGCGACGACAGCGCCGCCAAGGCACGGGCCGCCTTCCGGCGCCGGTTCTGTGAGTACGACGACGGGCGCGCCGCCGAACGGGTCGTACGACGGGTGTTCCTGGGCGAGCCGGAGGAGGCCCTGCCACCGGTGATCCCGCTCGAGGAACGCACCCCCGCCCCGACCCCCGAGGAGGCCTCGGCATGACGACCACCACGACGACCCCGGACGTCACGGTCACCGTCATCGTCTTCAACGACGCGGAGCGCCTGCCCCGGGCGGTCGCCTCGCTGCGTGCGCAGACGCACGCGAACATCGAGATCATCATCAGCGACGACCACTCCACGGACGACACGCCGACGGTGGCGCGTCAGCTGGAGGCACAGGACGACCGCGTCCGCTACCTCCGCCTGCCGGAGAACAGCGGCGGCTGCAGCGCCCCGCGCAACCGGGCCATCGACATCGCCCGGGCGCCGTATCTGATGTTCCTCGACAGCGACGACGAACTCCCGCCGAACGCGGTCGAGTTGCTGCTCGCCGCACACCGCGAGCGCGAGGTGGACTTCACCATGGGCGCGGTACGGCGGGTACGGGTGGACAACGGCCGCCGTACGACGTGGATGCCGCACCTGGTGGCCGAGCGCCGCACGGTCGAGGGCATCGACGCGGACCCGCGGCTCCTCTTCGAGCACCTGTCGACGAGCAAGATGTACGCCCGCTCCTTCCTGGACCGGCACGAACTCCGTTTCCCGGAGGGCATCCACTACGAGGACCAGCTGTTCTCGGCGCAGGCGTACTGCCTGGCGCAGGCGTTCACGATCATCCCGGACCCGGTGTACGTCTGGTACATCGACCCGTTCGCGGCCGCGGCCGCGGCGTCCATCTCCAACCAGCGGCACAAGGTCACGAACGTCCGCGACCGGGTGCATGTCCAGCGTCTGATCGACGACTTCCTGGTGGAGAGCGGGCACGCGGGGCTGCGCGAGGACAAGGACTACAAGTTCCTCAAGCACGACTTCCGGATGTACGCGGGCGACCTGCCCTACCGGGACGAGGAATGGCTGCGGGCGTTCGCGGACATCATGAACCCCTACCTGGACACCCTGTCCCCGGGTGCGTACGCCCGTCTCCCCCGCCCCGAGCGGGTGGTCCTGGAGCTGCTGCGGGAGGGCCGGCTGGAGGAGGCCGGATGCGCGGCCCGCGGGCTCGGGAACGGCGTGGCGCCGAGGCAGGTCACGGCCGACGCGTCCGGAGTGCCGTACTGGGGTGACAGCGTGCCTTCCGACGACCGCGCCCGCCGCGAACTGGAGGTGTCCGACCTGGAGTTGGACACGCGCCCGTTCCCGAGCGCGCAGTTCCGCCATGAGATCACGGAGCTGACCCCCGGTCCCGGTGCCTCGCTCACCCTGGCGATCCGCACGTACGACCCGGGCCTGCGCCTGCCGGTCGGCCCGCAGCGTGCCAGCCTGATCCTGTCCCCCGGCAACCGCCGGATGACGGTCCCGTTCCGTCTGAACCCGATCCGTCCCGGTCTCTTCGAGGGCGAGGTCCACCTGGATCTGACGCAGGCCCCGCTGCCCCTCCAGGGCTTCGCGGGCGTACGCCACCCCCTGATCCGCCTCCAGCAGCAGGGCCTGTCCAACTCCGGCCTGCTGCTGGCCCCCTTGTCCTTCCCGACGCTCACGGCCCGCATCGACTACCGCTCCGGTGCGGCCCCGCACGAGCTCACCATCGAACCGGAGGGCCGCAACCCCGGCCGCCTGCAGCTCCGCTGGCGCCCGGTGGGAGTCACGGCCCGCGTGATCCGTCCGGTGGTCAAGCGGGTGGCGCGCCCGCGCATCCGCAAGGCGGCGAAGCTGTTGTCCAGCGTGCTCAGGTAAGACACCGGTTTTCCAAGCGCCGTTGTGCCGAAGGGGCGCGGGGAACTGCGGGTCAGTGGTGACCACGCAGTTCCCCGCGCCCCTTCACGCTTGCGCAGCTGTGCCGGCAAGAACCGCCCCCGGACCGCCGCAGCTCAGTGCACGACCCGGTACAGGATCTGGTCGTCCGGACCGGCGGTCACCTTCCGCAGGCCCGGGCCGGCCAAGCTGCTCGGACCCACGACCCAGCGGACGCCGTACTCCCGCAGAATCCCCGCCCGCTCGGCCGCGGGCGTCCCCGCCGCGAAATACCGCTCGACCGCCGCCTCCCGGCGCGCCGCGTCCGGAAGGAACACATCCGGATACCCGGGCGCCACGGTGTACGCCCCGTAGGCGGGGATCTGCCGCGCCGGATCCGTCCGGGCCATCACCACGTCCCCGTACTTCACCCACGGCGTGATCCAGTGATACCCCACCCACGGCGGCCGGTACTTCGCCGCCACCACCGAAGGCAGCGCACCCTTCCCGGTCACGTACCCGAGCGTCCCGGCCTGCGTCCACGCCCCGACAGCCAGCGCGGCGCCCAGCACACACGCCCACCCCACGCGCACCGCCCGCCGCCCGGCCGCCACAACCTCCAGCGCGGCGGCGAGCTGCACCGGGATCAGCGCGGCCGGCAGGGCCCGGCCCCAGGAGTAGTGGCCGGTCAGCCCGCCCGCGGCGAACATCAGCGCCCCGAGGACGAAGAACAGGACCAGCGAATCCCAGCGGTCGCGCCGGAAACGGAGCACCAGCGCCGCCACCCCGAGCAGCACCAGGCCGAACCGTGCGGCCAGGTCCTCGTACAGCGGCTTGTGGATGGCCTCCAGATCCGCGCCGGCGGAGAAGAGCGAGAAGAAGTCGTAGTACGGCCACAGCCACAGCAGGGCCATCCCCAGCGCCAGCGAGGCGGCCAGGCGCAGCAGCACCGTGCGGGCCGGCCGCGCCGCGATCACCGTGGCCAGCGCTCCGAGGGACGCCACGACGCCCGTGAACTGGTGGCACAGCAGGATCAGCGCCCAGAGCACGCCGAGCCACAGCCACCGTGCCCACGCGGTCTCCTCACGCAGCGCCCGCGTGAGCCAGGCCCAGAAGTGAAAGGTGAGGCCGAGCGCGAAGACGCTGGGGTACGACACCGTCAGCGCCAGTGAGTTCAGGCCCAGGAAGCCGGACCAGTTGAACAGTACCGGGCCCCAGAGGAAGAACAGGCTCAGCAGGGCCAGCGCGGGTGCCGCGCGGTGCGCGGTCAGGGTGCGGACATACCGCCAGACCCCGGTGACCAGCAACGTCAGCGCGACGAACGCGGCGAGCCGCAGCACCACGAACACCGACAGGCCGGTCACCTTGGCGACCAGCCCCAGCACCAGCATCCACGGCGAGTAGTAGGGGCTCGGCGTGTCCGCGTCGACCAGCGGATTGCCGGGATGGAACAGGTGGTGACTCAGGCGCTCGATGGTGGCTGCGTGCATGCCGAGGTCGCCCGCCCACGGCAGACGGACGATCACCAGGAGCAGCAGCACCACGACAAGCGCGGCGGCCACCTGTGGCAGTACCCGGCCGGCCCGCGCGGCGCCGTCCTGCGGCTGTGTGCGGTTCACCGGCTCGGTGTCAGACGGTGCGATGTGCATCCTGCTGGAACACCCACGTGCGGTAGACGAGAAAGCGGAAGGCGGAGGCGAGCACGATCGACGCGGCCTTCGCCACGTTCGATTCCAGCACACTGTGCAGGCCGAGACCGTGGTATCCGACCCAGAACAGGCCGATTTCCAGGACGACACCGAGGCCGCTGAAGACGAAGAACAGCATGATCTGGCTGCGCGTGCGCGAGGCCCGGTCACGATAGGCGAAATAGCGGAAACCGAGGTAATTGGTCGCCATCGCGACACAGCTGGCCACGACGGTCGCGGGCATCGCCTGCCAGCTCAGACCGCGCAGCAGCAGGTTGAAGATCAGGAAATTGACAAGGACACCGCTACCACCGACGACCCCGAACTTCACGATCTCCAGCACGACACGTGTGACGGGTCTGGCCGGAGCCGGCGCGGGGGGCGCTGGTGCCGGACGGGTCTCGGTGAGTTGAACAGTCACAGCGCCGACCCTATCCGAAGGGCACTGATAAGCAGGAAACGGTAAATCCATTGATCACTTTGTACTAGGGGTCGGCAAGAAACGGAACGCCCCGGGCCGCTTACACCTCGGGCCCGGGGCGGTCTCACCGTCGTACCGCTACGGTCGTGCCGCTACGGTCGTATCGCTACGAATGCGTGCGCAGCAGCGTCCGCATCGTGCGCATCGCCACCGAGAGGTTGGCGAGGTCGAACGTCTCCGAACCGCGGATCTCCTCCAAGGTGGCGCGCGCCCGGCTCAGGATGGGCGCGTTCTTCTGCTCCCAGGCCTTGAAGCGCTGCTCCGGAGTGGAGGTGCCGTTGCCCGCCGCGAAGACGTCCGCGGTGAGCGCCGCGTGCGCCGCGTACAGGTCCTCGCGGATGGAGGCGCGGGCCATGGACTGCCAGCGGTCGGCGCGGGGCAGCTCGATGATGCGGTCCATCAGCTGGGTGATGTTGAGCCGGTCGGCGAGGTCGTAGTAGATCTCGGCGACGTCGAGCGGCTCCTTGCTCATCCGGTCGGCCACCGACACGATGTCGAGCGCCGGGAAGGCGGACGAGAACCCGGCCACGCGCGTGGCGAGCTCGTCCGGGACGCCGGCCGCGGACAGCTCGTCGTACACGTGCTGGTACCACTCCAGGTCCGCGCCGCGCAGCAGCTTCGGCAGCTGCTGCCAGACCTGCTCGACCCGCTCGGCGAAGAACTCGACCGTCTCGGCCAGCTGCAGTGGCTGCGGCCGGTTGTTGAGCAGCCAGCGCGTGCCGCGCTCGACGAGCCGGCGCGAGTGCAGCCGGATCCGGGTCTGGACGGCCGCGTCGACCTTGTTGTCCAGCTCCTCGACCGCATCCCACACGGGCGCCGAGCGGAAGATCGCGCGGGCAGCCGTCTGGGCGCGGACGATCTCCTCCAGTGAGGCGCCGGTCTCCTCGCGCAGCCGGTGCAGATACGTCGTACCGCCCGTGTTGACCGTGTCGTTGACCAGCACGGTCGTGGTGATCTCGCGGCGCAGCGGGTGGTTGTCGATCGCGTCGGTGAACCGCTCGCGCAGCGCCGTCGGGAAGTAGGCGTGCAGCAGGCTGCGCAGATACGGGTCGTCCGGCAGCGAGGTCCCCAGCAGCTCCTCGGAGACCGTGATCTTCGTGTACGCCAGCACGACGGCCGTCTCCGGGCCGGTCAGGCCCTGGCCCTGGGCGAGGCGGTCACGGATCTGGCGGTCGGTCGGCAGGAACTCCAGCGCCCGGTCCAGATGGCCCTCGCGCACCAGGTGGCGCAGGAACCGCTGCTGGGCGTGGAGCATGGCGTTGGCCTGGAACAGGGCGTTGGCCAGGGCGGTGTTCTGCGCGTAGTTGTTGCGCAGGACCAGCGCGCCGACCTCGTCCGTCATCTCGGCGAGCAGCTTGTTGCGCTGCTTGACGGTCATGTCGCCGTCCGCGACCAGGCCGTTCAGCAGGATCTTGATGTTCACCTCGTGGTCGGAGGTGTCCACGCCGGCGCTGTTGTCGATCGCGTCGGTGTTGATCTTGCCGCCGTGCAGGGCGAACTCGATACGGCCGAGCTGGGTCAGCCCCAGGTTGCCGCCCTCGCCGACGACCTTGACCCTCAGGTCCCGGCCGTCGACGCGGATGGCGTCGTTGGCCTTGTCGCCGACGTCCGCGTTGGACTCCGCCGAGGACTTCACGTACGTGCCGATGCCGCCGTTCCACAGCAGGTCGACCGGCGCGTGCAGGATCGTCTTCATCAGGTCGGCCGGGGTCATCTTGGTGACCTTGTCCTCGATGCCGAGGGCCTCGCGGATGTGGGCGTTGACCGGGATCGACTTGGCGCTGCGCGGGAAGATCCCGCCGCCCGCCGACAGCAGCTCCGTGTTGTAGTCGGCCCAGCTGGAGCGGGGCAGCTCGAACAGACGGCGGCGCTCGGCGTACGACGTCTCCGCGTCCGGGGTCGGGTCGATGAAGATGTGCCGGTGGTCGAAGGCGGCGACCAGGCGAATGCGCTCGGAGAGCAGCATGCCGTTGCCGAACACGTCACCGGACATGTCACCGATGCCGACGACCGTGAAGTCCTCGCTCTGCGTGTCCACGCCCAGCTCACGGAAGTGCCGCTTCACGGACTCCCAGGCACCGCGCGCGGTGATGCCCATGCCCTTGTGGTCGTAGCCGGCCGAGCCGCCGGAGGCGAAGGCGTCACCGAGCCAGAAGTTGTACCTGTTCGCGACGTCGTTGGCGATGTCGGAGAAGGTCGCGGTGCCCTTGTCGGCGGCGACGACCAGGTAGGTGTCGTCCCCGTCGTGCCGGACCACGTCCTGCGGCGGTACGACCTCGCCGGCGACCATGTTGTCGGTGATGTCGAGCAGCGCCGAGATGAACGTCTTGTAGCTGGCGATGCCCTCGGCCAGCCAGGCGTCGCGGTCCTTGCCCGGGTCCGGCAGCTGCTTGGCGACGAAGCCGCCCTTGGCGCCGACCGGCACGATGACGGTGTTCTTCACCATCTGCGCCTTGACCAGGCCGAGGATCTCCGTGCGGAAGTCCTCACGCCGGTCCGACCAGCGCAGACCGCCGCGCGCGACCTTGCCGAAGCGCAGGTGCACACCCTCGACCCGCGGCGAGTACACCCAGATCTCGTACGCCGGGCGGGGCGCCGGCAGGTCCGGGATGGCCCGCGGGTCGAACTTCATGGACACGTAGTCGTGCGGCGAGCCGTCGACCTTCTCCTGGAAGAAGTTCGTGCGCAGGGTCGCCTTGATGACGGTCAGGAAGGACCTGAGGATCCGGTCCTCGTCCAGGCTCGCCACCTGGTCCAGGGCCGCGTCCAGCTCCTCCAGCAGGGCGTCCGTGATCTCCAGGCCGGCCTTCTGCCGGTCCGGGGACATCCGCGCCTCGAACAGGGAGACGAGCAGCCGGGTGGTGTGGACGTTGTTGCGGAGGGTGTCCTCCATGTAGTCCTGCGAGAAAGTCGAACCGGCCTGCCGCAGGTACTTGGCGTAGGCGCGCAGCACCATCGCCTGCCGCCAGTTCAGCCCGGCGCTCAGCACCAGGGCGTTGAAGCCGTCGTTCTCCGCCTTGCCGGTCCAGGTGGCGGCGAAGGCCTCCTGGAAGCGCTCGCGGGCGTCGTCACCGAGGTACTCCCCGCCGCCCGCTCCCTTCGGCATACGCAGGCCGAAGTCGTAGATCCAGGCGGTGGTGCGGTCCGAGCAGCGCAGCTCGTACGGCCGCTCGTCGGTGACCTCGACGCCGAGACGGCTGAGCACCGGCAGCACGTGCGAGAGGGAGACCGAGCCGCCCTTCTGGTAGATCTTGAACCGGCGCTCCTCGGGACCGGCGCCCACCGGCTCGTACAGGCTCAGGCTGAAGGTCTTGTCCTCGCTGAGCTGCTCCAGGTGGACCAGGTCGGCGACAGCGGAGCGCGGGGTGTGGTCGGCCTTGTAGCCCTCGGGGAAGGCGTGGTTGTAGCGGCGCAGCACCTCGGCCGCTCGCTCCTCGCCGCACTCGGCGGTCAGTGCCTCGCCGAACGCGTCGGCCCAGGAGCGGGCGGCCTCGACCAGGCGGGCCTCGATGCGGTCCTTGTCCGCGTCGGACAGCTCGGGCAGCTCGGTGCCCGGCGGGACGCGGACGACGAAGTGCAGCCGGGAGAGGACCGACTCGGTGTTCCAGGCGGTGAAGTCGACGCTGATCCCGCCGAGCTCCTCCTTCAGGATGTCGATGATCCGCAGCCGGACGCCCGTCGTGTAGCGGTCCCGCGGGAGGTAGACGAGGGCCGAGTAGTAGCGCCCGTACTCGTCCTGCCGCAGGTAGAGCCGCAGCCGCCGTCGCTCCTGCAGGTAGAGAACGCTCGTGACGATGGACTGCAGTTCGGTGACGGGCGTCTGGAACAGCTCGTCGCGCGGGTAGGTCTCCATGATCTGGAGCAGGTCGCGGCCGTCGTGGCTGTGGGGCGAGAACCCGGCGCGGTGCAGCACCTCGTCGACCGTGCGGCGGATCACGGGGACCCGGCGCACGGACTCGGTGTACGCGGCGGAGGAGAACAGTCCGAGGAACCGCCGCTCCCCGACCACGTTCCCGTCCGCGTCGAACTTCTTGACGCCGACGTAGTCCAGGTACGACGGCCGGTGCACGGTGGCCCGGCTGTTGGCCTTGGTCAGCACGAGCAGCTTGTGCTCGCGGGCCTTGGCGCGGGCGTCGGCCGTCAGCCGCTCGAAGGAGGGGCTGACCGGGTGCTGGTCGTCCTCGGCGTGCTGCGGGTCGGAGCGCAGGATGCCGAGGCCGGTGCCGGGCACGGCGGCGAGCGTGTCGTCCTCGCGCAGCTGATACTCGCGGTAGCCGAGGAAGGTGAAGTGGTCGTCGGACAGCCAGCGCAGCAGCTCGCGGGCCTCCTCGACCTCGGGCCGGGGCAGGTCGCCCGGAACGGGCTCGCTCTCCAGGTCGGCACCGAGACGGGTCGCCGCCTCCCGCATCTTCTCCCAGTCCTCGACGGCCTCGCGGACGTCGGAGAGCACGCGCAGCAGATCGGCCGTGATCTGCTTCAGGTCGGCGCGGTCCGTCTCCCGGTCGATCTCGACGTGGATCCAGGACTCGAAGTGCGCGTCGTGCGGGAGGTCGCCGCTCGGCGGGGTCGGCACGACCTCGATCAGCTTGCCGGTGAGGTCGCGCCGGACGACGAACTGCGGGTGGACGACGACGTGGATGCCGCGCCCCCGCCGGGTCAGCTCATTGGTGACCGAGTCGACGAGGAAGGGCATGTCGTCGGTGACGACCTCCACGACCGAGTGGCTGCAGGTCCACCCGTTCTCCTCCACGGTCGGGGTGTGGACCCGCACGTTCGCCGTGCCCTGGGGGCGGTTCTCGGCGAGCCGGTAGTGCGAGACCGCGGCGCCGAAGACGTCGACCGGGTCGCGGTCGGCGAGGTCTTCCGGGGCGGTGTGCAGGTAGTAGCGCTGGAGGAACGCGAGTACGGACTCGCTGTCCGGGGTGCCCGGGGAGCCCTCGCCCGCGGTCCCGGTCGGTAGGTGCCCCCCGACCGGGCTGTTCTCAGCTACCCGGGCAGCCCTCTCGAGCAGCTCGGCCTTGGCTTCGTCCAGCTTGGTCTGCATTGTCCTCTGACTCCTGTCGCGCGCCATTGCGTGACGTAGAAGGAAGTACGGCCTCTTTCCCTCCGGCTCGACGCCACGGCCCGGGGTGTCCGGTCCGCATCGACGCTATGCCGCGAGGTGAGATGCGCGGGGGGAATTCGGCCATTCTCGACACGCCTGTCGGGTGTGACGCTGCTCTCGGCGCCGCCGTGTCCAGGGTTGTCCTCGGCGTCCCGGGGGCAGCTGCGGCCCCGTCCCGCCCGCGAAGACCAGCGATTGCCGCCCGGTCACGGAGGTGCTCCGTGCAACCCGGGCGCAGGGCAGGGACAGGATCGCCCCCGCGAGATATCGCGCTGATCACGCCACAAGGCTATCGCTCCTTACCCGGGGCCCGTCATGAGCCGTATGTGTACAAAACCAAGGTCGGAAGTTTGACGTTCTGCACAGGGGCGGGGTGGGGGGTGGTGGCGTATTTGGTGGGGTGGTGGCGTCCGGGGCTGGCGGTCAGAGGATCCGGCGGGCAAGGGCGGACGGTGACGGGCCGGTGACGGACAGGCGCGGACCGTGGGGGCTGTGCTACCGGTGGGGTGGCTGTGGCCCTCCGTGGGACGACCGGTGGATGCGGGTGGGTGGGCGTCCCGGTCGCGGTGGGAGAGTCGCGACCGCACTCTGAGTACAGGGCACCCCGACATCGGGCGGGCCTCGGCACCCGGAGGCGGACCGGAACCGCGACGGCCCTCTTGGCAAGCACGCCCGGTGTTGGCACGTTGCCCTGGGACAGTGTGTCCCGCCCAGCAGCACTGGAGCACCTCGGAGCACACGGAGGAGCCGACATGCCCGCGAAGATCCTGCTCGTCACCGGCGACGCGGCGGAGTCCCTGGAAGTCCTCTACCCGTACCAGCGCCTGCGCGAGGAGGGCTACGAGGTCCACATCGCGGCCCCCTCCCGCAAGACCCTGCGCTTCGTCGTCCACGACTTCGAACCCGGTTACGACACCTACACCGAGAAGCCGGGCTACACCTGGCCCGCCGACCTGGCCTTCGCCGACGTGGACCCCGGCGATTACGTGGCCCTCGTCATCCCCGGCGGCCGGGCCCCCGAGTATCTGCGCAACGATCCCGAACTCCGCAAGATCCTCAAGGCGTTCTTCGACTCCGACAAGCCGGTCGCCCAGATCTGCCACGGCCCCCTGCTCACCGCGGCGATCGACAGCCTGCGCGGCCGCCGCGTCACGGCGTACCCCGCGCTCGAACCGGACATGCAGGCGGCCGGGGCGAGCTTCCAGGACACCGAAGCGGTGGTCGACGGCACCCTGGTCTCCTCCCGAGCCTGGCCGGACCACCCGGCCTGGATGCGCGAGTTCCTCAAACTACTCCGAGCGAAGGCACCGGCGACCTGAGAGGGCGGCGGGTCACATTTCACTGCGGGTCCGTTGTGGCTGGTCGCGCCCCCGCGGCGGAGCCGCATATCGATACAGCCTCGCGCCCCTGGGGAACTGCATTCGCAGGCCGCCGTCGCTGCGGGCAGTGCCTCCCTCGGCGCCTTAAGGGGCTGGGGGACCCCCAGGCGGCACGGGTGTGCGGTGCGGTCCCCCCGCTTGAGCGAAGCCGAGAGTGGGGGGAGGCACCCCGCCACCGCGGGCAAGCGCAACACCCCGCCGCCCAGCCGGAGTACGGGGCAGCCGTCGAGCGCAGGCAAGCAATAGCCACCCCCGCCCAGCCAGAGCACAGAACCCGGCACCCGCGGCTATGCCGCTATTCGCTGCGCTTCCTCCACGGCCTCGGTCAGCGTGTCCACCACCGGCACCCCCACCTCCTCCAGGCTGGCCCGACTGTGCGACCCCCCGGTGTACAGAACAGCCCGCGCCCCCGCTCGCCGCGCCGCGACCGCGTCATCCGCCGCGTCCCCGATCACCACGGTCCGCGCAGGCTCCACCACATCGCTCAGCGCCTCCAGATGGCGCACCATGTGCGTCGCCTTGCTGCCCCCTGACGGCCCCGTACGTCCGTCCACCCGCAGAAAGTGCGACTCGATCCCGAACCCCCGCACGAGCGGCACCAGTTCCTCGTGCACATACATACTCAGCAGCGACTGACTGTGCCCCGCCGACCGCCACCCCGCGAGCAGCTCCGTCGCCCCCTCGGTCAGCCCGCACCGCCCCCGCTGCTCGGCATAGTGCTGGTGGAAGACCCCGTCCATCAGCTCCCACTCGGCATCGGTCGGCAGCCGCCCTATCAGCCGCTCATAGAACTTCGGCACCGGCACGCAGTACAGCGACCGGTACTCCTCCAGCGTGATCGGCGCGAGCCCCAGCTCGGCGAAGGCCGCGTTCGTCGCCCCGATGATCGCGTCATTGTCGTGGAACAACGTGCCGTTCCAGTCCCAGACGATGTGCGCGTTTCCGTGCATCCCCATGCCAAAAACCGTACCCGCCACCACTGACAACGACGGCCGACACTGACAACGGCGGCCGACGGCCGAATCCTCCAGGCCAGGCCGGGCCAAGCCGGGCCAAGCCGGGCCAAGCCGAGGCAGGCCGGGTCAGGCGAGCCCGACCAGGTTGGGGATCTCCTGCGTGGCGTACCACAGCAGCTCGTGATCGTCCGCACCGTCCACGACGAACCGCGCGTCGTCGTCCCCACCGTCCGCCGCCTCCACCGCGTCCGCCGCCGCGGCCACGTCCCGCTCCGCGTCCTCGGCGTCGACATGAACCGCGGCCGCCTTGGCGAGCGGCACGGTCACCCTCACCGTCACCTCACCGAGGGCGGACGGGTCGAGCCCACGGCCCGGGTCGACGCTCGCGGCACCGTCGGCCACGTCCACGGCGACCACGACCCGGCGTCGTACCGCACCCGGATCCGCCGCCAGCAACCGCAGCGAGGCCAGCGCGGCCCGGCTGAGCGCGGCGTACTCCAGCTCCTCGATGTCCTCGGAGAGGTACCACTCGCGCAACGCGGGCGTCACGGCGTACGCGACGAAGGGGCCGGTCCCCAGCTCACCCGACTTGTGCGCCTCGGCGAGACCGGGGAGGGTCAGGGGGACGTAGACGCGCATGCTGGCCGCTCTTTCCTGTTCAAAGGCTCCGCTGAGGCCCCGGGAAGGCCGGCTGCCGCGTCTCCCGGAGGGCCTTCAGGATACGTGCGCCCGTCCCCTTTCGGGTCTGTGCCCACACCCCGGAAGCCGTCCACTTCGGGCCACGCGTTCACCCGGTACACCCGCCACATCATGGGGATCGGCACCCCTCCATCCCCCTGATAGGTGAACCTCCGGACCCCTCGCGAGCCCCGCCCGCCGTCCTTGCCACCCCGCGCCCGGCCCCCGTACAAGATCCCCACAACGAGTTACCGCCCGGTATCAGCCGGGCCCGCCGAACGGGGACCCCATGAACAAGGTCATGAGCCGCACCGCCCAGCCCCGCCCGCGCCACCGCCCGCCGACCCGCCACGACACCCGCCGCCCGGGCGGCGCCCCGCCCCGGAAGCCGTCGGTCAGGAGCAAGCGAGAAATGCCGCCGGCCACGCCCCGGAACGCGAGCACGGCCCGTACAGCGCCGGGGACTGCCTTGCCGCCTGTACGCCCCACCGACGTCTTCGCCGAGCGTCTGCTGGCCGTCCTGAGCGGTCAGCGGCCCGTCCACTGGATGCTCCGGCACACCATGGGCCGTGCCTACGACGACCTGGCCCGCCTCGCCGAACGCAGTCCGCTGCGCGCCCGAGGCTCCCGCCCCGTCGTCCACGACATCGGCTACTACGTCCCCAGCGAGGGCGCCCTCGAGGTCTTCGCCCGCATCTCCGCCGGCGACCAACTCCGTGCCCTGGCCTTCCGCCTGGAACTCGGCCAGGACCTCCGCTGGCGCTGCACAGCGGTGGAAACCGGCCCCCGCCCCGCCCCGGCACAGGGCGACTGAGGACAGGCGACACAGAAAGGCCGGGCTCCGTGAAAGGAACCCGGCCCTTCGAAACAGCCAGAGCGCCGCACGCGGGCGCGGCCGTTACTTCTTACGGCGCCGCCCGCCCTTGGCCTGCCGCCGCCGCTCGGCTCGCGTCAGCCCGTCCGACTCGGACCGCACCGGCTCGTCGTCCTCGAGGTCGCGCTCCACGATGCCGCCCTCGCCGTCCACGGTCGGCGCCGAGAAGTGCAGATCCCGCCGTTGCGGAACGTCCAGCCCCTTCGCGCGGATCTCGGGACGCGCCCCGGCCTGCGCCGGCACCGTCTCCTGGACCCCCTCGCCAACCGGCTCCGCGGCCTCGACCGGGACCTCCTCGACCTGCTGCTCGACCTGGACCTCCAGGTTGAACAGATAGCCGACGGACTCCTCCTTGATGCCCTCCATCATCGCGGTGAACATGTCGAAGCCCTCGCGCTGGTACTCGACCAGCGGGTCCTTCTGCGCCATCGCGCGCAGGCCGATGCCCTCCTGGAGGTAGTCCATCTCGTAGAGGTGCTCGCGCCACTTGCGGTCGAGGACCGACAGCACGACGCGGCGCTCCAGCTCACGCATGATCTCGGAGCCGAGCTGCGCCTCCCGGGCCTCGTACTGCTCGTGGATGTCGTCCTTGATGGACTCGGAGATGTACTCGGCAGTCAGACCGGCCCGGTCGCCGGCGGCCTCCTCCAGCTCCTCGATGGTGACCTTCACCGGGTAGAGCTGCTTGAAGGCGCCCCACAGCCGGTCCAGGTCCCAGTCCTCGGGGAAGCCCTCGGCGGTCTCCGCGCCGACGTACGCGTCGATCGTGTCGTCCATGAAGTGCTGGACCTGCTCGTGCAGATCCTCGCCCTCCAGGACGCGGCGACGCTCGCCGTAGATGACCTCACGCTGCCGGTTGAGGACCTCGTCGTACTTCAGAACGTTCTTACGGGTCTCGAAGTTCTGCTGCTCGACCTGCGACTGCGCGGACGCGATCGCGCGCGTGACCATCTTGTTCTCGATCGGCACGTCGTCCGGCACATTGGCCATGGACATCACGCGCTCGACCATCTGGGCCTTGAACAGGCGCATCAGGTCGTCGCCCAGGGAGAGGTAGAAGCGGGACTCGCCGGGGTCGCCCTGACGGCCGGAACGACCGCGCAGCTGGTTGTCGATACGGCGCGACTCGTGTCGCTCGGTGCCCAGCACGTAGAGCCCGCCGAGGTCCTCGACCTCGTCCTTCTCGGCCTTGACGGCCTGCTCGGCCTTCTCCAGGGCGGCGGGCAGCGCCGCGGCCCACTCCTCGATGTGCTCCTCGGGGTCGAGACCGCGCTGGCGCAGCTCGGCCTCCGCGAGGTCCTCGGGGTTGCCGCCGAGCTTGATGTCCGTGCCACGGCCGGCCATGTTGGTGGCCACCGTCACCGCGCCCTTGCGGCCGGCCTGGGCGACGATCGACGCCTCGCGCTCGTGCTGCTTGGCGTTCAGCACCTCGTGCTGGATGCCGCGCTTGCTGAGCTGCTGCGAGAGGTACTCCGACTTCTCGACGGACGTCGTGCCGACGAGGATCGGCTGGCCCTTCTCGTGCTTCTCGGCGATGTCGTCGACGACGGCCTCGAACTTGGCGACCTCGGTGCGGTAGATCAGGTCCGACTGGTCCTTGCGGATCATCGGCTTGTTGGTCGGGATCGGGACCACGCCGAGCTTGTAGATCTGGTGGAACTCGGCGGCCTCGGTCATCGCCGTACCGGTCATGCCGGAGAGCTTGCCGTAGAGGCGGAAGAAGTTCTGCAGGGTGATCGTGGCAAGCGTCTGGTTCTCGTCCTTGATGTCCACCCCTTCCTTCGCCTCGATCGCCTGGTGCATGCCTTCGTTGTAGCGGCGGCCGGCGAGGATACGGCCGGTGTGCTCGTCGACGATCATGACCTCGCCGTCGATGACGACGTAGTCCTTGTCGCGCTTGAAGAGTTCCTTGGCCTTGATCGCGTTGTTCAGGTAGCCCACGAGCGGGGTGTTCACCGACTCGTAGAGATTGTCGATGCCCAGCCAGTCCTCGACCTTGGAGACGCCGGACTCGTGGATGGCGACCGTGCGCTTCTTCTCGTCGACGTCGTAGTCGCCGGTCTCCTCGACGCCCTTGAGCGGGTTGCCCGCCTCGCCCTTCTTCAGGCGCAGGACCAGCTTGGCGAAGTCGCCGTACCACTTGGTGGCCTGGTCGGCCGGGCCGGAGATGATCAGCGGCGTACGGGCCTCGTCGACCAGGATGGAGTCGACCTCGTCGACGATCGCGAAGTTGTGGCCGCGCTGCACCAGCTCGTCCTGCGACCACGCCATGTTGTCGCGCAGGTAGTCGAAGCCGAACTCATTGTTCGTGCCGTAGGTGATGTCGCACGCGTACTGCTCGCGGCGCTGGGCCGGCGTCATGTTGGCGAGGATGCAGCCGACGCTCAGGCCCAGGAACTTGTGGACGCGGCCCATCATCTCGGAGTCGCGCTCGGCCAGATAGTCGTTGACCGTGACGATGTGGACGCCGTCGCCGGACAGGGCGTTCAGATACGCGGGGAGCGTGCCGACGAGGGTCTTGCCCTCACCGGTCTTCATCTCGGCGACGTAGCCGAGGTGGAGGGCGGCGCCGCCCATCATCTGCACGTCGTAGTGCCGCTGGCCGAGCACGCGCTTGGCGGCCTCACGGACGGTGGCGAACGCCTCGGGGAGCAGGTCGTCCAGGCTCTCACCATCGGCGTACCGCTGCTTGTACTCCTCGGTGAGGGCCCGCAGCTCGGCGTCGGAGAGGTCGACGAAGTCCTCTTCGATGGAGTTGACCTGGTCCGCGATGCGGTGCAGCTTGCGCAGGATCTTGCCTTCGCCTGCACGCATGATCTTCGAGAGGACGGACACGGGGGTTTGTCTCCTTGCCGGTCGGGCCTGGGACGGTCGGTTTCCATTTGACGTACTGAGCAACGGCCATCGTATGCGAGGACCCGGCTGGGCCGGGAGGCCTGGCGCCCCGACGGCTGCCTCATCCGGGACAACGGACGGCGCACGGCGATAGTGCCGCATCGGCGCGAGGAATTGCGCGAAATGTGATCACGCGCTCACGCGCAGCGAAAATCGATGGCCGCCATGTAGGCGGCCGAGCACAATCGGCCGATGGAACCTGTCACACTCACCACGGATCGTCTGGTCCTGCGCACGGTCGGCCCGCACGACACCCAGGCCGTGTACGGCGCCGCGCAGGACTCCGACATCCAGCGCTGGACCACGGTGCCCTCACCGTATCTGCCCGAGCACGCGAGCGGCTTCACCGAGCAGCTGGTCCCCGACGGCTGGGCGCAGGGCTCGATGTTCACCTTCGGTGTCTTCCTGACCGGCGGGGAACTCGTCGGCATGCTCGGTCTCACCATGCGCTCGCTCGGCGTGGCGGAGGTCGGCTTCTGGGCAGCCAAGGAGCACCGCGGCCAGGGCTACGTCACCGAGGCCACGCTCACCGCCTGCCGGTGGATCTTCACCGAGGTCGGCGTCGACCGGGTCGAATGGCGTGCCGAGGTCGGCAACCACGCCTCCCGTGCGGTTGCCGAACGCGCGGGCTTCACCGTCGAGGGCACCCTGCGCTCCGCGATCAACAACAAAGGGGTGCGCCGGGATTGCTGGGTCGGCTCCCTGCTTCCCTCGGACCTGGGCCTTCCGTCCACGGCGCCCTACCTGCCCTCCCGCTCCTGACCACAGGCGTTTGCCCAGGTCAGCGCGGACTGTCAGTGGCGCCCTCTATCGTCCGGGGGCATGACGACCCTGCCGCGCCCGACCACCTCCCTCACCGCGGACGACGCCCGCCGTATCGCCCTGCGCGCCCAGGGCTTCCTCGGCGCGCCCGACCGGCGGGCCGGAGTCCGCGGGGTGCTGCGCCACCTCGGCGCGGTCCAGCTCGACACGATCTCGGTCCTCGCCCGCTCCCATGAACTCGTGCCGTACGCCCGGCTCGGCGCGATCGGCCGCAAGACGGTCGAGTCCGCGTACTGGAAGCCCTCGTCCGTCGGCGTGTCGCCGGCCCGCCCGCATGCCTTCGAGTACTGGTCGCACGCGGCGTGCATCCTCCCCGTCGAGGAGTGGCCGCACTTCGCCTTCCGCCGCCGCGCCTACCGCGACCGCCCGCACTGGAACCACGAGCTGCCCGACGGCGCATACGACCAGGTCATCAAGCAGCTGCGCGCGGAAGGCCCGCTGACCTCCACGGAGCTGGGCGGCGCGAAGAAGACGAACGAGTGGTGGGACTGGTCCGGTACCAAGGTCGCGGTGGAGCGCGCGCTGATGTACGGCGAGGTGGTGTGCGTCGAGCGTCGCGGCTGGAAGCGGGTGTACGACCTCGCCGAGCGCGCCGTCCCGGACGCGCTGCTGCACGACGAGCTGGACGACACCGAGTGCCTGCGCCGCCTGGTCCGGCTGGCCGGCGAATCCCTCGGTGTCGGCACGCGCGCGGACATCGCCGACTACCACCGGCTCAAGGGCGAGCAGCTCGACGCGGTCATCGCCGACTCGGGTCTGGTCCCGGTCGAGGTAGAGGGCTGGGGCAGGCCGGCCTGGGCCGATCCGGCGGCCCTGGCGACACCGCCGCGCGGCCGGCACCGCACCACGCTGCTGTCGCCGTTCGACTCGCTGATCTGGGAGCGGGCCCGCACGGAGCGGATCTTCGGCTTCACCCACCGCCTGGAGGCGTATGTGCCCAAGCAGAAGCGGGTCTACGGCTACTTCGCCATGCCGGTACTCGCGGGCGGCAGGCTGGTCGGCCGGGTGGACCCGGCGCGCGAGGGGCGCACGCTGGTGGCCAAGCAGGTCACCGTGGACGACCCGAAGGCGGTCCCGGCGATCGCCCAGGCCCTGCTCGAGGCGGCCACCTGGGTGAACTGCACGGACGTCCGCGTGGAGCGGGTGGACACCCCGGAACTGCGCGAGCCCCTGGCGAGGGAACTGGCCCGCATGCTCGCCTGACGCCTCTCCGTCAAACAGGTCAGACCACTCGGACCACTACCGGATCTCGAGGATCTTCTCCCGCATCGCATAGACCACGGCTTCCATCCTGGAGTGCAGCTGGAGCTTCTCCAGGATGTTGCGGACGTGGTTCTTCACGGTGTTCTCGGAGATGAACAGCTCCTTGGCGATGTCCCGGTTGTTCATCCCGGTCGCCACGAGCTTGAGGACCTCCAGCTCCCGGTCGGTCAGCCGCGGCGCGGGCACCAGCCGGCGCTCGTCGGTGCGCTGGATCATCGACTTGAACTCGGTGAGCAGCTTGGACGCCATGGACGGGCTGATCTGCGACTGCCCGTCGGCCACCGCGCGAATGGCGGTCGCCACCTCGTCCGTGGAGATCTCCTTGAGCAGGTATCCGGTCGCGCCCGCCTTGATCGCGTCGTAGAGGTCGGCCTCTTCGTCGCTGATCGTCAGCATGATGATCTTGGCGCTCGGGGCGACCTCCTTGATGGAGGTGCACGCCTCGATCCCGCCGCGCTTGGGCATGCGGACGTCCATCAGCACGATGTCGGGCAGCAGATCAGCAGCCTTGTCCACGGCCTCGGCTCCATCGCCGGCCTCGCCGACGACCTGGATGTCCTCCTCGGCCGCGAGCACGATCTCCAGTCCCCGCCGGAAGAGGGCGTGGTCGTCCACGACCAGGACTCTGATCGGCTCCGCTCGCACGGAGCCGGCGTCCGGGCCCATGCCGATGACACCGTCGTCGCCATCCTCGTCCCGCATCGGTCCGAAGGTGTCCGCCATCGTTCCTCCCCCTGAGGCTGTGGCCTGTGGTCCTGTGCCATCGCCAACCCAAGGCAGCGGCCCACCGGTTGGGCCGGTCCGGCCATGATTTCATGCCCAGGCGACGCCGAGGTGACGTGCGGGGCGTGAAGTGGTCGCACACAGGTGCCCCTGGGGGCGCACACGCGCTGCCAGGGGCACCGGCTCGACGTCGGCCAGGTGGGTCAGCCGCCCAGCATGCCCCCGGCCTCGGGGGACTGGGCCTTGGCGACCATCGGGTCCGAGTTGAGGTGGATCACACCGTAGTCGTAGGCGTGGCGCCGGTAGACGACGCTCGGTTCCTTCGTCTCTGCGTCGACGAACAAGTAGAAGTCGTGGCCGACCAGTTCCATCTCGTAGAGGGCCTGGTCGAGGCTCATCGGTGCGGCGACATGGGTCTTCTCACGGACGACGAGGGGGCCTTCACCCTTGACCTCCAGCGAGCCGATCTTCTTCGTCGGCACTCCGTCGCTCTCTTCGTCATGGACGGGGAGGCCGTTGCCGTTCAGCGTGGCCGCGCCCGGGACGTGGTCGGGAACCTCGGCCGCCGAGATCCGCCGCGCGCCACGGCGCGAGAACCGCTTGTCGTGCTGCTTGCGCAGCCGGGCGTCCAGCTTCTCCGCCGCCAGGTCGAGTGCGGCGTACGGGTCGCTGGCCGCCGCCTCCGCCCGGATCACCGGACCGCGGGAGCGGAGCGTGATCTCCACTCGGTCACAGCGGTCGGCCTGTCGGGGGTTGGGCTCCTTGGACACCTCGACGTCGAGGCTGATCACCTTGCCATCGAGCTTCTGGATCTTCTCCAGCTTCAGCTTCTCGGCCACGTGCTTGCGGAACCGCTCGGGCACCTCGGTCTTGCGGCCTTTGACGACGATGTCCACGCAGAACTCCGTTCCCGGATCGCTCCGCTCCAGCGGCGGAGCATCTCCCTTTTGCACCAGATCCGGTGAGCACCGGACCTCGGACTCGGTGACTTCCACCTCCTCCTCCCCCGATGGCGAGATCTCCACCCCGTCGGCACAGGTTTGCGGAAAACCCATGGCACGGCATTCCGATATGAGAGGTGCGGCCTGCGCCTTTCCTCACAACCGAACATATCTCGCCCGGACGGATGTCGTCACCCTCTACTCCGGCGTACCTCCGTTCAGGTGAATTACGCCTCTCGCTACCTGCAACGATGCAAGTCGCCGGTCAGTTC
The DNA here is from genome assembly GCF_000497445.1 of Streptomyces roseochromogenus subsp. oscitans DS 12.976. NCBI lineage: Bacteria > Bacillati > Actinomycetota > Actinomycetes > Kitasatosporales > Streptomycetaceae > Streptomyces > Streptomyces roseochromogenus. Next base: position 5,953,665 of record NZ_CM002285.1, on the reverse strand, counting down.
CTGTTTATTTCAAAAGAATCGCGCGGAGCGGCGATCACGGCCGCATGGAGAGCATGTCCGAGGGGGTTCACCGCTGCCTTTTCCGGTGCACCATGCACCCACTTCCCGCTCTCCGGCCGTGCCCCGATCCGTCGTTCATCCCTTCCTTCCCGAGTTACGGCCCCGTACACAGCTGTTCCCCCTCTGGTTCGCTCTTCCGCCACCTCCCGTACGACTCTTGCCGCCTCCGCGAGGCTGGCGCCAGTCGTGATCAGGTCGTCGACGAGCACGACGTGTCCGCCAACGAGCAGCCGCTCACCGCCCGCGGTCACCTCCAGCGCGCCCGCGAGGTTCGCAAGGCGCTGCCGCGCGTCGAGCCCGGCCTGGTCCGCCACGGTCCGCCGCTGGCGCAGCACGGCCGCCACCCTGGCCGGAGTCCCTGTGCGCCGCAGTTCCCCGGCCGCCGCGAGCGCCAT
>NZ_CM002285.1:5950395-5952602 GCF_000497445.1 Streptomyces roseochromogenus subsp. oscitans DS 12.976 | reverse complement strand
CCGGCCGCACGCGTCGCGGCGCGCGCCCGGACAGCGCGCCCCGGCACCGCGGGCAGAGCAGCGTGCGAGGTGCTCCGCAGCCCGCGCAGTCGGTCGGCAGCACCAGGTCGGTGAGGTCCCGCCACCACCCCCGCATGTGCACCACTGTGCCAATGCCGGAGCGGTCCGGCCACCCCTGTGGAAAACCCCCTGTGGACAAGCCCGGAAGACCGCACGCCGCCGGTCGCACACCCACCCGTCACTCGCACGCGGGCTGAGATGATGCCCGACGCGGCGCTCAGCCCGGATAGACCGGTGCCGTCCCGTCCTTGTCCACCTTCTGCCACTGCGCCCCGGACGGCAGCCGTACGATCCCGTCTTCCGAGCAGGCCACCAGCGGCACCCGCTCGTCCTCGGACGCGGCGATCGTGCTGACGCCGGGGAGCGCGCCTGGCGCCGGGCCGTCGAGCGTGGAGCCGTCGACCTGGACGTACCGCATCTGCAGCACGCCACCCTGCTCCCGGCCGACGACCAGCAGTCTGCTGTCCCCGGCCCACGACAGGGCGCTGACCTGCTCCAAGTCGGGCGCGGCCGAGCGCAGTTCGACCACCGAGGTCCCCTGCCCGGTCCCGTCGTCGCGCTGGACGCGGCCGATGAGCAGGGACTGCTTGCCGTCCTTCTCCACGACCAGCGCGATCCGCACGCCGTCGGCCGCCACCCGCGCGTCCTGGATCTGGCCGGACAGGTCCGGGACGGCGACCTGCTCCGGCTTGTCTGAGCCCTTTTGTACGATGTACAGCCGCGTATGGCGCGGGTCGCGGTCGGCCACCCACAGGTCGCCGCGGGCATCCCAGCTCGGTGTCGTCAGCCGGTCGTCCGCGGTCGCGCCGTGGCTGGTCACCAGCGCGTCCCCGAGGGAAGCACCCGCCACCAGCGACGTCACGTACAACGATCTGCCCTGGTCACCGACCCCGGCCGCATAGTGCTCGTCCCGCGACACCGCCACCGACTCCAGCGCCCTGGCGCCCTCGCCCAGCGGCCCAGGCGCGGGAAGGGCACTGGTGCTCGTGCTCCCCGTCGGCATCCGTACCAGCCGGTGCTTTCCGTCGAGGTAGTACAGGTTGTCGGGGGTCTTGGACGACCCGTGCCAGGCCGCGGACTCGGCGCGCTCCTCGCTCAGGCCGCACAGCCGGTGACCGCCGACGCCCTGCAGTTCGACGGACTCCAATGTCGGCGCCAGGTTTCGCAGAGTGAACAGCACCTGCGTCGCCATTTCGGTGCACTTGGTCGCCGCGACCTGGGACTGCTTCAGGTTCAGCGGCACAGTCAGCTTGTTCTGGTCGTCCGGCGCCAGGCCCGACACATCCTTCTGCAGGGCCGTGCCGGTCGGGAAACTGGACCTGACGACCGGCCCGAGCCAGCCGGTGGGGCCGTTCAGCAGCGAGCGGACCATCTGCGTCATCGGGTCCACCTTGCTGCGCACGAACACCGGATCAGCGACCGCCACCGGCTGTCCCGTCGACCCGACCGCCGTGTCGGAGGCGAAGTAGTACTTGTCGACGGGGGTGTAGTTGCGCTGGAAGTCCGACTTGCCCATGACGACCCCGTCGGGCAGCTGATCGATGCGCCACTGCCCGTTCTTGGGATCGCGCGTCAGGTGGACCTTCTTGCGGTAGGCCCCGTCGGTCGGCTGGTACGCCTGCTGCCCGTCCACCGTCGCGACCTGGCTGCCCGCCAGCACGCAGGTGATGCTGCTGGGCAGGTCCGGACTGCCACCGGCCCGGCAGCCGGGCTCGATGCTCGGCCCGCCCGCGAGGACCGTGGTCGACTGCTCCGGCCGCCATATGCGCGCCGCATCGGAGGTCAGATACTTGCGGGCCGTGTCGTACGCCGGGTCGTCACTGGTCAGCGCCTCCAGGAAGCCCTGCATGATCTCGGCGGGCCCGGCGCCCTCGGCCGGCGGCATGGCGAACACCCGGACCCCGGTGTCCTGTCGCGGCGTGGACTCCACGTTCTTCAGGTCCCCGCTGTCGGGCATCGACGCGCACCCGGCCAGCAGTACGGTCCCCAGGGCGGCGTACGCCACCGCGCGTCCCGGCTTGTGCCGGGCGCCCCCCTTGCGGTCAGCGCCCACGAAATGCCTCCCCTGGCTCCGTCGAGTCCTGCGCGCCGGTCGCCTCCGGCCGGGCCGCGCCCCCGTCGGGTGCCGGATCCCCGGCGGCCTTGTC
>NZ_CM002285.1:5937280-5949405 GCF_000497445.1 Streptomyces roseochromogenus subsp. oscitans DS 12.976 | reverse complement strand
CCACCGCCCGGCTCACCCCAGGCCTGCAGCCAGCCGCCGTGCAGCCGCGCGTCCTCCAGGGCGATCGACAGCCCGAGGCCCGTACCGCCGGTGGTACGCGCGCGTGCCGGGTCCGCCCGCCAGAAGCGGCTGAACACACGCGTCGCCTCGCCCGGCTTGAGTCCCACGCCGTAGTCGCGCACCGCGACGGCGACCGCGCCGCCCGCCGCGGCGAGCTTGACGACGACGTCCTTGCCCTCGCCGTGCTCGACGGCGTTGACGACGAGGTTGCGCAGTACGCGCTCCACGCGCCGGGCATCGGCCTCGGCGACGACGGGCTGCTGATCGCCGACCACGCGTATGCGCGTGCCCTTGCGCTCCGCGAGCGGCTCGGCACCGCTGACCACACGCCGGACGACCTCCCTGAGGTCTATCGGCTCTGCCTCCAGGGCTGCCGCGCCCGCGTCGAACCGGCTGATCTCCAGCAGGTCCGCGAGCAGCGACTCGAACCGGTCCAGCTGGTCGGCGAGCAGCTCGGCGGACCGCGCGGTCACCGGGTCGAAGTCCTCGCGCGCCTCATGGATGACGTCGGCGGCCATCCGGACGGTCGTCAGGGGCGTACGCAGCTCGTGTGAGACGTCCGAGACGAACCGGCGCTGCATCCGCGACAGGTCCTCCAACTGCTGGATCTTCACCTGGAGGTTCTGCGCCATCTTGTTGAAGGCCTCGCCCAGGCGCGCGATGTCGTCCTCGCCGGTGACCTTCATCCGCTCCTGCAGCCGCCCGGCGGACAACCGCTCCGCGATCCCGGCCGCCATCCGCACCGGCGTGACGACCTGGCGCACCACCAGCCAGGCGATGGCACCGAGCAGGACGACGACGAACAGCCCGGCGGTCGCCAGCGTGCCCTTGACCAGGCTGAGGGACTTCTCCTCCTGCGTGAGCGGGAAGAGGTAGTACAGCTCGTACGGCCGCCCGTTGGGGTCGTTGACCTGCTTGCCGATGACCAGCGCCGGCTGCGAGTCCTTGCCGTTGGAGTAGACGATCCGGGTGTAGCTCTGCGCGGCCGTCGTGCCGCTGTTGACCCGCTCGCGCAGATCGGCGGGCACGCTGGAGGTCGGGTTGACGTACCCGGAGCCACGCGGGCTGCGCCCGCCACCGCTGTCGTCACCGACGGGCAGCGTGACGACGTCGAAGGCGCCCGCGCCGCCGCTGGACAGCGACTCCACGAGGTCGCTCATCCACTGGATGACGTTCTGCGACTGGCGGCCGTCCGTGGTCGACGTGCCGTCCGCGGTACCGGTCCCGGCGGCCCCACCGGTGGCGGCGCCGCTGGCCGCCTCGTCGGCCCTCTGCTTGGCCACCGCGAAACCGCCCGTGGCCTGGCTCTGCGAGGCCCTCACCTTCGCGTCCAGCAGGCCGTTGCGCACCTGCCCGATCACGACGAAGCCCAGCAGCAGGACGACGCCCAGCGACATCACCAGCGTCGTGGCGACGACCCTCAGCTGGATGTTGCGCCGCCACAGCCGCATCACCGGCAGCAGCGGACGGCGCACCCAGCGCAGGAACAGCCTGAGGACCGGGCTGCCCTGGACCCCGCCCTCAAGCAGCCCGCCCTCAAAAAGACTCCTGAACCGCGCACCCGTAGTCCGGCCGACAGCCCGCCCCGGACGGGCCCCGGACCGGCCGGGAGCCGAAGCGGCGCTGTCCCCGGACATGTCAGCTCGGCCCGGCCTTGTAACCGACACCACGGACGGTCACCACGATCTCCGGCCGCTCCGGGTCCTTCTCGACCTTGGAACGCAGCCGCTGGACATGCACGTTGACGAGCCGCGTGTCGGCAGCGTGCCGGTAGCCCCACACCTGCTCGAGCAGCACCTCACGCGTGAACACCTGCCACGGCTTGCGGGCCAGCGCGACCAGCAGGTCGAACTCCAGCGGGGTCAGTGCGATCGACTGCCCGTCCCGCTTCACCGAGTGCCCGGCCACGTCGATGACCAGGTCACCGATGGTCAGCTGCTCCGGTGCCGGCTCCTCCGACCTGCGCAGCCGCGCGCGGATCCGGGCGACCAGCTCCTTCGGCTTGAACGGCTTGACGATGTAGTCGTCGGCGCCCGACTCCAGGCCCACGACCACGTCGACGGTGTCGCTCTTCGCCGTGAGCATCACGATCGGCACCCCGGACTCGGCCCGGATCAGCCGGCACACCTCGATGCCGTCCCGTCCGGGCAGCATCAGGTCGAGCAGCACCAGATCGGGCTTGGTCTCCCTGAAAGCGGCCAGCGCCTTGTCGCCGTCGGCTACGAAAGACGGCTCAAAACCTTCACCACGCAGCACAATGCCGAGCATCTCGGCCAGTGCGGTGTCGTCGTCGACGACAAGGACTCGTCCCTTCATAAACGACATCATCCCATTCTCATAACAGTGACAGGTGCCCTGGTGAGGGAGGTCACTGGCCGGTGACCTTAGTCGTACCGGGCCGTCACTGTCTGCCCCTGTCTGCCGATGTTGATGTCAGTGACGGATGTCAGCTCGTCCGCCGACACCAGCCCCACACCCTTACCCACCACGCGCCCCAGCTCCCATCCCGTACGCCGTCGACCCACACTCTGTGGAGCAGGCGTGGTTCCTGGCGTCCAGGTGGAGCGCGCCACTGTACGAACGACCTGGACGCCAGGGGCCGCGTCTGCTCGGCTCTGCCTGGGTCGATGGTGTGCGGGATGGGAGCCCCCAGCATCCACCACGACGGACCCGCAGTCGGCGGCGGCGCCCCCTCCATCCCGGTGTCGGCCGATCCCCCGCCGGAGGCACTGTTCTGACCCTGGCCGCGTTCTGCGGTGATCGACTCATGGCCACCGGCCCTATCCACCAGTGGGCGCGCGTCGGCGCAGTGCGGGCGGAGCGGGCCGGAGGCAGGAGCGGCGCCCGCAGCGGAGCCGGGAGCGCGCCCGGCGGAGCGGAGCGCAGCCGGGGCTTGATGAGGTAGAGAAACCTGTAACAGCCTGCGCAGGGCTACGCGTCGAAGTCGTACTCAAGGATGTACGAGGCGGCATCGAGCGTCATCTCGTTGATCTCTACGGGGCGTCCTTCGTCCGCGAACGCGGTCCGGCAGATGAGAATGACCGGTGTTCCTGCGGAGATGCTCAACTGTCCCGCCTCATCCTTCGAGGGCATGCGTGACCGGATCTCTTCGCGGAAGTGCACTGGCTTGTATCCGAGTTCGGCAAGCCTGGCGTAGGTGCCGCCGGGGCCCGTGTCCTCCTGGGTGATTGCGGAGCCTGCGACCACCGACGTTGGCAGATAGCTCGTCGCGAGCAGAACGGGCTTCCCATCCAGGACGAACCGTCGGCGCCTCACACACACGCTGTCCTCGTCGGCCAGCTCCAGAACCAACTTGACGCGCTCCAGCGGCGCCTCCTCCGACACCGTCACCTGGTCCACCACCAACGAGCGGTCCTCGATGTCGGCGGCCCAGATCGACCGGCCGCTACCCCACTGCTCCTGCGAGAGCCGTTGGATGCCTCGACGCCTCAGGGGGCGGAAGTCGCGCACGAACACGCCTGCGCCCTTGCGGGACTCGGCGACCCCTTCGTCCTTGAGCACACCCAGGGCCTGGCGAGCCGTCATGCGGGCTACGCCATGCTCGGCCATCAGGTCGTTCTCTCCCGGAAGCCGATCACCGGGACCGTACTCGCCCGACTGGATCGCCTCACGTAGGGAGTCCGCGATCCGCTGATACTTCGGCCGACGGTCGTCGTCGGTGTTGGCCATTCCGGAGCCCTCCTCTCTTCTCTAGACAGCCTAGGCCATGGGTGGGGCACCCGCTCAGTGCGTGTAGCCGCAATCCTTCGCGAAACAACGTCTCTAGACATCTCCCTTGACGACCTCTCTAGACACGTGCTTTCCTGGAGATGTCTAGAGAGGTTGCGTCAGGCGGCCTCCCAGAACGAGGGATGTGCTCATGCCGTCTTTCAAGATCGATCTTTCGACTGCTGTGGTATTCGTGGCGACCGCCCCGGAACCCAAGATGGTCAACAAGAAGACCGGTGAGCGGGCCGTGGACCGGGAGACCGGCGCGGACATGTCGACCGTGGGCCTGCTGGTCTCGGACGAGGGAGAGGGGAACCTCTACCAGGTGACCGTTCCGGAGACCGGTCTCCCCGAGGGGCTTCAGCCGGGTACGCCGGTGGCCGTGACTGGGCTGAAGGCGCGTGACTGGGAGAAGGAGTTCAACGGCCAGAAGCGTCACGGCATCTCGTTCCGCGCGGTGGCGGTCACTCCGCTGGGGGCCTGATCATGGCCGACGTCACGCCGTGGCTTGAGCTGGGCAGCGTTGCTGCCGGTGCTGGCGGGCTCGGTTACGCGAAGGTCCGCGCCCCGCGCGTGTACTGGTCGCTGATCGGTTTCCCGGCCACCTGGGGCCGGTTCACCTGGACGTACCGATCCACGATGGAAGTGTGCGGGCTGACGGTACAGCCGTCCAGCCTGCGGGCCTTCATGACCCGCAACGTTGCCCGCCGCGAGGTCCGTCCGGTGCCGCCGAAGGTCCGCCGGGTGCGGGGTACGTCGACCGGCCTGCGGGTTTCCCTACGGCTTCCAGCCGGACTGGAACCGGCGGATGTGGCCGCGTCCTCGGAGCGGCTGCGCCATGCCTGGGGTGTGCGGTCCGTGACCGTCGCCGAGACCAAGCCGGGTTGCATCGAGCTGCGGATGACCGGCTACGACGTGCTCAGGCGGGTCCGGCTGCCTCGCTCGGCGCAGTCCCGTGACCTGGTGGTGCCGGTGGCGCTGCGGGAAGACGGGTCGGTGTTCGAGCGGGACTACCGCAAGGTGCCGCACGCGCTGACGCTCGGGGCGAATCAGTCCGGCAAGTCCATGTATCAGCGCAACCTGATCAAGGGGCTTGCCCGGCTGCCGGTCGGCCTGGTCGGTATCGACTGCAAGCGCGGTGTCGAGCAGACCCGCTACGCGCCTCGTCTGTCCGCCTTGGTCATCACCCCGGACGACGCTGCCCGACTGCTGGATGTCCTCGTGGCCGAGATGGAAGACCGTTTCGATCTGCTTGCCAAGCACGGGGCGTCTGATCTGTGGGAGCTCCCGGACGATGCGCGGCCGGTGCCCCTGGTCGTCCTGGTGGATGAGGTCGCTGAGCTGTTCCTGGTGACCTCGAAGAAGGAGGAGGAGCGTCGGGACCGCTCGGTCATGCAGATGGTCAGGCTGGGTCAGATGGCCCGCGCGGTCGGCATCTTCCTGGAGGTGTGCGGGCAGCGCTTCGGCTCCGACCTGGGCAGGGGCGCGACCGCGCTGCGGGCTCAGCTCACCGGGCGTGTGGTGCACCGGGTCAACGACAAGCAGACGGCCGAGATGGGCTTGGGTGACATCGCTCCGGATGCCGTGATGGCCGTGACCACGATCGCACCGGACCGCCCCGGTGTGGCAGTGGCCGGTGACACCTCCGGCGGCTGGTCCCGCATCCGCACCCCGGAGTCCTCCTCTGAGGACGTGGTGGCCGTGTGCCGCCAGTTCGCCGACCTCACCCCGGACCTGCCGTTCCTGGCCCCCTTCCGGCCGACCGCCCGCCCCGCCCCGGCGCCGGTGCCGCTGGTCAAGCCGCTCCCGGTCACCGAGTAACACCCCCTGCACTCCCGGTCGGCGTGACCGCATCGCGCCAGATCCCTACCCGCCCCATGCCGAAAACCGAGAGGAGATCGTCATGGCTCCGCGCAAGACCGCAAAGCCCAAGGTGACTCAGTGCCCGGTCTGCAAGGGCTCCGGAGAGGTCTCTCGCACGGTCCGGGTCGGCCGCAAGCATCGCGCGGTCGGCGAACAGTCGGGCTTCTGCCTGAACTGCTTCGGCTCCGGCGAAGCCCCCGCCGACTAGCCCCGCTGCCGGGACCGGGCGGCCGACCACAGACCGCCTGGCCTGGCCCAACTCTTTGAAGGAGGTGAAGACCATGGTCCGCTCGATCCGCCCGGATGCCGTCCTGATCCAGGCCGTGATCGCTGGAGCGCTGTCCTTCGCCCACCTGCACGACCTTGCCGCTGCGGCCGGACAGTCCGGCTGGAAGGCCTGGGCCTACCCCGTCTCGGTTGACCTGCTCCTGGTCGCCGCCTGGCGCCGGTTGCGGGTGCAGCGGTCCCGGCTGGCCTGGTGCTGGTTCCTCGTCGCCCTGGTTGCCTCGCTCGGCGCGAACGTGGCCACCGCCGGATTCCTCGATCTGGCGAACCCGCCCGCGCTGCTCCGGCTCGGTATCGCCGGATGGCCCGCACTCGCCTTCCTGGGCGGCACCCTGCTTGCCCACTCGCCCTCACCCAGCCCGGCCGACGACCGGGTGCCGGTTCCGCCGGCGCCCGCAGCCGCGGCCCCCGTACCCGACCCGGAGCCGGAGCAGATCAGCACCCCGGAGACCGCTGAGGCTCAGCCGGAGACGGCCCCGCTCGTGCCTCCCGCGCTGGTCGACCACGCCCGCAAGGTCGCCGCCGACCACCGCACCCGCACCGGCATGGACATCGACACCGCCACCCTGCGCGCCCGGCTCGGTGTCCCTGACGACCTCGCCGGGGCCATCGCCGCCCAACTCGCCTGACATTCAAGGAGGTTCAACCGTGCGCCCGAACCGCTTCTACGACGTGATCAGCATCGGGCCCGTTCAGGTCGGCTCGTACAACAACGGCCGTGGTCAGATCCGGCACGCCGCCGCCTGCACCGCCCCGAAGTGCGGCTTCTCCACCGACCACGGTGACCGCTCGGCTGCCGAACTCGCCGCACGCACCCACCGCGGCACCGTCTGATCCGAGAGGAGATCCGCTCGTGTTCACCCCGAAGTACCCGCCCCCGGATACCGCACCACCCCCGACCGTCATCCAGCCGCAGACCGCCACCCCGGCCCCCGCTCAGGCGGCCCCGGCCCCGGTCGCCCCCGTGGCCCCGGTCTCGAACCGGCCCACCGTCCAGCTCACCCCCGGCAGCGCGCTCGCCCTGGCCGCCGGTGGCGGTGCCGTGGTCCTCGTCGTCGGCGCGGTCCTGGTCTCCCTGCTCCTGGCGGTCGCCATCACCGGCATGTCCGTTGCCGTGGTCGCCGTCGTCCTCCGCTCCCTCCTCAACCAGCAGAAAGGTCACTGACATGGGCATCTTCAGCAAGCGTCCCCCGATCGACTACGACAAGCAGGAACGCGAGTATCGGCAGGCCAAGCGCGAGGCCAACAAGCTCATGGCCGAGATCCGCGAGCGGCTGGAGAACGGCACCGCCACGCGCGAGGACAAGCGCATCTTCAACGCCGGTCGTACGCGCGACGGCCAGATCCAGTAACGCCCTCCGGGGCGGCTCTCTCGCCAAAGATCCGCCGCCCCGGACGGCTCCACCTCTTCCTGATCCAACGGACCCGAAAGGGAAGCCCCATCATGCCTCAGCGCGCCCTGAACATACCCGTCTGCCGTGACTGCGACGGCTTCTCCACCGCCGCGATCACCACCGGCACCCGCAACACCGACGGCACCCGTAAGACGCTCACCGTCACCTGCCCGGCCTGCAAGGGCAGCGGCCGCAGCCTCCCTGCCCCCGCCCTCATCCGGGCTGGGAGGTAGCTGCCATGACCGACCTGACCCCGACACCGGACCGCCCCGGCCTGCACATCAGCAAGTCATCGCCCAACGCCCCGGCTACCGGGTCCGCCGTGTGCCACTGCGGCGCCAGCGCCACCGCCACCGGTGACGCCCAAGTCCACCGCCTGGTCCAGGGCTGGGAGGCCAACCACGGCTCCGCCCACACCAAGGGGGGCACGAAGTGACCGACGCCGCCACCATGGCGGGCCTGGACCCGGCCACCCTCAACGATCTGCTGAGGCTGGCCGGGTCCACCGGCTTCGACCGCCTCCAGGAACAGATCCGCCGCACCGGCGGCTGCTCCGACCCGATCCACCTCATGGGCTCCACCGTCACCCGCGACGCCTCCACGGGACAGGCTCTGCATGCCTACTCAACGGACGGCGAGCCCGGCGCCCGGCTCCGTGTCGCCTGCGGCAACCGCCGCGCCTCCCGCTGCCCCTCCTGCGCCTGGACCTACGCCGGAGACACCTACCACCTCATCCGCGCAGGCCTCGTCGGCGACCCTGCCAAGGGCACCCCCGAAACGATCCGGGACCACCCCCGCGTCTTCGCCACCCTCACCGCCCCCTCGTTCGGCCCGGTCCACAACCGGCCCGGCAACCGGCCCTGCCGCTGCGGCACCCGCCACAGCGAAGACGCACCCGAACTCGGCACCCCCCTCGATCCCGAGTCGTACGACTACACGGGGGCGGTGCTGTGGAACAACCACGCCCCCGAGCTATGGCGTTACTTCACGATCTACCTGCGCCGCGAGATCGCCCGCCGCGCTGGCCTCACCCAGAAGGAAGCCCACGCACAGTCCCGCGTCTCCTTCGGCAAGGTCGCCGAGTACCAGAAACGCGGAGCCGTCCACTTCCATGCCGTGATCCGCTTCGACGGCCGCAAAGGACCCGACAGCCCGCCCCCGGCCTGGGCCACCCTCGACCTGCTCACCGACGCCATCCACGCCGCAGCCACCCGCGTCGCCGTCAATATCGACCCGGCCGGAGACCAGCCCGCCCGCACGCTCACCTGGGGCACCCAGCTCGACGTGCGCCCGATCCAGTCCTTCGGCGAAGGCTCCGAGATCACCGAACAAGCCGTCGCCTCCTACGTCGCCAAGTACGCCACCAAAGCCGCCGAGATCTCCGGCGCCGCCGACGCCCCGGTTCACTGCCGCACATGCCGGGGCACCGGCCGTTCCACCGTGTACGACCGCCCCGGATCAGCGCTCAGCCAGTGCACCCGCTGCCACGGCACCGGCCTCGGCGAAGACCTCGCCCGCCTGGAGATCTCCGAACACGCCCGGCGCCTGATGACAGCGTGCATCGACCTCCAGCCCCTCTACCCCGAACGCCACCTGGCCCGCTGGGCTCACATGCTCGGCTTCCGGGGCCACTTCTCCACCAAGTCCCGCCAGTACTCGACCACCCTGGGCGCCCTCCGCCAGGTCCGCGCCGACTACCGCGCCGCCCAGCAACGCGCCGCCCTCGGCCTGCCCGACCCCGACGAAGAGACGGAGGCCACCACGCTCACCCTCGCCCACTGGACCTACGCCGGACACGGCCACGCCCCCGGCGAATCCTGGCTCGCCGCCAACATCCGCCGCGACATCCAGCACAACCGCGAGACAGCACGCGAAGAACTACCCGCCCTGCTCGACCTGGAAGGAGCCGTCGCATGACCACCGCCGTCCCCGAGTTGCTCACCGTGCCGGAGGTCATGGCCCGGCTCAAGTACAGCCGCTCAAAGGTCTACGACCTGATCCGAGAGAAGCGCCTCGTCTCGATAACGGAGGGGCGTTGCCGACGGATACCGGATAGCGCTGTTCAGGACTACATCCGTGCGCGACTGGAGGATGCGGCCTGATGGCACGTCAGCGAAAGCGGAATCCGAACGGCTCGGGCACGGTCACGAAGCGGGCTGACGGCCGCTACCAGGCAGCGGTGTACGTCCCGCAGCCAGACGGCACCGTGAAGCGGAAGTTCGCCTATGGCAAGACATACGACGAGTGCGACCAGAAGCGCCGTGATCTCCTCGACCGCGCCAACGGCGGCATCCCGACTCCGACTCGGGACATGAGCTTGGGCGACTGGTTCGACTACTGGCTGGAGGTGATCGTCAAGCCGAATCTGAAGCCGAAGAGCTACGAGACCTACGAACAGGGCGTGCGGAACCACCTACGCCAGCTCCTGGGCTCCAAGGTCATGGTCAAGCTGGGCGTGGCGGAGCTTCGCGGGGTCATGCAGCGGCTCGCGGAGGCCAAGGGGGCCAAGACTGCTCGGCAGGCCCTTCGGGTCCTCTCGGCGGCGCTCACGGCCGCGATGGTTGAAGACATCGGCCTTACCCGAAACGTGGCCAAGCTCGTGCACGTCCGGGCCACCACCGACAGCGGCAAGAGCTGGGACGCCGTGACTGTGCTCCGCTTCCTCGCGGCTGCTCGTCGGCTGACGGTCTACTACCCAGCCTTCCTGCTGCTCTGCTTGCTCGGCCTCCGGCGCGCTGAGGTGTGCGGCCTGCGCTGGGAGAACATCGACCTGGACAACCGGGTCCTGTGGGTGGAGCAGCAACGGCAGCGCTCCAGCGCGGGCACGATCGACCTCGATCCCAAGACCGAGACCTCGAAGGCTCCCCTGCCACTCCCGGCTCAGTGCATCGCGCCTCTGCGCTGGACCCGGATGCGTACAGCCATGCTGCGTGAGCGTGCGATCAGCAACGGCCGACCGTGGTTCGACGACCCTGACGGACACGTCTTCATCTCGCGGACCGGTTACCCGCTCCTGGCCTCGAACCTGTACCTGACCATGCAGCGCGTAATCACGGCCGAGGGCCTCGACAAGATGAACCCGAAGGGACTGCGGAAGTCCTGCGGCACCCTCCTGGTCCACCTCAAGGTGCACCCGAGGATCGTCAAGGCCATCCTGCGGCATAGCCGGATCGCCACCACGATGGACATCTACGCTGAAGCCCTGGACCCCGATGTGATTGAGGCCGTGGGACAGCTCGATCGTCTGCTTCGGCAGCCGGGTCGGATCCGGGAGCTAGAGGCCACTCGACCGGATGCCAAACCTCGTTGATGTCGCCGTTGGATGTCACGGCCCCTTTGTCTGCGGATCGTCGCAGGTGGAGGGGCCGTTTCCGTCGATCGAGCCGACATCATCCCATTAGCTAATCGTTACCTGGCGTGACCTGGCACACAGCTCCGCAAGAGCCTCGGCCGTCACGGGTGAAACGGCTCCCTCCTCGGTGACGATGGCCGTCACCAGCTCGGGCGGCGTCACATCGAACGCCGGGTTGTACGCCTGGGTCCCCAGGGGTGCCACCGGAATCCCGCCTCCTGCTCCCGTCACCGGCACCTGGGGTGCTGTGACCTCGGTCACCTCAAAGCCGGGTCGCTGCTCGACCTCGATGGACGCCCCGTCGGGGGTGTCCGGATCGACCGTCGTCACCGGCGCCACCACGATGAACGGCACATGGTGGTATCGCGCCAGCACCGCGAGCGGATAGCTCCCCACCTTGTTCGCCACCGAGCCGTCGGCCGCGATCCGGTCCGCCCCGATGAGCACCGCGTCCACCTCGCCCGCCGCGAACAGGGAACCGGCCGCGTTGTCGGTGAGCAAGGTGTACGCCATGCCACTGCGGGCCGCTTCGTACGCCGTCAGGCGAGCACCTTGCAGCAACGGACGCGTTTCGTCCACCCACAGCCTCCGCAGCCGCCCCTCACGGTGCGCGGCGAGGGCCACCGCGAAGGCCGTGCCCTCACCGCCCGACACCAGCGAACCGGTGTTGCAGTGGGTGAGGATGCGGTGCCCGCCACCGGGCATCAACTCGTCCAGGAGCGCCAGACCGTGGGCCGCCATCCGGGCGCTGGCCTCGGCGTCCTGCCGGTGCAGCGACCGCGCCGCGGCCAGAGCCGCCGCGGCCGCCTCGGTGGCATCGCCGGTCTTCGCCAGCGCGGCCTGGTGTGCGGCCTCGGCCCGGCGCACACCGACGGACAGGTTCACCGCGGTGGGCCGGGCGCTCTCGAGCGCACGTGCCGCATCGGCCACGTCGAAGCCGCGTACGGCGGCGAGCGCGACGCCGTACGCCCCGGCGATCCCGAGCACCGGCGCCCCGCGCACGGCGAGCGAACGGATCGCCTCCACCAGCGCCGGCGCGTCGGTGCACACCAACTCGACCTCCTCGGCCGGGAGCCGCGTCTGATCGAGAAGGACCAGCACAGGGCCTTCAGGTGGTTCCTCCCATCGGATCGTGGGTATCTCGGTCGACCGCTTGTCCCGGTCGGTTCGCGCCTGCTGATCAGCCATGCGGTCAGTCTGCCCCGGATCCGGCGGACAATTGAAGGCATCCAGCGCCCACCGCGGCCGGTCCCCCGGTGACCACCCCATGGCACGATGGCTGCCAACCTGCCGCCGCGTCCGCGGAAGGGCACCGAGAAGGAGCTTCGATGACAGACACTCCGGGCTGGGCCTCGCCCGGATCCGCCCCGTCGAACGAGGGGCGGGAACCCGGCGCGTCCGGCCCCGCCGAGCCCGCCGACCACCCCGGCGACAGCGCGCCC
>NZ_CM002285.1:5931067-5936468 GCF_000497445.1 Streptomyces roseochromogenus subsp. oscitans DS 12.976 | reverse complement strand
CGGCGGTTACGGCACCCCCGGCGGCTACGGAGCCTGGGGCGGCGGCTGGGGCGGTCCCCCGCCCGCGGCCAAGCCCGGTGTCATCCCGCTGCGCCCGCTCGGCGTCGGCGAGATCCTCGACGGCGCCGTCTCCACCATGCGTACCCACTGGCGCACGGTGCTCGGCATCTCGCTGACCGTCGCCCTGTTCTCGGCGACCAGCCTCGTCCTCGTACAGGGCTTCGTCCTCAACGACGTCCTCGGCCAGATGCGGGTCAACAGCCCCGACGCCAACCCCGACGACTTGTTCCGCGCCCTGCGCGACGTCATGATCGGCACCGGTATCGTCAGCCTGATCTCCGGTGTCGCCGTGGTCATCGCGACCGCTCTGCTCACGACCATCACCAGCCGTGCCGTTCTCGGCAGGCCGGTCAGCATCGGCGAGGCCTGGCGAGACGCCCGCCCGCAGCTCCCGAAGCTGTTCGGGCTGCTCATCCTGCTGGGCCTGATCGTCGTCGGCGTGATGTTCGCCGGGACGCTGCCCGGCATTCTCGTCATGCTCGCCGGCGGCAGCGACGCCGCGGAGGCGGGCCTGCTGGCCCTGGGCATCCTCGCCGGCATCGTCGTCTCGGCGTGGCTGGTGATCCGCTTCTGCCTGTCGACGCCCGCCCTGATGCTGGAACGGCAGAGCATCGTCAAGGCCATGAGCCGCTCCGCGAAGCTGGTGCGGGGCTCCTGGTGGCGCACTTTCGGAATCCTGCTGCTCACCGGGCTCATCGTCAGGATCGTCCAGGCGCTCATCAGCATCCCCTTCACCGCTATCGGGGCCGCAGTGAGCGGCGACGGCATGGACAACCTGCTCGGCACCGGCGGCGGGCACATCGGCTGGGCGTCCCTGATCATCCAGGGACTCGGCGCCCTGATCGGCACCGCGCTCACCCTGCCGATCAGCGCGGGCGTCACCGTGCTCCTCTACATCGACCAGCGCATCCGCCGCGAGGCCCTCGACCTCGAACTGGCCCGCGCCGCCGGTGTCCAGCACGCCGGCACCGGCGCCCCCGGTCCCGTCCCGGGGAGCTGACGAGGTGAGTCTCACGGGGGGAGTGCTCACGGCGGCGGCTCCGTCGGGCGCCGGCGGCACGGTCGTACGAGGCCTACTGCGCGCGGCGGACACAGCCGCCCGCGCAACCGGCGGCTCGGGAGACGAGCCGCCCGTGACGACCCCGCGTGGTCCTGCGCGGGAGGCGGCTCGCCGCGAGCTGTCCAAGCGGATGTACCACGAGAACGACCCCGGGCTGTTCCAGCGCGCACTGAAGGCGTT
Source organism: Streptomyces roseochromogenus subsp. oscitans DS 12.976 (assembly GCF_000497445.1). Lineage (NCBI taxonomy): Bacteria > Bacillati > Actinomycetota > Actinomycetes > Kitasatosporales > Streptomycetaceae > Streptomyces > Streptomyces roseochromogenus. Next base: position 5,935,168 of record NZ_CM002285.1, on the reverse strand, counting down.
CTGGGACTGGCTCGACCGGCTGCTCAACTCGGCAGCCTCGGCGACCCCCGGCGGCACGGTCGGCCTGATCGTCGTGGTCCTGTTCGTCGTCGCCGTCCTCGCCGCCCTGTGGTGGCGCCTGGGCACCCCGCGCCGGCAACCCACCTCCACCGCCTCCCTGTTCGGCGACCGCCCCCGCAGCGCTGCGGAACACCGCGCGGCCGCCGAGGCACACGCCGTCCAGGGCCACTGGACCCAAGCCGTACAGGAACGCATGCGGGCCATCGTCCGCTCCCTGGAGGAGCGCACCCTGCTCGACCACCGCCCGGGCCGCACCGCCGACGAGGCGGCCGCCGAGGCCGGCCGGGCCCTGCCCGCACACACCAACCGACTGCGCGCCGCGGCCCGCGAGTTCGACGACGTGACATACGGCGGACGCAGGGCGACCGACGAGTCGTACCACCGCATCGCCGAACTCGACCGCGACCTGGAACGCACCAGGCCCGCCCTCGCCCACAGCGCCACCAGCACGGCCCACAACACCCGCCAGGGGGCCGCCCAGTGACCGCCGAGGCCACGCTGCCGGCAACCTCCACCACGCCCACCGTCCGCCAGGTGTGGACCCGTGCCCGGGGCATCGCACTCGCCGTCGTACTGATCCTGGCGGGCGCCGTCGCCATGGCCGCCGTACGCTCCACCGCCCGGCACGGCGAACTGGACCCACGCTCCGCCGACCCCTACGGCAGCCGAGCCGTCGCCCAACTCCTCGCCGACCGGGGCGTCTCCACGCGCGTCGTCACCACGCTGAGCGAGGCACGCGCCGCCGCCGGGCCGGACACCACCCTCCTCGTCGCCGTACCCGACCTGCTGACCGGCCGTCAACAGACCCAGTTGCACCAGGCCACCGCGGCCTCCGGTGGGCGCACCGTCCTCATCGCGGCTGGCAGCCCGTCCGTCGAGCGTCTCGCCCCCGGAGTCACAGCGGACCCCGCCACCAGCGCCGGCAGCACACTCGCCCCCGCCTGCACCCTGCCCGAAGCCCGGCGCGCGGGCAGTGCCGACACCGGTGGCGTCCGATACACCACCACCCGCCTCGACGCCGACTCCTGCTACCCCAGCGAGCGGCTCGCCACCCTGCTGCGCATCCCCGAGACATCCGGGGACGGTGACACCGTCGTGCTCGGCGCGCCCGACATCCTCTTCAACGACCGGCTCGACAAACAGGGCAACGCCTCGCTCGCCCTCCAACTCCTCGGCTCCCGCCCCCATCTGGTCTGGTACCTCCCCTCGCTCTCCGACACCTCGGTCACCGACACCGGCGACCGGAAGAACTTCCTCGACCTGCTTCCCTCGGGCTGGCTCTGGGGCACCCTGCAGCTGTTCATCGCAGCGGCGCTGACCGCCGTCTGGCGGGCACGCCGCTTCGGCCCCCTCGTGCCCGAAAAACTCCCCGTTGCAATCCGCGCCTCCGAGACCACCGAAGGCCGCGCCCGCCTCTACCGCAAGGCCGACGCCCGCGACCGCGCGGCCGCCGCTCTTCGCTCCACCACCCGCACCCGGCTCGCCCCTCTCGTCGGCATCCCCGTCACCCAGGCGCACACGCCCGAGACCCTGCTTCCCGCCCTGTCCGCCCACCTCTCGCAGGATGGACAGGCCCTGCACTCCCTTCTCTTCGGACCGCCGCCCGGCGACGACGCGGCCCTCATCACACTGACCGACCAACTCGACGCCCTCGAAAGAGAGGTACGCCGTCCATGATGGACCCGACCACTGACAACGCCGGGACCGCCGGGGACGCGGGCGCCGCCCGTGCCTCCCTGGAAGCCCTGCGCGCCGAGATCGCCAAAGCCGTGGTCGGCCAGGACCCCGCCGTGACCGGCCTCGTCGTCGCTCTCCTCTGCCGCGGACACGTACTACTAGAAGGAGTCCCCGGAGTCGCCAAAACGTTGCTCGTCCGCACCCTGGCATCCGCACTCGAACTCGACACCAAACGCGTCCAGTTCACCCCGGACCTGATGCCGAGCGATGTCACCGGCTCCCTCGTCTACGACACCCGTACCGCCGAGTTCTCCTTCCAGCCCGGCCCGGTCTTCACCAACCTGGTCCTCGCGGACGAGATCAACCGGACCCCGCCCAAGACCCAGTCCGCCCTCCTCGAAGCCATGGAGGAACGCCAGGTCACGGTCGACGGCACACCGCGCCCGCTGCCCGAGCCGTTCCTGGTCGCCGCGACCCAGAACCCGGTCGAGTACGAGGGCACCTACCCCCTCCCCGAAGCCCAACTGGACCGCTTCCTGCTCAAACTGACGATCCCTCTGCCCTCCCGGCAGGACGAGATCGACGTCCTGACCCGCCATGCCTCGGGCTTCAACCCACGCGACCTGCACGCCGCCGGCGTACGCCCCGTCGCGGGCGCCGCCGACCTGGACGCGGCCCGTGCCGCCGTCGCCAAGACCGCCGTGTCCCCCGAGATCACGGCCTACGTCGTGGACATCTGCCGCGCGACCCGCGAGTCGCCCTCCCTCACCCTCGGCGTCTCCCCGCGCGGTGCCACCGCGCTCCTGGCCACCGCCCGTGCCTGGGCCTGGCTGACGGGCCGCGACTACGTCATCCCCGACGACGTGAAGGCTCTCGCCCTGCCCACCCTGCGACACCGGATCCAGCTGCGCCCCGAGGCGGAGATGGAAGGCGTGACGGCAGACTCCGTCATCAACGCCATCCTCGCCCACGTCCCGGTCCCCCGCTGATGGCGCTCACCGGACGCGCCGCCCTCCTCGCGGCCCTCGGTTCGATCCCCGTCGGCATCCTGGAACCCGGCTGGACAGGCATCCTCGCGGTCAACGGCCCCCTGGCCCTCGCTTGCGCCTGCGACTACGCACTCGCCGCGCCGGTACGACGGCTCGTGCTGTCCCGGTCCGGCGACACCGCCACCCGTCTCGGCGAAACCGCCGACGTCACCCTCATGATCACCAACCCGTCCCGCCGGCCCCTGCGGGCACAGCTGCGGGATGCCTGGCCGCCCAGCAGCTGGCTGCCAGGCACCGAGATCGAGGCCTCCCGCCACCGTCTGACCGTGCCTCCGGGCGAACGCAGACGCGTGACGACCAGGCTGCGCCCCATCCGTCGCGGCGATCGCCAGGCCGACCGCGTGACGATCCGCTCCTACGGCCCCCTCGGTTTGTTCTCCCGTCAGGGCGCCCACAAGCTGCCCTGGTCAGTACGGGTTCTGCCCCCGTTCACCAGCCGAAAGCATCTCCCGTCGAAACTCGCCCGATTGCGTGAACTCGACGGACGCACCAGCGTGCTCACACGCGGTGAGGGAACAGAGTTCGACAGCCTGCGCGAGTACGTCCCCGGCGACGACACCCGCTCGATCGACTGGCGGGCCACCGCCCGCCAGTCGGCCGTGGCCGTCCGCACCTGGCGCCCGGAACGCGACCGTCACATCCTGCTCGTCCTTGATACCGGCCGCACCTCCGCCGGCCGCGTGGGCGACGCACCCCGCCTCGACGCCTCCATGGACGCGGCGCTCCTCCTGGCCGCACTCGCTTCCCGGGCCGGCGACCGGGTAGCGCTCCTGGCGTACGACCGTCGGGTACGCGCCCTGGTCCAGGGCCGCTCGGCAGGAGACGTACTGCCAGGCCTCGTGAACGCGATGGCCCCGCTGGAACCGGAACTGGTCGAGACCGACGCCCACGGGCTCACCGCGGCCGCTCTGCGTACGGCACCCCGCCGCTCCCTGATCGTGCTGCTCACGACACTCGACGCCGCCCCCGTTGAGCAGGGTCTGCTCCCTGTGCTTCCGCAGCTCACTCAACGACACACTCTTCTGGTCGCCTCGGTGGCCGACCCGCACATTGCGCGCATGGCCGAGGCTCGGGGAGACGCGGAGGCGGTGTACGAGGCCGCGGCAGCGGCTCAGGCACAGAGCGAGCGTCAGCGCACGGCAGAGCAGCTGCGTCGGCATGGGGTGACGGTTGTGGACGCGACGCCGGAGGATCTGGCGCCGACGCTGGCCGACGCGTATCTGGCTCTGAAGGCGGCGGGCCGGCTCTGATCCGCTCCGGCTCGCTCCCTTCGGGGAAAGTGCGTTCCCATTGCTTTGAGAAAGATCTCCAGAAC
>NZ_CM002285.1:5927437-5930817 GCF_000497445.1 Streptomyces roseochromogenus subsp. oscitans DS 12.976 | reverse complement strand
AACACAGTGGACGCGAGCAACTGAGGACAAGCCCTCGGCCTATTAGTACCGGTCACCTCCACCAGTTACCTGGCTTCCAGATCCGGCCTATCAACCCAGTCGTCTACTGGGAGCCTTACCCCATCAAGTGGGTGGGAGTCCTCATCTCGAAGCAGGCTTCCCGCTTAGATGCTTTCAGCGGTTATCCCTCCCGAACGTAGCCAACCAGCCATGCCCTTGGCAGAACAACTGGCACACCAGAGGTTCGTCCGTCCCGGTCCTCTCGTACTAGGGACAGCCCTTCTCAAGACTCCTACGCGCACAGCGGATAGGGACCGAACTGTCTCACGACGTTCTAAACCCAGCTCGCGTACCGCTTTAATGGGCGAACAGCCCAACCCTTGGGACCGACTCCAGCCCCAGGATGCGACGAGCCGACATCGAGGTGCCAAACCATCCCGTCGATATGGACTCTTGGGGAAGATCAGCCTGTTATCCCCGGGGTACCTTTTATCCGTTGAGCGACGGCGCTTCCACAAGCCACCGCCGGATCACTAGTCCCGACTTTCGTCCCTGCTCGACCCGTCGGTCTCACAGTCAAGCTCCCTTGTGCACTTACACTCAACACCTGATTGCCAACCAGGCTGAGGGAACCTTTGGGCGCCTCCGTTACCCTTTAGGAGGCAACCGCCCCAGTTAAACTACCCATCAGACACTGTCCCTGATCCGGATCACGGACCCAGGTTAGACATCCAGCACGACCAGACTGGTATTTCAACGACGACTCCACCCACACTGGCGTACGGGCTTCACAGTCTCCCAGCTATCCTACACAAGCCGAACCGAACACCAATATCAAACTGTAGTAAAGGTCCCGGGGTCTTTCCGTCCTGCTGCGCGAAACGAGCATCTTTACTCGTAGTGCAATTTCACCGGGCCTATGGTTGAGACAGTCGAGAAGTCGTTACGCCATTCGTGCAGGTCGGAACTTACCCGACAAGGAATTTCGCTACCTTAGGATGGTTATAGTTACCACCGCCGTTTACTGGCGCTTAAGTTCTCAGCTTCGCCCACCCGAAAGTGAGCTAACCGGTCCCCTTAACGTTCCAGCACCGGGCAGGCGTCAGTCCGTATACATCGCCTTACGGCTTCGCACGGACCTGTGTTTTTAGTAAACAGTCGCTTCTCGCTGGTCTCTGCGGCCACCCCCAGCTCGAGGAGCAAGTCCTCTCACCAGGAATGGCCCCCCTTCTCCCGAAGTTACGGGGGCATTTTGCCGAGTTCCTTAACCATAGTTCACCCGAACGCCTCGGTATTCTCTACCTGACCACCTGAGTCGGTTTAGGGTACGGGCCGCCATGAAACTCGCTAGAGGCTTTTCTCGACAGCATAGGATCATCCACTTCACCACAATCGGCTCGGCATCAGGTCTCAGACTATGTGCTGCCCGGATTTACCTGGACAACGTCCTACACCCTTACCCCGGGACAACCACCGCCCGGGATGGACTACCTTCCTGCGTCACCCCATCACTCACCTACTGCAAGTCTGGTCCGTCGGCTCCACCACTTTCCATTCCCCGAAGGGTCCGGAACGGCTTCACGGACTTAGCATCGCCTGTTTCGATGTTTGACGCTTCACAGCGGGTACCGGAATATCAACCGGTTATCCATCGACTACGCCTGTCGGCCTCGCCTTAGGTCCCGACTTACCCTGGGCAGATCAGCTTGACCCAGGAACCCTTAGTCAATCGGCGCACACGTTTCTCACGTGTGAATCGCTACTCATGCCTGCATTCTCACTCGTCAACCGTCCACGACTACCTTCCAGTGCCGCTTCACCCGGCAGACGACGCTCCCCTACCCATCACAGCACCCGTTGGGGCTATATACTGCAATGACACGACTTCGGCGGTACGCTTGAGCCCCGCTACATTGTCGGCGCGGAATCACTAGACCAGTGAGCTATTACGCACTCTTTCAAGGGTGGCTGCTTCTAAGCCAACCTCCTGGTTGTCTGTGCGACTCCACATCCTTTCCCACTTAGCGTACGCTTAGGGGCCTTAGTCGATGCTCTGGGCTGTTTCCCTCTCGACCATGGAGCTTATCCCCCACAGTCTCACTGCCGCGCTCTCACTTACCGGCATTCGGAGTTTGGCTAAGGTCAGTAACCCGGTAGGGCCCATCGCCTATCCAGTGCTCTACCTCCGGCAAGAAACACACGACGCTGCACCTAAATGCATTTCGGGGAGAACCAGCTATCACGGAGTTTGATTGGCCTTTCACCCCTAACCACAGGTCATCCCCCAGGTTTTCAACCCTGGTGGGTTCGGTCCTCCACGAAGTCTTACCTCCGCTTCAACCTGCCCATGGCTAGATCACTCCGCTTCGGGTCTTGAGCGTGCTACTACAGCGCCCTGTTCGGACTCGCTTTCGCTACGGCTTCCCCACCCGGGTTAACCTCGCAACACACCGCAAACTCGCAGGCTCATTCTTCAAAAGGCACGCAGTCACGAGACACCAGCAAGCTGATGTCCGACGCTCCCACGGCTTGTAGGCACACGGTTTCAGGTACTATTTCACTCCCCTCCCGGGGTACTTTTCACCATTCCCTCACGGTACTATCCGCTATCGGTCACCAGGGAATATTTAGGCTTAGCGGGTGGTCCCGCCAGATTCACACGGGATTTCTCGGGCCCCGTGCTACTTGGGTGTCTCTCAAACGAGCCGCTGACGTTTCGACTACGGGGGTCTTACCCTCTACGCCGGACCTTTCGCATGTCCTTCGCCTACATCAACGGTTTCTGACTCGCCCCACGGCCGGCAGACCGTGGAAGAGAGATCCCACAACCCCCACGACGCAACCCCTGCCGGGTCTCACACGTCGTAGGTTTGGCCTCATCCGGTTTCGCTCGCCACTACTCCCGGAATCACGGTTGTTTTCTCTTCCTGCGGGTACTGAGATGTTTCACTTCCCCGCGTTCCCTCCACTTGCCCTATGTGTTCAGACAAGGGTGACAGCCCATGACGACTGCCGGGTTTCCCCATTCGGAAACCCCCGGATCAAAGCCTGGTTGACGACTCCCCGGGGACTATCGTGGCCTCCCACGTCCTTCATCGGTTCCTGGTGCCAAGGCATCCACCGTGCGCCCTTAAAAACTTGGCCACAGATGCTCGCGTCCACTGTGCAGTTCTCAAACAACGACCAGCCACCCATCACCCCGAACCAACAGGTCCGAGTGCACTGGGGCCGGCGACTGAGGAAAGTTCGTTCCCTCAGACACCCAACAGCGTGCCCGGCCAGGCCCCGTCCGAAGATCATGCGTTCCACGCTCTGACGAGCAGTACTAGCAGCCTCCGACCCAGGATCCCGGCCGAATAATCAACGTTCCACCCATGAGC
>NZ_CM002285.1:5870838-5925692 GCF_000497445.1 Streptomyces roseochromogenus subsp. oscitans DS 12.976 | reverse complement strand
GGCCGGTCGAACCAGCCGCTCATTTCTGAGTAATCGGGGGGTGCTTCTCCGAGATGTCATTCGCGACTTCTCAGGTAGCTTGTAGAGACTATCGGTTGCCCTGGAACTTGTCCACTTCTAGGCAACTGTTTGAATCTACCTCCCCACGCCCTCCGTGTCAACGGCTCTTGTGGGGCGAAGAGGAGACTAGCAGCTCAGAGGGGTGGAACGCACATCAAGCAGCGGTGGGGACCGAGGCGCTGCGGTCGGCTGCCTCGAGATCGCCGGTCTCACCTGCGCGTACCGCTCGTCCGCCCAGCACAAAGACGTACGTCAGGAATGCCAGCTCGGCCAGGACGCCGATTCCGATGCGGGCCCAGGTGGGGAGCCCGGACGGGGTGACGAAGCCTTCTATGGCGCCGGAGACGAAGAGGACCAGGGCAAGGCCGATGGCCATGCCGACCGCCGCGCGTCCCTCCTCGGCTAGGGCGGTGCGCCGGGTGCGCGGACCGGGGTCTATGAGAGTCCAGCCCAGACGCAGCCCCGTACCGGCGGCGACGAAGACGGCGGTCAGTTCGAGCAGGCCGTGCGGAAGGACCAACCCCAGGAAGGTGTCGAGTCGGCCTGCGGAGGACATCAGGCCGAAACCGACGCCCAGATTGAGCATGTTCTCGAAGAGGATCCAGAGGACCGGCAGGCCCAGGAAAATGCCCAGGACCAGGCACATCGCGGCCGCCTGCGCATTGTTCGTCCACACCTGCGCGGCGAAGGCCGCCGCGGGGTGGCTGGAGTAGTACGTCTCGTACTCGCCGCCGGGGCGGGTCAGCTCACGGAGCTGGCTGGGCGCCGCGATGCTCGACTGCACGTCCGGGTGGGTGCCTATCCACCAGCCCAGGAGGATCGCCGTGGTGGTGGATATCAGTGCCGTCGGTATCCACCAGTGGCGTGCTCGGTAGACCGCGGCTGGGAAGCCCTGGCCCAGGAATCGCGTGACATCGCGCCATGAGGCGCGGCGAGTGCCGGTGATGGCGCTACGCGCGCGTGCCACGAGTTGGCTGAGCCGTCCGGTCAGCTGTGGGTCCGGGGCGCTGGACTGGATGAGGGAGAGGTGGGTGGCGGTGCGCTGATAGAGGGCGACGAGTTCGTCGGCCTCGGCACCGTTGAGGCGGCGCCGGCGGCGGAGCAGAGCGTCCAGGCGGTCCCATTCGGCTCGGTGTACGGAGACGAAGACGTCCAGGTCCATCGGGTCTGCCTGCTCCTCGGCTGGTCGTCGACTGTCCGTCGTGGATGCCCTTGATCGCTGTCAGCTTGTCGTACTGCGGCGCGATGCGCCCACAGCTTGGCAGACTTGCGCTTCCGGCGGCAGATCAGGGAAGGGCGGCGGACGTGAGTGAGCTGGTGACGGGCGAGGCGGTGGCGCTCGAACTGCGTCCGGCGAAGTTGCCGAGCAGGGCGCTGGCCGTGTTGCTCGACCTCGTGGTGGCTGTGATCGGGTACGTCGTCGTCACCATCGTGTTGGTGATGTCGACCGCTTCTCTGGACGAGGCCGCGCAGACGGCACTGTCGATCGCCACGTTTCTGCTGGTGCTGGTCGGCGGACCGATCGCGGTGGAGACGCTCAGTCACGGGCGTTCGCTGGGGAAGCTGGCCTTCGGGCTCCGGGTGGTGCGGGACGACGGTGGACCGATCCGGTTCCGGCACGCGCTCGTGCGGGGCGCGATCGGTGTGATCGAGATCCTGCTGACGTTCGGTGTGGTCGCCTGCATCGCCTCGCTGGTGTCGGTACGAGGGCGGCGGCTCGGGGACGTGTTCGCGGGCACTCTGGTCGTACACGAGCGAATACCGGCCGGCCGGGCCGCCTTCGTTCCGCCGCCGCCTCCGTGGCTCGCAGGGCGGTTCGCCGAGCTGGATCTGTCGGCGGTGCCGGACGGGCTGTGGCTTGCGGTCCGGCAGTATCTGAGCCGGATGGGGCAGCTCGATCCGCAGGTATCGCTGGGGATGGCCCAGCGGCTGGCAGCCGACCTCGTGGCGCGGACGGGCGCTTCGGTGCCGCGGGATCTCCCGGCGGCCGCCTTTCTGGCAGCGGTCCTGCATGAGCGGCAGTCGCGTGAGGCCCGGCGGGCTGTCGGTGCCGGTGGCTTCGCCCCACCGGTGGCCGAGCCCGATGCGCCGGCCGTAAATCAGCCGCCCGCTGCTGCTGAGGCCTGGCCGCAGTATCCCGGTCAGCCTGATCGGCCCCAGGACTGGGCTCGGCAGCCACGGGCTCCGCTCACACCGCCCGCCGTAGCGCCGAGCGACCATCCGCCGGCCGTGCCTCCGCACGATCACCCGTCGGCCGACCGCCCGGCCACGGGTTTCGCGCCGCCGGCGTAGCGCGGCATCCGCTCAGCTCCTGTTTCCGGCGAACTCGTCGGTCTCGCCGGGCTCGTCGGGCTCGTCGGTTCCGGCGCTCAGTGGAACGTCGACGGCGGTGACTGGAGGTCCTCCAGCTCGATTCCGGGTGCGGCCAGGACGACGTCGCCGGCGATGTGGACGGTGTGCCGTTCGCCGGTGTCCAGGGCTGTGACCTGGTATTCGTCCACGGTCAGGGGGCCGTTGTCAGTGGCGTGTGCTTCGCTGTTCACCAGGGCCCAGGACTGATCCACGGTGCGGGGGGCGAGGACCGGGTCCGTGAAGGCGACCAGGCGTACGCGGGTCGCGTCGGACGAGGGGGTGAGGCGCAGGAGACGGGCGGTGGCGACGAGGAACGCGGGGGACGTGCCGGTGAAGGCGTGGGCGCGCACATTGCCTTCGGTGGCGTGGGTTCCGGTGGGGTCGGTGCGGACCCAGGTGACGCCGTCGAGGGCGGCGCCGCGCACCTGCCAGTCGCCCGCGTGGAGTTCTAGGCGGATGGGGCGGCCGAGGTCGTCCAGGGCGAGGTCGACCGAGCCGCGGTGATCGCCGGCGGGGCCGGTCAATCGGGAGACATAGCGCCAGCCGGAAGGGCCGGGCGCGCACTGGAAGTGTTCTTCACCGAGGGGGGTGTGATCGTGCGGATCGTGGAGCGAATAGCGGCCGCGGGGCATGGGGGTCCTGGATTCTGACGGGGTGACGCTCCGGCCGTGCGCTGCTGGTGCGGTGCCGGCCGGAGACCAAAGGGGCAGGCCCCCGGCACGGGGGTGCGGGGGCCTGCCTCGGAGGACCTGCTGCCGGGGAGCGCGGCGGTGCACCGAAGTGCTCCCCGGCGAGCGGGATCAGGAGATCGCCGGTTCAGTAGCGGTAGTGGTCCGACTTGTACGGGCCCTCGACCTCCACACCGATGTACGCGGCCTGCTCCGGGCGCAGCGTCGTCAGCTTGACGCCGAGGGCGTCCAGGTGGAGACGGGCGACCTTCTCGTCGAGGTGCTTCGGAAGCACGTAGACACCGGTCGGGTACTCGTCGGGCTTGGTGAACAGCTCGATCTGGGCCAGGGTCTGGTCCGCGAAGGAGTTGGACATCACGAACGACGGGTGACCGGTGGCGTTGCCCAGGTTCAGCAGGCGGCCCTCGGACAGCACGATGATCTTCTTGCCGTCCGGGAAGGTCCAGGTGTGGACCTGCGGCTTGACCTCGTCCTTGACGATGCCCGGGATCTTCGCCAGGCCGGTCATGTCGATCTCGTTGTCGAAGTGGCCGATGTTGCCGACGATCGCCTGGTGCTTCATCTTCGCCATGTCCGACGCAAGGATGATGTCCTTGTTGCCGGTGGTGGTGACGAAGATGTCGGCGCTCTCGACGACCTCGTCCAGGGTGGTGACCTGGTAGCCGTCCATCGCCGCCTGCAGCGCGCAGATCGGGTCGATCTCGGTGATGATCACGCGGGCGCCCTGGCCCCGCAGGGACTCGGCGCAGCCCTTGCCCACGTCGCCGTAGCCGCAGATGACGGCGGTCTTGCCGCCGATCAGGGTGTCCGTGGCGCGGTTGATGCCGTCGACGAGGGAGTGGCGGCAGCCGTACTTGTTGTCGAACTTCGACTTGGTGACGGCGTCGTTGACGTTGATCGCCGGGAACAGGAGGACGCCGTCGCGCTGCATCTCGTACAGGCGGTGGACACCGGTGGTGGTCTCTTCGGTGACGCCGCGGATCTCGGAGGCCAGCTGGGTCCACTTCTGGGGGTTCTCGCCCAGGGTGCGGTGCAGCAGCTGGAGGATGACGCGGTGCTCGTCGGACTCGGCGGTGTCCAGGGCGGGGACCTCGCCGGCCTTCTCGTACTCGACACCCTTGTGGACGAGGAGGGTGGCGTCACCGCCGTCGTCCAGGATCATGTTCGGGCCGCCGGTGGGGCTGTCCGGCCAGGTCAGCGCCTGCTCGGTGCACCACCAGTACTCCTGGAGGGTCTCGCCCTTCCAGGCGAAGACCGGGATGCCCTGCGGGTTGTCGGGCGTGCCGTTCGGGCCGACGGCGATGGCGGCAGCCGCGTGGTCCTGGGTGGAGAAGATGTTGCAGGAGGCCCAGCGGACCTTGGCGCCGAGGGCGACCAGGGTCTCGATGAGCACGGCGGTCTGCACGGTCATGTGCAGGGAACCGGTGACGCGGGCGCCGGCGAGGGGCTGGGCCTCGGCGTACTCCTTGCGGATCGCCATCAGGCCGGGCATCTCGTGCTCGGCGAGGGTGATCTCCTTGCGGCCGAAGTCGGCCAGCGAGAGGTCGGCGACCTTGAAGTCCTGTCGGTTCTCGACAGTCGTCATTGCGAGCTGCTCCTCGGAGTTGGGTCGAGGTGGGTACGGCTGGTCTGCGCGACGGCGGACACACAGATGCCCGAGAAGAGGACACAGGCATGCCCACGTACGCGCAGCGCAGTCCGTCGGAGGCCCTCTCTCCCTCGGTCGGCCCGCGCTGGGACCGCCCGACCGCCATCAGCAGCGACGTCTGGCTCCGTCCCAAGCTACACCGGACGGCCCCGTCGGCCCCAGTCCGCATGGGCATGGTTCGCGCCGCACGGGAGGCGGTTTCGGGGGGCGGGCGTGGGGGCAGGAGGGCGGCCGATGGGGGCGCGGAATCCGTGGAACGGAAGCCTACGGACCGGTGCGAACAGGGACTTTCACACCTTGGGGCCGGGGGCGGGGTGGTGCAGGATGCACAAGGGCCGGGGCCGTCCGGTTCCGCTCGCGAGGTGTCCGGGACGGTGCCTCGTGCGACGAAGGCGTGAGGAGAAACAACGTGACCAGTCCGGCCGGCCCGCCCTCCACAGGTGGCCGCGATGACGAGGGGCGGCAGCTGAAGCTGCTGGCGGTGACCGCCTGCCCGACCGGCATCGCGCACACGTACATGGCGGCGGAGAAGCTCGCGCAGGCCGCCGCGAGCCGTGGCATCGAGATGAAAGTGGAGACCCAAGGATCCATCGGGGCCGAGAACGTCCTTGATGACAACGATGTCAGAAGCGCGGACGGTGTCATCGTGGCCGCCGACAAGGACGTCGACCTGAGCCGTTTCGCGGGCAAGCGCGTGCTCACGGTCGGGGTCGCCGAGGGCATCCACCATCCCGAGCAGCTGATCGAGCGGGTGCGGTCGGCGCCCGTGCACGCGCCGGGCGGGGCCGCCGGGGGTGCGGCGGCCGCTTCCGGTGGTGGCGGCAAGAAGCGGGGGCCGGTGTACAAGGCGCTGATGAACGGCGTGTCGTACATGATCCCGTTCGTGGTCGTCGGCGGTCTGCTGATCGCGGTCTCGCTCGCGCTCGGCGGGCATGCGACGTCCAAGGGCTTTGTGATCCCGGACGGCACCTTCTGGGCGCACGTCAACGCGATCGGCGGGATCGGCTTCCAGCTGATGATCCCGATCCTGTCCGGCTATATCGCCTACGCGATCGCCGACCGGCCGGCGCTGGTGCCGGGCATGATCGGCGGCTGGATCGCCAACACGGGTGAGCTGTACGACTCCAAGGCGGGCGCGGGCTTCATCGGGGCGATCGTGACCGGGTTCCTCGCCGGGTATCTGGTGTTGTGGATCAAGAAGGTCCGGGTGCCGAAGTTCGTGCAGCCGATCATGCCGATCATCGTGATCCCGATCGTGGCGACGACGGCGCTCGGGCTGTTCTTCATCTATGTCATCGGCAAGCCGATCTCCTGGGTGTTCGAGCATCTGACGAGCTGGCTCGGCGGGATGACGGGGACGAGTGCGATTCTGCTCGGTGCGATTCTCGGGCTGATGATCGCCTTCGATATGGGCGGGCCGGTCAACAAGACGGCGTTCCTGTTCGGTGCCGGGCTCATCGCGAGCGGCAACCAGACGGTGATGGGTATGTGCGCGGCCGCGATTCCGGTGATGCCTCTGGGGCAGGGCCTGGCCACGCTGATCCGTCGGCGGCTGTACACCGAGCAGGAGCGGGAGACGGGGCTCGCGGCGCTGTTCATGGGGTGCTTCGGTATCTCGGAGGGTGCGATTCCGTTCGCGGCGGCGCGGCCGGCGCAGGTCATTCCGGCGAACATGCTCGGTGGGGCGGTGGCCGGGGCGGTCGCGGGGCTGGCCGGGGTGAAGGACGCGGTGCCGCACGGGGGGCCGATTGTGGCGGTGCTGGGTGCGGTGAGTGGGGTGCCGATGTTCTTTGTCGCCGTGGTGATCGGGTCGGTGGTCACTGCGTTGGCGACCGTGACGTTGGTCGATGTGAGTGGGCTGCGGGGGCGGCGAGGGGCGGTGGCCGGGGCCGTTCCTGCGCTTTCGGGTGCGGGTTCGGGGTTGGTCGTGCCTGAGCAGGTCGCGCCTGCGGGTTCGGAATCGGTGCTTGTTTCGGAGGGGCGAGAGGCGGCGGCCGGTCGGCCCGAGGTGCTTTCCGGGTATCTCAGTGGGCGGACGGTGAAGGTCGGGCTCGGGGCCGGGGACAAGGGGGCCGCCATACGGGAGATGGCCGAGCTGCTCAGCCGTAGTGGGCGGGTCGGTGATGTGGATGAATTGGTGGCCGTCGCGTTGCGGCGCGAGGAGCAGGGGACTACCGGGCTCGGGGAGGAGATCGCCATCCCGCATGCCAAGACCGATGCGGTGACCGCGCCGGTCGTCGGGTTCGCGCGGTCCGCCGAGGGCGTCGAGTGGGGATCACTGGACGGTACGAAGGCCCGGCTGGTCTTCATGATCGCTGTGCCGGAGGCGGCCGCGGGTGATGAGCATCTGCGGATCCTCGCGCTGCTCTCGCGCAAGTTGATGGATGACGGGTTCCGGGAGCGGCTGCTGGCGGCGCCGGACGAGCGGGCGGTTCTCGACGTGCTCGGTGAGGTCGGGTGAGCTGAGCGGAGGGATGCGGGTCCCCCCGCTTGCGGTGCGGGGCCCGCGTGCGCGGTCCTGCGGCACAAAGTGTTCACAGAGTGCCGCTATTCTCCGCGCCGCGGATGGGCCGCGTGGGGAGGGCGGGGAACATGGCGGGCTCGGGACGGGGACGGGGACTTGGGATCGCGGCGCTCGTGGTGGGGCTGCTGGGGCTTGGGCTGGGGATCGGCACCGCCGTCTATGCGAACAGTGCGTACGGCAGGGGCACCCTGTCGAGCGGAAGCATGTCGCCGACATACACACCGGGCCAGCAAATCGTGTGGGAGAAGGTCGACGGCAGCGAGGTACGGCGCGGCGATGTCGTGATGTTCACGGCGCCGGGGCGTGTCACGTCCGGTGGGGTGGAACGGGTGATCGGGGTGGGCGGCGACCGGGTGGCCTGCTGCGCCCTCGTGGGCGGCGAGGAGCGGGTCACCGTGAACGGCGAGCCGATCAAGGAGCCCTACGTCAGCGGGGGCGATGCCGACGGTGTGCACCTCTCGTACGACGTGAAGGTGCCGCAGGGCCGGCTCTTCCTGCTGGGCGACCACCGGGCCGATGCCATGGACTCGCGCTTCTTCCGCGCGGACCACGGCGGGACGGTCCCGGTGGACGCCGTGCGGGGCCGGGTGACCGACGACCGTTCGGCGGCGGTTGTGCTGGGTACGGCCCTGCTCCTCGGTGCGGTGCTGGTCCTCACCGGTATCGGGCTGGGGATCGGTTTCGTCGTCGTACGACGACGGAAGGCGCCGCCGGTGCCGCCCGTGCCGTGGCCGGTGCAGCCGACACAGGGGTGAGAACCCTCCTGCGGCTGAAGAGCCTCAGTGACCGGTGGCGTGCGGGTTCGGGCCGCCCGGGGTGGCCTCCGGGTCGGGGCCCTTGGCGGCCTCGGCCTCGCTGTAGATGTCCGGTTCGAGGTAGATGACGCGGGCGATCGGGACGGCGGCGCGTATGCGGGCCTCGGCGGCGTTGATGGCGTTCGCGACCTCGGCGGCCGTGTCGTCGTGCTGAACGGCGATCTTGGCGGCGATCAGCAGTTCCTCGGGGCCGAGGTGCAGCGTGCGCATGTGGATGACGCCGGTGACCGTGGCGCCGTCGACGGTCGCCTCCTCGATCTTCTGGATCGCGTCCAGGCCCGCGGCCTCGCCCAGCAGCAGCGACTTGGTCTCGGCGGCCAGGACCAGGGCGATGCAGACGAGCAGGACACCGATGCAGACGGTGCCGATGCCGTCCCAGACGCCGTCGCCGGTGAGCACGGACAGGCCGACGCCGAGGAGGGCGAGGACCAGGCCGATGAGCGCGCCGAAGTCCTCCAGCAGGACGACGGGCAGTTCGGGCGCCTTGGCGCGGCGGATGAACTGGGCCCAGGAGAGTCTGCCGCGCAGCTCGTTGGACTCCTTGATCGCCGTGCGGAAGGAGAAGCCCTCGGCGATGACCGCGAAGACCAGGACGCCCACCGGCCAGTACCAGTTCTCCAGTTTGTGAGGGTGGCTGATCTTCTCGTAGCCCTCGTAGATGGCGAACATGCCGCCGATGGAGAACAGGACGATCGAGACCAGGAAGGCGTAGATGAACCGCTCACGGCCGTAGCCGAAGGGGTGCTGCGGGGTGGCCTCGCGCTGGGCCTTCTTGCCGCCGATGAGCAGCAGGAACTGGTTGCCGGAGTCGGCGAGCGAGTGGACGCCCTCGGCGAGCATCGAGGAGGAGCCGCTGAACGCGAACGCCACGAACTTCGATGCCGCGATCGCGAGGTTGGCGCCGAGTGCCGCCACGATCGCCTTCGTACCGCCTGACGCGCTCATGTGTACGCGTGTCCCTTCGCCTCTGTCGCCCCGTACGTCCCGCCGTCCGGACGGGTCCTCGTACGTCCGTGCCGGCCAGGCGTGCGCCCGGCTTTGCCCGGCCTTTGCCGGTGGGCCATTCTTGCAGCCCGGCCGGGCCCCGGCGCGTCAGATATACACAACCCCGGTCATATGATCCACAGACTGTCCACAGCCCTGGCCGTACGATCGGTCAGACGAGCACAGTGGCGCGGAAGACCGTACCCGCGCCCGAGATCTCCGTCTTCTCGCCGGCCGGGACGAAGACCGACTGACCCGCGCTCAGCTCGTGGTCGCCGGCGCGGACGGCTCCGGCCGTGCAGAGCAGGATCTGCGGGGTGTCGCGGGTGAGGTCGTGGGCGGTGCCGTTCTCGGGGAGGACATATCGGGACAGCCGGAACTCGTCGATCGGCGTCGCGTAGACCTCCTCTCCGTCCGGGGAGGCCTCGGGGCGCAGCACGCCCGGGTCGCTCGCCTCGAAGCGGACGATGCGCAGCAGTTCGGGGACGTCGACGTGCTTGGGGGTCAGGCCGCAGCGCAGGACGTTGTCGGAGTTGGCCATGATCTCGACGCCGAGGCCGTTCAGGTACGCGTGCGGGATGCCGGCGCCGAGGAACAGGGCCTCGCCGGGCTGCAGGCGGACGTGGTTGAGCAGCATGGCCGCGATGACGCCGGGGTCGCCCGGGTAGTGGTGGGCGATGTCGGCGTAGGGGGCGTAGGCGCCGCCGAGGCGAGTGGCGGCGGCGGTGGCCTCGGCGACCGTGTGCGCCATCTCGTCCGGGTCGGCGGTGAGGATCGCCGTGAGGACCTCGCGCAGGGCCGCGTCCTCGGGGGTGGCGTGCAGCAGGTCGACGTACGGCTTGAGGGAGTCGACGCCGAGCCCGGCGAGCAGGTCGGCCGCCTGGACGGGATCGCGGAAGCCGCACAGGCCGTCGAACTCGGTGAGCGCGCAGATCAGTTCGGGCTTGTGGTTGGCGTCCTTGTAGTTGCGGTGCGGGGCGTCGACCGGGATACCGCGGCGCTCCTCGTCGGCGTAACCCTCCTTGGCCTGCTCCAGGTTGGGGTGCACCTGGAGGGAGAGGGGCGCGCCGGCGGCGAGGATCTTGAGGAGGAAGGGCAGCCGCGGGCCGAACTTCGCTACGGCCGCCTTGCCCAGCTCGGCCTCCGGGTTGGCGTCGATGACCTCGACGAGCGTCCCGCGCTCGGTGCGCGAGGGGGCGCCCGGGTGCGCGCCCATCCACATCTCCGCCTGTGGCTCACCGGTCGGCTCGACGCCGAGGAGGTGCGGGACGGCGGTGGTCGAACCCCAGGCGTAGGGGCGGATGGTGTTGTCGAGGCGGTCCATGTGTCTTCTCTGTCTCCGTACGTACGGCTGCTCCGCCGGCGCCGGCCGCGTCGCCGGTCGCCGTGCTGGTGGTGGGCGCGGGTGTTCCGGCCCGTAGCCAGATCAGGCTCTCGAAGCGAGCGCCAGGTAAACGGCGGCGAAATCCGTGACGGCGATCAGTTCCGCGAGGGTCTCCAGTTCGCCGCCCTCCTCCGGTTCGAGTTCGCTGATCGGTGTGTCGTGACTGAGGGCCAGGTCACGGGCGGCTGGGGCGGCGGTGAGGCCGCTGCTCGGGCGGTCGCGCAGCAGCACCACGCGCGCGTGCAGCGCGGGCGGCTCCTCGACGCGGTCGCGGAAGAAGTCCTCGGGGTCGGCGCTGGCGGCCAGCGGGCCGGCCAGCAGCGCGCTGTGCGCGGCGAGCGCCTCGGGGAGTTCGGCGACGAGCGCGGGGCGGCCGGCGAGTTCGGCGATGGCGGCGGCGAAACGGTGCCCGGCGGGGCCCGCCGAGGGCCCCTCCGTCCACACCACGGGAAGCGCGTCGGCGAGTTCGGCGGCCAGGGTCTTGGCCGGGTTGCTGTAGGTCGCGATGGCGGGGCCGCAGCGCTCGGCGATGTGGTCGAGGCGGTCGGCGACCTTCTCCAGGGCGTCCGGCGGGGCGCTGAGCAGCCCGATGCGGTCCAGCAGCGCCAGCAGCGGGGTGAGCAGCGCCCAGAAGACGCCCGGGGAGGACGCGGCGAGCGGTTCCTCCTGGTCGTACGGCGCTGTGGCCATCGGTACGAACAGGCCGTGGGCGCCGGCGACCGCGTCGGCGAGCGGGGTGTGGGCGGGGCCACGGCGACCAGCGAGCAGCCGCGGCGGTAGGCCTGGTCGGCGAGGAGGGAGAGGCTGGGTTCGGTGCCGTCCGGGGTGGTGATCAGGAGCAGATCGACGGAGCCGGCCCAGCCCGGGAGTTCCCAGCGAAGGGCGCCGGCGGCCGGGGCGACGCCGGTCGGGGCCAGGCGGACCACGGGGCTGCCGACGCCGGCCAGGGTGTCGAGGAGGTCGGCGGTGTGGGTGGCGGCGGCGCCGGGTCCCGCGATGAGGACGGCACGGGGGCGACCGTCTGGCTTGAGGTCGCCGACGCCGGCCTCGGCGGCGTGCCGGACGGCGGTACGGACGCGGGCGCCGGCCTCGGCGGCGCCGCGCAGCAGGCCTCGGCGGTCGGCCTCGGCGAGGCCCTCCGGGGTGTCGAGCAGCGATTCGTCCAGCATGGCGGCAGCCTCCGGTCGCCTGGCGTCCTGTGCGGAGCCTTTTCCAGGGGGTGGCGCCTCTTCGCTGCGCGGCGGGCGCCTCTTTCGCTACGAGGGGTTCTACGACGGGATGGGTCTCGTCACCCGGGGCGGCGGGCCTCGTCCACGAGAAGGACCGGGATGTCGTCGCGGACCGGGTAGGCGAGGCCGCAGTCCTGGCCGGTGCAGATCAGCTCGGTGTCCTGCTCCTTGAGGGGGGCGTGGCAGGCCGGGCAGGCGAGGATCTCCAGGAGGCCGGCTTCGAGCGGCATGAGGTGTCCCTTCGAGAGCGGAGTTTTCTTCGGCCGCTGGTCAGCGTACCGCTGCTGGATGGGCTGAGCCGGGCTGCGGGTGCCGTCCAGGGGGCTCCGGCGGCTGTATGCGAAGGCGCTGGGCTCGGGGCCGGCCGCCGGAGAGCCCGGGGTGTGTCAGGCCCTGATGATGGCCAGGGCCTCGTCCCTGATCTTGGTCATCGTGGCCTCGTCCTTTGCCTCCGCGTTCAGGCGGAGGAGGGGCTCGGTGTTGGAGGGGCGGACGTTGAACCACCAGTCGGGGGCGGCGACCGTGAGGCCGTCGAGGTCGTCGAGGGTGATGCCGGCGCGGCCCTCGTACGCGGAGCGGATCGCGGCGAGGCGGGCGGACTGGTCGGCGACGGTGGAGTTGATCTCGCCGGAGCCGGTGTAGCGGTCGTACTGGGCGACGAGGGCGGACAGCGGGCCCTCCTGGCCGCCGAGGGCGGCGAGGACGTGCAGGGCGGCCAGCATGCCCGTGTCGGCGTTCCAGAAGTCCTTGAAGTAGTAGTGCGCGGAGTGCTCGCCGCCGAAGATCGCTCCGGTGCGGGCCATCTCGGCCTTGATGAAGGAGTGGCCGACTCGGGTGCGGACCGGGGTGCCGCCGTTCTCCTGCACGACCTCCGGGACCGTACGGGACGTGATCAGGTTGTGGATGATCGTGCCCTCGCCGCCGTTGCGGGCGAGTTCGCGCGCGGCGACCAGGGCGGTGACCGCGGACGGGGAGACCGGGTCACCGTGCTCGTCCACGACGAAGCAGCGGTCGGCGTCGCCGTCGAAGGCGATGCCGAGGTCGGCGCCCTCGGCCGGTACCCGCTTCTGCAGGTCCACGAGGTTGGCCGGGTCGAGCGGGTTGGCCTCGTGGTTGGGGAAGGTGCCGTCCAGTTCGA
Organism: Streptomyces roseochromogenus subsp. oscitans DS 12.976; assembly: GCF_000497445.1. Lineage (NCBI taxonomy): Bacteria > Bacillati > Actinomycetota > Actinomycetes > Kitasatosporales > Streptomycetaceae > Streptomyces > Streptomyces roseochromogenus. Next base: position 5,912,869 of record NZ_CM002285.1, on the reverse strand, counting down.
AGTACATCGGGACGAGGGTCAGGGGCAGGCCGGCGAAGACCGTGGGGACCGTGTGGCCGCCCATGCCGTTGCCGGCGTCGACCACGACCTTCAGGGGGCGGATGGAGGTCAGGTCGACGAGGGAGCGGAGGTGCTCCGCGTAATCGTCCAACGTCTCGCGGGTGCTCAGGGTTCCCGGCTCGGCGACCGGCTCGGGGGCGCCCGACTCCAGCCACTGCTCGACCAGTTCGCGGATCTGCGCGAGGCCGGTGTCCTGGCCGACCGGCGCGGCGCCGGCACGGCACAGCTTGATGCCGTTGTACTGGGCCGGGTTGTGCGAGGCGGTGAACATGGCGCCGGGCAGGTTCAGCGCGCCCGAGGCGTAGTACAGCTGGTCCGTGGAGCACAGGCCGATCTCGGTGACGTCCACACCGCGGTCCGCCGCGCCACGCGCGAAGGCGCGGGTCAGGCCCGGGGACGAGGGCCGCATGTCGTGGCCGACGACGATCGCCGAAGCACCCGTCACCTCCGCGAAGGCGGCGCCGAAGAGCCCGGCCAGTGACTCGTCCCACTGGTCCGGAACCACTCCGCGTACGTCATACGCCTTCACGATCTGCGACAGATCAGCAGTCACAGCCAACCCTCCTGAAAGTCCTATGGGTGCCCACAAACTACCCGGCGGGGGTAAGGGCGAGGTGTGCGGACACCATGTGGCCACCGAGACGTGATCCGTGCATGCATGAATCCGGGGTGGCTCGGGTGTCCGGATCAGTTGTCCGGTGAACGCAGGACGCGGAGGTGGCCGCGGCGGGCGACCTCCATGGGGTCCGCCGTACGGGCTCCGCCGCCGCCCGCTTCGGCCGCGCGCTCCTGGGGGCGGGCCGCCTCGCGCACCGCGTTGGCGAGCGCTTCCAGATCGTCTCCGCTGGGCCGCGCGGGAGCGGAGCCGTCGAGGAGGCGGACGACCTCCCAGCCGCGGGGGGCGGTGAGGCGTTCGGAGTGCTCGGCGCACAGGTCGTAGCAGTGCGGCTCGGCGTAGGTGGCGAGCGGGCCGAGGACCGCGGTCGAGTCGGCGTAGACGTACGTCAGCGTCGCGACGGCGGGTCGGCCGCAGGCGGTGCGCGAACAGCGACGTACAGGGCTCACGACGTTGGACGGTACCGCACTCTTGAGCGGGCCGCGACGACTCTCCACCACGTCACTCCACCGTGTCGTGCTGTGAAACGCCCCACACACCCCTTCGGGGAAGCCCTGTTGACCTGCGGCGACGGGGTCTCGGCAGGTTTGGGGCGTGAGTCGATACGGTCACGAGCCGGTACGAACACCATCAATTGCCTTGAGTTCGGCGGTCTTGGAGGGTTACGGAAACGCGCCAGACGTTGTCCGGAATGGTCATCCTGTGACACGGGGGTGGCGGCGGCCGTTCGGAGTCGTGTGGGGGCTGATCGGCGGCGGGCTGATCGGCCGAGGGGACGTGCGGGACGCCCCCTACGGACAGGGGCGGCGGGAAGTCGCTGGTTGGTGTGGGGGTGCGGAGGCCGTCGCCGTGTGGGGCCGGGCGGGCAGAGCGTGCGAGGACTACGCTTCCCCAGTGATGGACAACCGTGTACCGCCCCGTGCCGCCGGCCCCGGGCCTCGTCGCCGTGATCGCCACGGGCGGGGCATGCGGGGGCCGATCGCACCGCCGCAGGTGCCGCTGGCGGCCAGCCGCGCCGATGTGTTCGCGGACCTGGTGCAGGACTCGGTGGAGCGTCTTGAGCGGCGGTGGCCGCAGCTGGCCGACATCGATTTCCTCGTGCTGGAGGTGCCCCGGCTGGAGGGGCGGGGTGAGCAGCTGTGGAGTGAGGAGGCCGTGCCGTTGGGCGGGGTCGTTCCCGCGCGGGACGGGCGGCGGGCGCGAGTGGTGGTGTATCGGCGGCCGGTGGAGATCCGGACCAAGGGGCGGGATGAGCGGGCCGCGCTGGTGCACGAGGTGGTCGTGGAGCAGGTGGCGGAGCTGCTCGGGTTGACTCCGGAGACTGTGGATCCTCGGTACGGGGAGGATTAGGCCCGGCGGAGCCCTGTGTGGGTGCTCTGTGCTACCTGGTTCCGCTGCGCTGTGGCTGGGCGGAAGTGGGTTCCCTTGCTCGCGCTTGAGGGATGCCCGGTGCTGCCCCTGGACGACGGGGCGTTTCGCTTACCCGCGCCGGCGGGGTGCCTCCCCCCACTCTCGGCTTCGCTCGAGCGGGGGGACCCCCACCGCCCACCCGTGCCGCCTGGGGGTCCCCCAGGCTCTCAAGGCACTGAGGGAGGCACAACTGCCCGCAGCGGCGGCACACGAAAACCCGCAGCTGCGCGGGTACGACGGCCCCTGCCGGGTGCGCGCCGGACCTGCCGCACAACTGCCCGCAGCGGCGGCGTGCGGAAACCCGCAGCTGCGCGGGGCGACGGGCGCTGTCGGGTGGGCGCCGGCTCAGGGGTACGACTGGCTGCGGCGGCGTGCGGGGGGCCTCTGTTGCCAGGGCTTCGAAGGGGCTCGGGCTACTTCTGCAGGACCGACAGGTCCTGGGTTGTCTTTGGTACTGCGACCATTCCTCGGTCGCTGGGGAGGGTTTGGATGGTGAAGCCGGGGATTCCGGATTCTGTGGCGGAGAGGGTGCGGGAGGCGTAGACCGGGCCGCCGGAGACCGCTTCGACGGTGAGCGCGTAGGTGCCCTGGAGGCCGGCCGGGACGGGGGCCGGGACGTCCTCGGTGGTGCCGGATTTGATGGTGTACGTCTTTGTCGTCGGCGTGCCGCCCTCGCTGCCCGCCGAGGCGGTGACCTTGACCGTGGCGGTGGCGGTGGGGGCGGTCAGGGCGAGGGTCGTGCCGTTGGCGCTGTTGTCGGCCGAGGTCGCGCGCGTGCCGACGGGGGCGGTGGCCGGGATGAAGGCCGTCTCCTGTTTGTCGCCCTTGCCTCGGACGACCTGGAGAGCCGCCACGACCGGGACCGACTGGTCCGTGGGGGTCAGGACCAGGGAGCCCGCCTCGCCGCGGGTCACGGCGCCGAGGTCGGCCGTGGTCGTCATACCCGACTTCACATGCAGGGTCTCGCTGCCCGCCGGGGTGATCAGGCCGTCCGGCGAGGCCAGGCGGACCTTGAGGTCGGCGTCGTCGCCGCCGGGCGTGAAGGCGATCAGACGGACGTCGGTGGCGTCCTTCGGGATGCCGGGCAGGACCAGGCTGCCGGCCGGGTCGGCGGCCGCGGCCAGCCAGTCGCCGCCCACCTTGTCGTCCAGGGCCTGCACGGACGCGCCGACCCGGCCGCTGCGCACGCTGACGTGCACGGTCAGGTCGGGCTGCCGTTGGTCGGTGAGCGTGGAGAGCAGGATCGGCTTGCTCGCGTGCGGCGGGACGGTGAGGTTCTCCCCCAGCGAGGACTTGAGCGCGCCGTCCTTGCCGTACAGCTCGATGTCGACGACCGCGGCGGAGTCGTCGGGGTTGGTCAGATGGACGTAGTCGGTGCGGCTCGCAGCTGTGCTGGCGCCCGGGAACCAGAAGTCGGTGTCCGCTTCCGTGCAGGTGACGCCCTGCAGGCCACGGCCGGTGCCGGCGGCGACCTCGGTGGTCTCCTGCACGGTCCAGCCGGGCGCGAACCTCCCGTCGGCGGTGCCGATGAGCGCGGGGGTGTCGGCGCCGGAGCTGTCGCCGGTGACGGGAGTGCCCGGTGCCTTCGGGGTGAGCAGCGGTGTGTCCGACGTCTTCTTCGCGCCCTTGGAGTTCTTGGAGTTCTTGGAGTTCTTGGAGCCCTTGCCGGTCTGGGAGTTGTCCGTGCCGTCCCCGGACTGCTCGTCGACCGCCTGGAGTTGGGCCTTGCCGCTGCTTGCCGTGCCCTGGGTGACGGGGGTGAACGACGTGTACGACGTGTCGGCGATGTCCGAGATGCTCGGCGCCGGGCACAGCAGGCTCGTGCGCTCCACCGGGAGATACGCGGCCGCCTCGGGGGCGGCGGCCCCGGACGCGGACGGGCCGTCCAGCGCGGCGAACGCGGTGACGGCGGCCAGCGCGGTGGTGGCGGCGATCAGGGACAGGGTGGTGCGGTTCACTGCTGGCTCCCGTCGGGGCGCTCGCTGCCGGTGCCGTGGGGGTGCTGGGCCGGGTCGTAGCCCTGCTGGGCGGGGTCGTACGCCGGGTCGTAGCCCTGCTGGTAGGCCGTCGGGTCGTAGGGCATCTGGTCGGCCGTACCGCCGTAGGCGTACGGGTCGTACTGGCCTGTCTGGTAGGGGTCGGCGGCCTGGTACGCCTGCTGGTCGTAGCCGGGGGGCTGGTACTGGCCGGCGTTCTGGTACTGGTCGGCTCCGTAACCGGGGTATCCGGCGTTCATGTAGGAAGCCTGGTCCCACTCTTCGTAGGACTGCTGGTGGGGTACGGCGGCCGCGGGCTCCGTCGGCGGGGGCGGTGCGGCGGGCTGTTCGTCGCCGGGCTGCTCATCGGTGGCCTGCTCCTCGGCCTGGGCCCGCAGGCGGCGGGCGCGGCGGCCCTCGCCGGCGGTGGCCTGGGCGGGCAGCGGCTCCTCCTCGGGCATGTCGTCGTCGACGTCGCGGCGCCGGCCGGGCAGGGCGAGGACGACCAGGACGACGGCGAGCGCGCCCTGGGCCCACAGCCAGGCGGTGTGGGTGATCGGGTCGTCGTAGGTGACGTCCAGCTTGCCGCCGGTGGAGGGCAGTTGGAAGCCCTGAGCCCAGCCGTCGACCGTGGTGCGGGTGAGCGGCTTGCCGTCCAGGGTGGCCGTCCAGCCGGCGGAGGCGGTGTCGGCGAGACGCAGGACACGGCCGTCCGCGCCGGACGGGACGGTCGTGTGGATCTCCACCGGTCCCGCGCTGACCGGCTGGGCGGTGCCCGAGCCGCCGGCGGGGAGCAGGGTGGCGCGGGAGACCTCCTGGTCGACCCGCCACAGGGCGCTGCCGTTCTGCTGGCTGAGCCGGGTCAGGCCGGGGGTGGTGTCGAGGACGCGGGTGATGTCGCGGGGTGCGCCCTTGTGGACGAGGACGTAGCGCACCGCGAAGCCGCCGAGCTCGTCGGCCTGGTCGGCGCCGGAGCCCGCGATGAGGTTGGCGACGACCTTGTCCAGCCGGGTGTTCTGGCCGTCGGCGGAGCTGATCTCGGCGTCGCCCATGCGGGCGCCGGAGCCGCGGACCAGGGTGTAGCGCACGCGCGCGGTGGAGTCGCTGTCCAGGATCAGGGTGCGGGCCCGGTCGCCGGTGGTGGAGTCCTCGGCGACGAACGCGGGCACCTGGGTCGGGTCGCGGCGCTTCAGGGGGTTGTCGGCGCCGCGGATCATCCAGCCGGCGGCGACCAGCAGCGGGCCCACGACGCAGGCGAGGGCGATCAGGGCGGCGAGGGGCTGGCGCCAGCCGAAGCTCTGCTCGGCCACACGCGCGCGTGCACCGTCGGCGCCGAGGGCGGCGGCGGCCAGCAGCGCGATGCCGTAGACGAGCGTGGCCGGTCCGGCCCAGGCGGACCTGTTGGACAGGACGGCGAAGACGAGGGCGACCAGGGCGACCGCCCAGGCGGTGCGGATGCCCAGCTGCCGCTGGGAGCGCAGCAGTGCGCCGAGGGCGGCGAGGACGATGCCGATGAGCATCAGGCCCCGCACGGTGCCGGGGCCGCCGGGGCTCGCGCCGAGCAGGTCGAACGCGGAGGCGGCCGAGGTGCCGTACGCCAGGCCGGCTTCCTTGAAGAAGCCGGCCGGGAACAGGGTCAGCGACCAGGGGGCGAGGATCAGCAGCGGGGTGCCGACCTGGGCGAGGAAGCGCACGGCGTGGGCGACGAGGTCGCCGCGGCGCAGGACGAGCACACCGAAGCCGAGCAGCAGCGCGATCGGCCAGACGATCGGTGTGAAGGCCGTGGTGATGGTCAGCAGCAGTGCGTACGCCCAGGTGGCGCGCCAACTGCCGTGCGCGCCGGACCGGTTCGCGAGGCCGCTGGCGGCGATACCGGCGCGCGCGATGAGCGGCAGCAGCACGGCGAGTACGGCGGTGCCGATGCGGCCGGCTGCCAGGGCGCCGGTGGTGGCGGGCAGGAAGGCGTAGGCGATGGCCGCCCAGGCGCGCAGCAGCCGGGAGGTGACGAGCGGCCGGGAGGCGAAGTAGGCGGTGAATCCGGCGAGCGGCACCGAGGCGACCAGCAGGACGGTGATGGCGAGTCCGGTGGAGCCGAACAGGATCGCGGCGAGGGTCGCGATGACGGCGAGGTAGGGCGGGGCGGACGGGCTGCCGCCCGCGCCGACCGGATGCCAGGAGTCGGCGAAGCGGGACCACAGCTCGCCGGTGCCGGCCGGGGCGGGCAGCAGGGCGCCGCCCCCGAGCGCGCCGCCGCCGAGCAGGGCGCGGCAGGCGATCAGGGAGATGGCCAGCAGCGCCAGGAAGAGCACGGGGCCGGGATTGCGGGCGATCCGCTTGAGCCGGGCGAACTGCTCGAGCTCCAGGAACTCGGCGTCGTCGCCGCCGGGCCCGGACTCCACGGCGCCGCCGTGCCGGCCGGCCCGGAGGGTGTCGTCGGAGCTGCTGGTGAAGTTGGCGGCGAGCTGTTCCACGGTGGCCCGGATGGTGGCGCCGGGCGGCGGGAAGAGCGGGCGCAGCTCGCCCTTGTCGATCTGCGAGGGTCCGCGGCGGCGCCGCGCGGCGAAGATCCGGCCCGGGCGCAGCAGGGTGGCGAGCAGGCCGCGGATCTCGTCGACGGCCTGGCCGGGGACCTTGCCGACCAGGTAGGCGACGGTCCGCAGGAGGGTGCCGAACACGAGCCGCAGGAACGCCCAGGGCAGGGCGGCGCCGCGGGTGTTGACGAGGAGGGTGTACACGGCGCCGGCCTTGTCGACCTTGTGCGGGGAGGCCGCGGTGCGGCCGACGCAGTCGACGGTGCGGCGCTCGCGGGAGGCGGCCTCGGCGTGCCGTACGACAGCGTCGGGGGCGATCAGGACGCGGTGTCCCGCGGTGTGGGCTCGCCAGCACAGGTCGACGTCGTCGCGCATCAGGGGCAGCCGGCGGTCGAAGCCACCGAGCCGTTCGAATACATCGCGCCGGATGAGCATGCCGGCGGTGGAGACGGACAGCACGGTACGGACGTGGTCGTGCTGGCCCTGGTCCTGTTCGCGGCGGTCCAGGCCGGTCCAGCGGCGTCCGGAGTTGGCGATGGAGACGCCGACCTCCAGCAGCTGCCGTCGGTCGTACCAGCCGCGCAGCTTGGGGCCGACGACCGCCACGTCGTCGCGGCCCAGCTCCATTTCGTTGTCGACGACCCGGAGCAGCTCGGCGAGGGCGTCGGGCGCGGGGGCGCAGTCGTCGTGCAGCAGCCAGAGCCACTGGATGGGCTCGCCGTGCGGCAGTTCGGGCAGGTCGTAGGCGTCGTCGCGCCAGGAGCGGGTGACGGGGTCCCAGCCGCTGGGGCGCTTGAGATACGGCAGCTCTTCCGGGGTGAGGAGCGGGGCGGTGCGGCTCGCCTCCTCGACGGCCTGGCCGAAGCCCGTGCGGCGGGCGAGGTGCAGCACATTGGCGTCGCCGAGAGCGTCGGTGAGCAGCCGGGCGGAGTCGTCCGCGCTGCCGGTGTCGGCGGCCACCGCGTACTGCACGGGGCGCTCCTGGCCGAGCAGCCCGGCGAGGGCGTCGGGCAGCCAGCGGGCGCCGTCGTGGGAGACGAGGACCGCGGTCACCACATGACGCGGGAACTCGGGGGGGCGGGACGGGTCAAAGGCTGCGGGGCGGGACGGGTCAAAGGCTGCCGGGCGGGACGGGTCGAACCCCGCTGTGGCAGCGGGGTCTTGCTGGCCTGCCGTATGACTGTGCACGGACATCGAGGTACGGGCCCCGGTTCGATGGACTGCGGTGGACGCCCGCGCCCTCTCGGGGTCGAGGGGACAGCGGGGCGTCTCGGACGAGCGACCACACTATCGGCTGGCCATGACGACGGCCCGCCGCCTGTGGATAACCCACATGCGACGGGCCGTTCGTGACGTTTTCGTGTGGATGTGCGGTCAGACGGCGGCCTTCTTCAGCCGGCGGCGCTCCCGCTCGGACAGGCCGCCCCAGATGCCGAATCGCTCGTCGTTGGCGAGGGCGTACTCGAGGCACTCGGAGCGGACCTCACAGGCGAGGCAGACCTTCTTCGCCTCTCTGGTGGAGCCGCCCTTCTCGGGGAAGAAGGACTCGGGGTCGGTCTGGGCGCACAGCGCGCGCTCCTGCCAGCCGAGTTCCTCGTCCGCGTCGTCGACCAGCAGTTGCTGCACCAGCTCGGTCATGTGCGCCCCTCGTCTGTCTTTCGCGTCCCCGTGCGTTGCCGTTACCGATTTCGGCTGAACGACACGAGTGAAATTACAAGTGTGCTGCTCCGGGCGAGTCAAGCCGAGATCTGCTATTGGGTCCGTTATTCACTCTGCGGAACCAAGGCCGTGCGGAAAGTGTTCAAATCGGCCTAAACCTCAACGCGCAGGCGAGACCCCGGGCCGGACGGACCCGTACAGACCTCTGTACGAAGAAGGACGTCCCCGCGTTCGATCGCGTTGCACGAGGCCTGAGCGCCCGGATGTGCGCCAGCTGTCCCGGGGTCCGGATGAACAAACCTTTCGCCTGTGCGATGAACCGGAAGAGGTGAATCGTGTCCCACATATCGGGCGCCGAGTTGACAGCTCAGGTGTGAGCCGGTGTCCTTGTGGGCATGCTCGCGAACTTGGCACTCACCTCGACCCGCACCGCCGGGTCCCATGGTGCTGCCCGGTCCCGCTGCAGCTGTTGTTGTCGCTGTTCCAGCTGTTGAGCCTGACTCTCGCTCCAGCTGCCGCCGAGTCCTGACGAACCGACTCGGCCGCTTCCTTCGCAGAACCTCGCAGCACCCTCCCTTCCGGGCCCCACTCCCCCGCTCTTCCGCCGAGGAACCACGCACCCGATGAACAGCGACAACGACCTCCAGATCGCCGGCGACATCCTCGAAGTCCCGCACCTGCTCCAGCCGCCGCGCGAGCACCCGGCCACCGTTGCCGAGTTCGTGGGCCTCGCCCGCTCGATCGCCGCCGACCGCTCCCAGTGGGCCCACCTCGTCCGCTACGACGCGACCACCCGCTGGTACCACCGGCTGCGCACCGGCCCCGGCTACGAGGTGTGGCTGCTGTCCTGGGTGCCGGGGCAGGGCAGCGGGCTGCACGGCCACGGCCGCTCCTCCGGTGTCCTCACCCTCCTGGAGGGCACACTCACCGAGCGCACCGAGCGCGCCACGCGCGCGTTGACGGCGGGCGCCCAGAGGGTGTTCGCGCCGGGGTACGTCCACGAGGTGGTCAACGACACGCTGGAGCCGGCGGTCAGCCTGCACGTGTACCACCCGGGCCTGACCGAGATGCCGATGCACGCTTCCCCCCACTGCGAAGCTCGTCCGGTGACTGCCTGACGCGTTGTCGTACCCGCCTGCAACACTTGTCCCCATGCGCATTGTGGTTCTGGCAGGCGGCATCGGTGGTGCCCGTTTTCTGCGCGGTCTGAAGCGGGCCGTGCCGGACGCGGACGTCACGGTGATCGGCAACACCGGCGACGACATCCACCTCTTCGGGCTGAAGGTCTGCCCGGACCTCGACACGGTGATGTACACGCTGGGTGGCGGCATCGATGAAGAGCAGGGCTGGGGGCGAGCCGACGAGACCTTCCACCTCAAGGAGGAACTGGCGGCCTACGGGGTCGGGCCCGACTGGTTCGGCCTGGGCGACCGGGACTTCGCCACGCACATCGTGCGCACACAGATGCTCGGCGCGGGCTATCCGCTCAGCGCCGTCACCGAGGCGCTGTGCGACCGCTGGAAGCCGGGCGTGAAGCTGATCCCGATGACCGACGACCGCGTGGAGACCCACGTCGCCGTCGAGGTCGAGGGCGAGCGCAAAGCGGTCCACTTCCAGGAGTACTGGGTACGGCTGCGCGCCTCGGTCCCGGCGGAGGCGATCGTGCCGGTCGGCGCCGAGCAGGCCAAGCCGGCGCCCGGCGTGCTGGAGGCCATCGCCGCGGCGGACGTCATCCTCTTCCCGCCGTCCAACCCGGTCGTGTCCATCGGCACCATCCTCGCCGTCCCCGGTATCCGGGAGGCGATCGCGGACGCGGGCGTACCCGTGATCGGCCTGTCCCCCATCGTCGGGGACGCGCCTGTGCGCGGGATGGCCGACAAGGTGCTCGCCGCGGTCGGCGTGGAGTCCACGGCCGCCGCGGTCGCCGAGCACTACGGCTCCGGTCTGCTGGACGGCTGGCTGGTCGACACCGTGGACGCGGCCGTGGTCGAGCGGGTCGAGGCGGACGGGATCCGGTGCCGGGCCGTACCGCTGATGATGACCGACGTCGACGCGAGCGCGCAGATGGCGCGGGAGGCGCTGGCGCTGGCCGAGGAGGTGCGGGGAGCGTGAGCGAGGAACGCTCCGAGCACACGGCGTACACGGTCCGGGCCCTGCCGGGCATTCCCGAGGTGCAGCCGGGTGACGACCTCGCCAAGCTGATCGCCGCCGCCGAGCCGGACCTGGCCGACGGGGACGTGCTGCTCGTCACCTCCAAGATCGTCTCCAAGGCCGAGGGCCGGATCATGCAGGCCGACGACCGGGAGGCAGCCATCGACGCCGAGACCGTCCGGGTCGTCGCCCGGCGTGGCACGCTGCGCATCGTGGAGAACCGGCAGGGCCTGGTCATGGCCGCCGCCGGGGTCGACGCCTCCAACACCCCCGCCGGCACCGTGCTGTTGCTGCCTGCGGACCCGGACGCGTCCGCGCGCGCGATCCGCGACGGCCTGCGCGCCGCCCTCGGTGTCGACGTGGGCGTGATCGTCACCGACACCTTCGGGCGGCCCTGGCGCTCGGGGCTCACGGACGTGGCGATCGGCGCCGCCGGGGTGCGCGTGCTGGACGATCTGCGCGGGGGCACGGACGCGTACGGCAATCCGCTCCACGCGACGATCGTGGCCACGGCCGACGAACTGGCCGCCGCCGGCGACCTGGTCAAGGGCAAGGCGACCGGGCGGCCGGTCGCCGTCGTACGCGGGCTGCCCCACGTCCTGGGCTTCGAGGACGGCGAGGGTGCGCGGGCGCTGGTGCGCGACGCGCGAGCCGACATGTTCCGGCTCGGCACGTCCGAGGCGGTCCGGGAGGCGGTGACCCAGCGGCGTACGGTCCGGGCCTTCACCGACCAGCCGGTGGACCCCGGAGCGGTACGGCGCGCCGTGGCGGCGGCGGTGACCGCACCGGCCCCGCACCACACCACGCCGTGGCGGTTCGTGCTGCTGGAGACGGAGGAGTCGCGGACCCGGCTGCTGGACGCGATGCGGGACGCCTGGATCGCCGATCTGCGCCGGGACGGCAAGAGCGAGGAGTCCATCGCGAAGCGGGTGCGCCGGGGCGATGTCCTGCGCAACGCGCCGTATCTGGTCGTGCCGTGCCTCGTCATGGACGGCTCGCACCACTACGGGGACGCACGGCGGGACGGCGCCGAGCGGGAGATGTTCGTCGTCGCGATGGGCGCCGGGGTGCAGAACCTGCTGGTCGCGCTGGCCGGGGAGCGGCTGGGCTCGGCGTGGGTGTCGTCCACGATGTTCTGCCGGGACGTGGTGCGCGAGGCGCTGGCGCTGCCCGCGGAGTGGGAGCCGATGGGCGCGGTGGCGGTCGGGCATCCGGCGGAGGAACCGAGACCGCGGCCGGAGCGGGACGCGGCGGCGTTCATCGAGGTCCGGTGAGGTGCGGGGAAGAGTTCGCCGTACGCGGCCGTAGCGCCTGTACGACCGCCTAGTCTCGTAGGACAGCACCGGCTCCCCTAGGACCTCATCCGTGGCAGGACGCTTCCCCCAGCGGCCCGCGCGTACGACTGTGCGCGGCGGCCATGTCCGTGTGCCCGCGGGCCCGGCGGCTGCCGGGATACCGCGGCAGGCGGCGGCGCCGGCGCGGGTGCGGCGATGGGTGCCGGACGGGCCGCTCGATCTCGGGCTGGTGCTCGGACCGCTGCGCCGCGGACCCGCCGACCCCACCTTCCGGGCCACCGCGGACGGATCCGTGTGGCGGGCCTGCCGGACGCCCGCCGGGCCGGGCACGCTGCGGCTGCGGGCGTACGGCGGTGAGGTGCTCGGTGAGGCGTGGGGGCCGGGGGCGCAGTGGCTGCTGGACCGGTTGCCCGAGTGGCTCGGCGCGGCCGACGAGCCCGAGGCGTTCGTGCCCCGGCACCGGGTGGTGGCGCTGGCGCGGCATCGGCGGCCGGGGCTCCGGCTGACGCGGACCGGGCTGGTGCTGGAGTCGCTGATTCCGTCGGTGCTGGAGCAGAAGGTCACGACCGACGAGGCGTATCGGGCGTGGCGGCTGCTCGTACGGAGGTTCGGGGAGCCGGCGCCGGGGCCCGCGGGGGTGGGCGAGCGGCCGATGTTCGTGATGCCGGCGCCGCGTACGTGGGCGCTGATTCCCTCCTGGGAGTGGCACCGGGCCGGCGTCGACGACAAGCGGGCGTCGACGATTCTGCGGGCCGTGCGGGTCGCTGCGCGGCTGGAGCAGGCGGTGGGGATGCCGGCGGATCAGGCGCAGGCGCGGTTGGAGGTCGTGCCGGGGGTCGGGCCGTGGACGTCGGCGGAGGTGGTGCAGCGCAGCCATGGGGCGGCGGATGCGGTGACGGTCGGGGACCTGCATCTGCCGGGGATCGTGGGGTGGGCGTTGGCGGGGGACCGGGATGCCGACGATGCGGGGATGCTGCGGTTGCTGGAGCCGTATGCGGGGCAGCGGCACCGGGCGGTGCGGTTGATTCTGCTGAGCGGGCAGGTGCCGGGGCGGCGGGCGCCGAAGATGCCTCGGGTGGACATCGGGTTGCTCTGAGGGGAGCCCGCGCTTGCTGTGGCTGGGGTTCGCTTCCCGGCGTTCGAGATGTGCGGGTGCTGCAGCCGGGCAACGGGGTGTTTCGCTCGCCCGCGCCGGCAGGGTGCGGGGTGCTGCCGCTGGGCGGGGGCGCGTTTCGCTTACCCGCGCTTGCGGGGCGCCTCCCCCACTCTCGGCTTCGCTCGAGCGGGGGACCCCCACCGCCCACCCGTGCCGCCTGGGGGTCCCCAGGCCCCTTGAGGCACTGGGGGAGGCACGACTGCCCGCAGCTACGGCAGCACACAGACCAGGCCTGACGGCGGCGGAGCCTCGCGGCCGACGGCACCGCAGTTCCCCAGGGGCGCGGGGAACTGCGCGATCGGCCACGACGCACCCGCAGGCGCATCTCCGGCAGGGCCGCCCTGAGCCAGGCGGGTCTGGGGGCACAGCCCCCAGACAGCCGTTACTGGTCGGAAGAGAAGCGGAGCGCCCCCGCTGGAATGCGGGCGTCGCACCACACCCGTACTCCCTCGCGGAGCTCGTTGTCGGCGCCGACGATCGCGCCGTCGCCGATGACCGCGCCGGTGAGGACCGTACGTTCGCCCACGCGGGCCCCCGTGCCGATGAGGGAGTCGGTGATGACGGCGCCGGGCTCGATGACGGCGCCGGAGAGGATCGTCGAGCCGGAGATCCGCGCGCCCTCGGCCACGAACGCGCCCTCGCCCACCACGGTGCCACCCGTCAGCTTGGCGTCCGGCGCCACCGTGGCCGTGGGGAGGATCAGCCGGTCGCCGCAGCGGCCGGGGACGGCCGGAGACGGGGCGCGGCCCAGGACCAGGTCGGCCGAGCCGCGGACGAACGCCGCCGGGGTGCCGAGGTCCAGCCAGTACGTCGAATCCACCATGCCCTGGAGGTGGGCGCCGGCCGCCAGGAGGTCCGGGAACGTCTCGCGTTCCACCGACACCGGCCTGCCCAGCGGGATCGTGTCGATGACCGAGCGGCGGAAGACGTACGCCCCCGCGTTGATCTGGTCGGTGACGATCTCCTCGGGCGTCTGCGGCTTCTCCAGGAAGGCGAGGACGCGGCCCGACTCGTCCGTGGGGACCAGGCCGAAGGCGCGCGGGTCCGAGACCTTGGTGAGGTGCAGCGACACGTCCGCGCCCGTCGACTGGTGGGTGTCCACCAAGGCCCTGATGTCCAGGCCGGTCAGGATGTCGCCGTTGAAGATCAGCACCGGGTCGTCGGGGCCGGAGTGCAGACGCGAGGCGACGTTGCGGATGGCACCGCCGGTGCCGAGGGGCTCCTCCTCCGTCACGTACTCGATGTGCAGGCCGAGGGCGGAGCCGTCGCCGAAGTACGGCTCGAAGACCTCGGCCAGATAGCTGGTGGCGAGGACGATGTGGTCCACGCCCGCCGCTTTGGCGCGCGCCAGCTGGTGCGTGAGGAACGGCACCCCGGCGGCGGGGACCATGGGCTTGGGCGTGTGCACCGTGAGCGGACGCAGCCGGGTGCCTTTGCCGCCGACCAGGAGGATCGCTTCTGTCACCTGTCGTCTCTGCTTCCTGCCGGGACCGGCCGAACTACTCGTATCACTCGTATCAATCGTTTCGGCCGGTCAGTGTATGCAGACCGTAGCGGCGGCACCCTTGACGACCGCGCGGTTTCCCACGAGATCGGTGAGAGAACGGTGTGAGACCGGCATGAGACCGGCGGGGCCCCCGACGACTGCGTCGAACGCGTGCTCCGACCGACTCAGCGCCCCTGATAGCGCGCCGCGCCGGAACGGGCCGTACCGAGCTTGGCATACAGCCGCTTGCCGGGGCACTCGGTGGCGAATCCGTCCCGATGGCCGGAGATCACGTTCAGCCGTACCTTCTTGCCCTTGGCGTAGAGGTTGCCTCCGGCCGACGTGAGATATGTCTTGCCGCGCGGATTGACCCCGTAGAGCCCGAGCTTCCACGCCGCGAGCTTGGCGATGGCCTTCACGGCGGCGCCAGACGGCTTCGTCGTGCTGTACGTGCCGATCACGGCGACACCCGTGCTGTTGTTGTTGAAGCCGAGGGTGTGCGCGCCGAGGACCGCCTTGGTCACGCCGCCGGCCCGGCCCTCGTAGAGGGTTCCGCACTTGTCGACGAGGAAGTTGTAGCCGATGTCCCGCCAGCCCATGCTCGTGACGTGGTAGCGGTAGATACTGCGGATGACGGAGGGGGTCTGGGAGCAGGTGTACTTGTTGCCGGAGGCCGTGTGGTGCACGAAGACCGCCTTGACCTTCTTCGTGTAGGCGAACCCGCCGCGCAGCTTCTCGTCCGCGCCCCAGCCGCGGCGCGTGACGATCCGCGGGCGCGGCCCGATGTGCGGCTTGTTTTTCACATGTCCCTTCACGTGCCCCTTCAGGTGGGCGAGTTCCTGCTCGGTGGCTCCCTTGCCCAGCGCCGGGATCTCCAGGGCGCCGAAGTGGGCGACGTCGGCGTTGGCGGCCTGAGCCGCTTGCGCCGCGTCCGTGCCCGGGCCCGTGTCCGTATCCGTGTCCGTGTCCAGACCTGTGCGGGGCATGTCGGCCGGTGTGCCTTCGGACGGCGCCTCGTTGCCGGGGTCGACGAGTTCCAGGCGCAGCCCCGACGGCAGCGGCGGCCGAGCCGGATGCGACAGCCGTGGGCCGCCTGTAGGAGCGCTCCCCGCGTCGGCGTCGTCGTCGGCGCGGACCCGGATGTCCACGCCCTCGGCGTCGCCCACCCACAGCGGTGCGGTCGCCCCGCGCACCCCCCGCGCGGTGCTTTCGGCCGTTCCCGGGTCGGGGCCGTGGTCGGCGTTGTGCGTCTCGATGTCCTGCCAGCCGGACCACTCCCCCGTCGCGGCCGACCGGGTGCGCACCTGGACCCGGCCGTGCAGCTCGATGTCCGGGTCGGTCCAGACGACTCCGAGCAGCGAGAAGTGCTCGCCGTCGGGCCGGTACAGCCCCTGCACCGGGGCGATGCCGAGGACGCGTTGGCCGGTGAGCGGAGCCAGGGGCAGCGAGCGGGTGCTCCCCGGGATCGCGGTCGCGGCGTCCGCAGCGGTCGAAGCATGCGGAGCTGTCGGAGTCGCGGTCGCGGCGGACGCGGTGGTCGCGGGCAGGGTCGTCAGCGGAAGTGCGAGGGCCGTGGCGCAGGTGACGCCGATCGAGGAAGTCAGGAATCCACGCATGCTTATGATCTTGGACATAGTCAGACAAATCTGTCCATTGGTGAACTGACGGACCGTCGGTATCCGTTCCGCCGAACCGGTGGCCGCGGTACGCGCGGCGCAGGTCCGCCCGCGCGTACCCTTTTCCGGGTGAACGCCACCGATCGCACCCCTGCCGACCTGCTGGCTTCCGCGCTCGCCGCGGACCCCGGCCGCCCGCTGGTGACCTTCTACGACGACGCCACGGGCGAACGCGTCGAACTGTCCGTGGCCACCTTCGCCAATTGGGTGGCCAAGACCGCGAACCTCCTCCAGGGCGACCTCTCCGCCGGGCCCGGCGACCGGGTCGCGCTGCTGCTGCCCGCGCACTGGCAGACGGCGGTGTGGCTGCTGGCCTGTTCGTCGGTGGGCGTACTGGCAGATCTCGGCGGGGATCCGGCCGCGGCGGACGTCGTCGTCAGTGGGCCGGATGCGCTGGACGCGGCGCGGGCGTGCCGGGGAGAGCGGGTGGCGCTGGCGCTGCGGCCGTTGGGCGGGCGGTTCCCGCGGACCCCGGAGGGGTTCACCGACTATGCCGTGGAAGTGCCGGGGCAGGGGGACCGGTTCGTGCCGTTCACCCCGGTGGATCCCGAGGAGCCCGCGCTGATCGTGGCCGGGCGGGAGTTCAGCGGGGCGGAGGTTGCCGAGCGGGCCTTGGCGGAGGCGCCGTCGCTGGACTTGACCGGGCCTGGGTCGAGGTTGCTGTCGGGGTTGTCGTACGACACGTGGGAAGGGGTCAGCGCGGGGTTGTACGCGCCGCTTGCCACCGGAGGCTCTGTCGTGCTCTGCAGGAATCTCGACCGGCTGGACGAGGACGCTCTCGCCAAGCGGATCGAAAGTGAAAGGGTGACCGCTGTACGGCGGTAGGCCCCGCGCCCCGGGGGAACGCCCCATCCCCCGATTGGAGTAGCTGAGGGCGCCTTCGCCGCCCTCCGCCGCCATGGTCGTAAGAGCAGGACGTGACGCTCGTACGCCATGAGGGGGTGCCTCCGTCGTGACCGACTCCGTGGGCAAGGCCCTCGGTCCCGGGCTCGGGGCCTCGGCCACCGGGGAAGGGGTTCGGCGGCGGCGTCGGCGCTGGGTGAAGAGGGCGGCGCTCGGGCTGGCCCTGCTCGTCGTGGCGGGCGTCGGGGGCGGGTGGGCCGTCTACGCCAAGCTCAGCAACAACATCACCGCCGATGACGCGGCCGCCCGGGAACTGGAACGGTACGAGCGGGAGCGGCCCACCGCGCTGGTGCGGGACGCGCAGAACATCCTGCTGATCGGGTCCGACACACGGGCCGGGGACGGGAACGCGCGGTACGGGCGGGATCTGGGCAGTGAGCGGTCGGACACCACGATCCTGCTGCATCTCGCCGCGAACCGGCGCAGTGCCACCGCCGTCTCGCTGCCGAGGGATCTGATGGTGGACATCCCCGGCTGCCGGCAGTCGGACGGCAGCCGCAGCGAGCCGGTGTTCGCGATGTTCAACCACGCCTTCCAGGTGGGCGGTTCGGCGTGCACGATACGAACCGTCGAGATGCTGACGGGCATTCGCATCGACCACCACGTGGTCGTGGACTTCAGCGGGTTCAAGGAGATGGTCGACGCCGTCGACGGGGTGCAGGTCTGCCTGAAGGAGCCCATCGACGACAAGGCGGCCCAGCTGAAGCTGCCCGCGGGCAAGGTCGGGCTCGACGGAGAGCAGGCGCTCGGCTACGTGCGGGCCCGTAAGTCGCTCGGCGACGGCAGCGACACCGAGCGGATGGAACGCCAGCAGCGGTTCCTCGCCGCGCTCGTCGGCAAGATGCAGAGCAACGACGTCCTGCTGAACCCGGCGAAGCTGTATCCGGTGCTGGACGCGGCGACCTCCTCGCTCACCACCGATCCGGAACTGGCCAGTCTGCGTGGCATGTACCAGTTGGTGCGCGGGATGCGCGACATCCCCACCGAACGGGTGCAGTTCCTGACCGTACCGAGGGAGTCGTACGTCTACGACGCCAACCGTGACCAACTCGTGGAGCCGGAAGCCGAGAAGCTGTTCGCGCGGCTGCGGGCCGACCGGCCCGTGGCGGTGGCCCGGAACACGCCGGGGAACGGCCCGGAGAAGGACGGAAAGCCGGATGGAAAGGGCAACTCCTCACCCGCTGACGGCGCCTCCTCCCCAGCGAACGGCCACTCCGCCCCCGCGAACGGCGATCCCTCCCCCGCGCCCACGTTCCGCGGGAACACCGCCGCCGAACACACCTGTGAGTAGTGCGGGCATCAAGACGCCGGACTTCCCTCCGGGAAATGGGGCGGATTGCCCAGTTGTAGGCAAGGGAATTTGTCACCGGCGTCGCTTGACGCTGAACTGGCCGGATAGTGTGAGCGATCCGGTGCACCTGGCCGCGAGGTCCGTCCTGGGGCCGTGCACTGTTTCACCGAGACCCGAGCGCCTTTGAGGGGGAAGGCGCCGCGTGGCCCCGACGGAGGATTCGGACAACCGTGGACGCGCAAGGCCGTGGGCGGGCGGACAACATCGACCCCGCAGATCAGTGGGTGCTCAATCCGAACACCGGCGAATACGAATTGCGACTGAGCCCTTCCGCACCGCAGTCGTCGGTCCCCCGCCCCCGCAGACCCGCCCCGCGGGACAACGCCGGCGCGCCGCGCCGCCGTAAGGACCCGGCGTCCGGCGAGACCCGTGAGATGCCCAGGACGCCCAGCGGTTCCGTACCGCCGCCGCGGTCCGGCCGACGCCGGGGCGGCGAGCCGGAGGCCCCGCAGGGCCGCCGGGCGTCCCGGCGGCCGGTGAAGAAGACGTCGAAGGCCAAGAAGGCCCTGGCGTGGACCGCCGGCGGCACGGCGTTCGCGCTGGTCGCCGTCGGCACGGCCGGCTATCTGTACCTGAAGCACCTCGAGGGCAACATCACCTCGACGGACGTCGGCAGCGCGGCCAAGAACGGCTTCAGCAAGGACGACGCCTTCAACATCCTGATCATCGGCACCGACAAGCGCACCGGCAAGGGCAACGAGGGCTACGGCGACAAGGGCAGCGTCGGGCACGCCGACACCAACATCCTGCTGCACGTCTCCAAGGACCGGACGAACGCGACCGCGCTCAGCATTCCGCGCGACCTGATCACGAACGTGCCGGACTGCCCGACCAAGCAGCCGGACGGCAGCGAGAAGGTCGTCCCCGGCACGGACAACGTGCGCTTCAACACCAGTCTGGGACAGGACGGCCGGGACCCCGGCTGCACCATGCGCACGGTGCAGGCGGTCACCGGCATCATGCCGGACCACTTCATGATGGTGGACTTCAACGCGGTGAAGACGCTGACCTCGGCGGTCGGCGGGGTGGACGTGTGTCTCGCGCACGCGGTGGACGACAAGGAGTCGCACCTCAAGCTGAGCGCCGGCCAGCACAAGATCGAGGGCGAGCAGGCGCTGGCCTTCGTGCGCACCCGGCACAGCTGGGGCAACCAGGGCGACCTCGACCGCATCAAGGTGCAGCAGCAGTTCATGGGCTCGCTGATGCGGAAGATGTCCTCCAGCGACACGCTCACCAACCCGTCGAAGCTGATCGACCTCGCCGAGGCCGCCACGAACGCGTTGACCGTCGACAAGGGCATCAGCTCCGTGGGCACGCTCAAGGACATCGCGCTGGAGCTGAAGAAGGTCCCGCCGAAGAACATCTCGTTCGTGACCGTGCCCGTGGTCGACAACCCGGCCGACGGCGTCGTCCACAAGACGGTCATCGTCAACCAGGCCACCGCCCCCGCCGTCTTCGACGCCATCAAGAACGATGTCTCGTTCACCGAGGTGAAGAAGAAGCAGAAGGAGGAGAAGGACGCGGAGGCCGCGCGTCTGAAGGGCAGCAGGTCCGCGCCCTCCGATGTGCGGGTGCGGATCCTCAACGGCGGTGCGGAGGCGGGCAGCGCGCAGGAGACCCTCCAGTGGCTGCAGACCAAGGAGGGCGTGCTGAAGTCCGAGAACGCGGGCAACGCGGGCTCCGCGAGCAAGACCACGCTGGAGTACGCGCCCGACCAAGCCGCCCAGGCGAGGGAGCTGGCCCAGCTCATGGGGCTGCCCGGGGCCGCGCTCAAGCCCGGCAAGAGTGTGATCAACTCCCAGGGGCTGCCGGCGATGACGCTGACGCTGGGCAAGGACTTCAAGGGTGCGGGTGTCTCCCTCACCGCGCCGGCCAAGGCACCGGCCGTCGACAAGTCCACGGCGGACACGGTCAAGTGCGCCTCTTAGGAAATTCTTAGGTAACCCTGCGGGTCCGTCGTGCGTCTAACTGGGCGCGGGGCGGGCCCGTTGGTACGCGCAAAGGGCGGGGAGGGCAGGACGTTTTGGCGCAGAGCGATGTACGAGGGCAGGATCCTGCGGTCGACGACACGATGTCGCTCGCACCGCGGAACGGCGAGGCGCCGGAGGGGGCCGGCCGGCACGGCGGGGGGCGGGGCGCAGGTGGTTCCCGGACCGGGCGGCCGCGCCGCAGACGGCGGGCTCTGCGCTGGTCGGCGACCGTACTCGCGGTGGTGATACTCGGCGGCGCGAGTGCCGGCTATCTCTACTACCAGCATCTGAACTCCAACATCCAGAAGGGCCGGCGCAGCAGCGGCGACGACTCCAAGGCGCACAAGACGCCGGCGAACGCGGCCGGTCAGACGCCGGTGAACATCCTGCTGATCGGCTCGGACAGCCGTAACTCCGCGGCGAATCTGAAGCTCGGCGGCAGCAGGGACAGCGTCGGCGCCCCGGGGAACGCCGACGTGCAGATGCTCATCCACCTGTCCGCGGACCGCAAGAGCGCCGCCATGGTGAGCATCCCCCGGGACACCCGCGTCGACATCCCCAAGTGCACGGACCCGGACACCGGCAAGGTCTATCCGGCGACCAACGACATCATCAACACCACGCTGGGCCGCGGCGGGGCGGGCTGCACGCTGGCCACCTGGGAGAACCTCACCGGGGTCTATATCGACCACTGGATGACGATCGACTTCGCGGGTGTGGTGAGCATGGCGGACGCCATCGGCGGCGTCGACGTCTGTGTGCGGCAGAACGTCTGGGACCACCCGACGCCGGCCCAGCGCGGCGGCTCCGGGCTGAAGTTGACGGCCGGGACGCACAAGGTCCAGGGCGTGCAAGCCCTGCAGTGGCTGCGCACGCGGCACGCCTGGGGCAGCGACCTGATGCGGGCCCGCGCCCAGCACATGTACCTGAACTCGATGATCCGCACGCTGCAGCACCAGAACGTGTTCACCGACTCCGGCCGGCTGATGAACCTGGCCGAGGCGGCCACCAAGTCCCTGAAGGTCTCTGAGGAGATCGGCACGGTCAAGAAGCTGTACGACCTGGCCATGGAGATGAAGTCGGTGCCGTCGAACCGCATCACGTCGGTGACGATGCCCAACGTCGACGACCCGCAGGACCCCGGGAACCACGTGCTGCCGGACAAGGCCAACGCCGACAAGATATGGCAGATGCTCCAGGCCGACGTGCCGCTCGACAAGAACGGCAAGGCCTCGGACACACAGCAGGTCGCGCGCAAGGGTACGGCGGCCAAGACGCCGTCCACGGACCCGGGTCGGCTGGGCGTGCTGGTGCGCAACGCCACGCGGAGTTCCACCGAGAGCGCGGTCCAGGGGCGGGCGAACGACATCAGCCAGGTGCTGGCGCAGCAGGGCTACACGCGGGCGAGTGCCGACACCTCGGGGACGCTGTCCGAGGACAGTACGGTCGTGCAGTATCCGAGCGCGGATCTGGAGGGGGACGCGCAGGCGGTGGCGAAGGCGCTCGGCATCCCGGTGAGCGCGGTGAAGAGGTCGACCGATGTGTCGGGGGTCACGGTGGTCGTGGGCGCGGACTGGCGCACCGGCACCGCGTTTCCGAAGCAGTCCAAGCCGAAGGCCGGCGATCTGCCCAGCGGCTCCGACGCGATCAACGGGTCGGACTCGTCGCAGTGCATGGACGTGTACAAGCCGTATCAGTGGTAGCCGGTCAGTGGTGGCCGAACGGCCCCGCCCGGAAGCCGGGAGGGGCCGTTGAGGGCCGTTGGGGTCAGTGCACGTCGTGCTTCAGCGCGAGCTGAGCACCGCCGGGCGCCGTGACGCGATGACCTTCTTCGCCAGCGACTTCGGGCTGGTCAGGAAGCCCCAGCCCCAGCACATGTGCATGGTGGCCAGGGCCACCGGGATCTGCAGCCGGGCCTTCAGGGGCAGCCCCTTGCCCGCCAGGACGGAGCCCGCGGCGATGGCCGCCAGATAGCCGCCGGGGACGGCGAAGCCCCACGGGGTGAGCGCCACGCCGGCCACGATCCCGGCCGCTATCGCGCAGACCGCCGTCGGCGGGGCGAGGTAGCGCAGGTTGATGGAGCCGGAGTGGTAGCGGGCCACGACGTGCCGCCAGCGGCCGTAGTCCTTGTACTGCTTGGCCAGCGCCCGCACCGAGGGCCGCGGCCGGTACGACACGCGCAGCTCGGGCGAGAACCAGACGAGTCCGCCCGCTTCCCTGATCCGGAAGTTCAGCTCCCAGTCCTGGGCGCGGATGAACTCCTCGTTGTAGCCGCCCTGTTGCTCCAGGGCCTCGCGGCGGAAGACGCCGAGGTAGACGGTCTCGGCCGGGCCCGCCTCGCCGCCCGTGTGGAAGGCGGCGTTGCCGACACCGATCTTCGAGGTCATCGCGGCGGCGACCGCGTGCTCCCAGTCGTTCTCGCCCTCGGCGTGCATGATGCCGCCGACGTTCTGCGCGCCAGTCTCCGTGAGGAGCCGGACGGCGGTGGCGATGTAGTTCGGCGAGAGCATGCCATGGCCGTCGACACGGACCACGATCGGGTGCCGGGAGGCCTTGATCGCGGCGTTCAGCGCGGCGGGCGTGCGGCCGCTGGGATTCGGGACCGTGTGGACGCGCTTGCTCTCATGGGCTGCGGTTTCGTGCACCAGCTCGGCCGCGATCTCGTCCGTGCGGTCCGTGGACGGACCGAGGGCGATGACGACCTCCAGCTCGCCGGCGTACTCCTGCGCGAGGATCGCTTGGACGGCCCCGCGCAGATGCCGCTCCTCGTTGAGGACGGGCATGATCACGGAAACAGCGGGGAGCCGCACGTCGGGCTTGGCGTTCATAGGGGGCTCACGTTACCGCGAACGGGGGACACCGGTGCGCGCCGCCGGGGCGTAGGCCCGGGCTGGAGATCGTATCGGCCTACGGTGCTCACGGCTCCCACGTACGGCCTCGTCCGGAGGTGTCCTTCTTGGCCAGCCCGCCCCGGTCCCCCTCCTCCACTGCCAGGAGCGTGGGAGGTGCCCCCAGTCCGCAGCGCCGACCGCAGCCGCCCCGCCGTGTGCCGCCCCCGCCCGCACGGCCGGTGCGGTCCGTACGACCGCCGCGGCGGCCCCGCTGGGCGATGCGGGCGGTGACCACGCTGTCCGTGCTGGTGCTCGCCTCCGCCGGGATCGGGCACGCGGTGATCAGCAGCCTGGACGCGGGCATCGCCCGGGTCGACGCCTTCAAGGACATGAAGAACCGGCCCAGCGCGGGCCACGGCACGAACGTGCTGCTGGTCGGCACCGACGGCCGCGACAAGATCACCGAGCAGGAGCGGCGGCAGTTCCGGCTGGGCGGGGTGCCCTGCCACTGCACGGACACGATGATGATCGTGCACATCTCGGAGAACCGGGACCGGGCCACCGTGGTGAGCCTGCCGCGCGACTCCTTCGCCGAGGTGCCCGAGCGCACCGACGACGCCTCCGGAGAGCCGCCCGCATCGCATCCGATCAGGCTCAACGCGGCCTATGCCGAGGGCGGCCCCGGGCTGACGATCCGCACGGTCGAGAACATGACCCATGTGAAGATCGACCACTATCTGGAGGTCGACTTCAACAGCTTCATGAAGACCGTGGACGTCCTGGGCGGGGTGAAGATCTGTACGGCGACCCCGCTGAAGGACTCCTACACGGGCCTCGACCTCGCCCCGGGCACCCACACCCTCGCCGGCGGGCAGGCCCTGCAGTATGTGCGGGCCCGGCACATCGACGGGGCGAGCGACCTGGGCCGGATGAAGCGGCAGCAGCAGTTCCTGGCCGCGCTGATCGAGCGGGCCACCTCCTCCGGGGTGCTGCTGAACCCGATGCGGTTCCGGGACGTCACCCGGGCGGTGCTCGGCTCGGTCCGCGCCGACGAGGGCTTCGGCGCGGACGAGCTGCTCGACCTCGGCCGGGCCATGCGGGACTTCTCTCCGTCCTCCTCCGAGTTCACCACCGTGCCCATCGCGCAGATGAACTACGACGTCAAGGGCATCGGCTCGACCCTGAAGTGGGACCAGGCCAAGGCGGACCAGCTCTTCACGGCCCTGCGCGACGACAAGCCGCTCACCGGGGACCAGCCGCACCACGCCCACACCCCCGCGCCGGCGTCGGTGGACGTGGACCCGCGGCAGATCCGGGTCCAGGTGGCGAACGGCACCGGTACGGTCGGCCTCGCGGGGCGGGTCGACGCGGCGCTCGCGGCGACCGGCTTCGCCACGACCCGCCAGCCGGTGACCGCCCCGGCCCTTGTGCCGCACACGGTGATCTTCTACGACCCCCGCTGGGACCGCTCCGCCCGCGCCCTGGCCGCCGCCCTGCCGGGCAGCGAACTGCACCCGGCGCCGGGCCAGGGCCCCCTGCTGAAGGTGACCGCCGGAGCCGACTTCAAGGACGTCCGCAAGGTCCGCTTCGACGACCCGGCACAACCGCAGCAGAACGTGCTGCGCGGCGACGAGGTGCTCTGCTGAGCGCTGTCTGCGGGGCCGGACAGGCCCTAGTCCTCGAACCCCTCGGCCAGTCTCTTCTCGCGTAGCTCGCGGATGGCGCGGCGGCGGGCCAGGCGGTGGGTGCGGCGGATCTGGGCCTCCTGGTAGCGGCGGCGGTCGCGGTCGGTCTCCGGGACGACCGGCGGCACCGGGCGCGGCTTGCCGTCGGCGTCGACGGCGGCGAAGACCAGGTAGGCGGAGCCGACCTGGGTGGCCGGGGCCGACTCGTTCCAGCGCTCGGCGAGGACCCGTACGCCGACCTCCATGGAGGTCCGGCCGGTCCAGTTGACCTGGGCCTTCACATGGACCAGGTCACCGACGCGGACCGGCTCCAGGAAGGCCATCTCGTCCATGGACGCGGTGACGGCGGGGCCGCCGGAGTGCCGGCCCGCCACCGCGCCCGCCGCGTCGTCGACCAGCTTCATGATCACCCCGCCGTGCACCGTCCCCAGGAGGTTGGTGTCGTTGTGGGTCATGATGTGGCTGAGAGTGGTGCGCGAGGCGGACGTCGGCTTGCCGGGGATGTCCGGTTCCGGGTCCGTGACCTGGTCTGTCATGCCGTCCACCTTATGCCGATGTGACAATCGCGGAATTTGTGTTGGCTTCGCAACAGCGCCGCTCCTATTTTCCGACAGCCCTTGTAAGGCACACGGCGTTGCCCTGCACACTGGGGCGCATGACTGACTGGCCCGAGGGATGGTCCGACAACAACGGCGGACCCCGGTACGGACGCGGAAGCGCCGGCGCGCAGCCGGAGGGCGCGCGTGCGATGCGTCAGGTGCGGCGCGGCCCGGCGGTACCGCCCGGCCAGCGCTCGTACGGCGACCCCGGCCCGGCGGCACCGCCGTACGGGACCGCAATCCCGCAGCAGCCGTCGTACGTGGACGGCCGGGGACACGACGAGGGCGCCGGCTACGACAGCGGCTACAACACCGGGCAGGTGTACGGCGGCGGCGGCCGGCGCGGCGGCGGCTTCGTGCCCAACGACAACGACCCGGACCCGGAGCTCGATCACTACCGGCCGCGCGCCAACTGGCGGCGCCGGATCAAGTGGACCGTGATCACGCTGGCGACCGTGCTGGTCGTCACATCCGTCGCGACCTACTTCTGGGCCGACTCCAAGCTGCGCCGCGAGGTCGACCTGTCCCAGGTCATCGACCGGCCCGCGTCGGGCTCGGGCACGAACTACCTGATCGTCGGCTCGGACAGCCGCGAGGGCATGACCAAGGCGGACGAGCAGAGGCTGCACACCGGTGCCGCCGAGGGCAAGCGCACCGACTCGATGATGATCCTGCACGTCGGCGACAACGGGGACACGCTGGTCTCGCTGCCGCGCGACTCGAACGTGACCGTCCCGTCGTACAAGGGCTCGACGTCCGGGAAGGTCTACCCGGCGCAGGGCCGGCAGGAGAAGCTCAACGCGACCTACGCCGAGGACGGCCCGACCCTGCTGGTCCGCACGATCGAGGCCAACACCGGGTTGCACATCGACCACTACGTGGAGATCGGCTTCCAGGGCTTCGCGAACATCGTGGACGCGGTCGGCGGTGTCGACATCAACATCGACAAGGGCTTCAAGGACAAGTGGTCCGGCGCCGACTTCAAGGCGGGCGAGCAGACCCTGAACGGTCAGCAGGCCCTCGCCTTCGTCCGCACCCGGCACGCCTTCGCCGCCTCCGACCTGCAGCGCACCAAGAACCAGCAGAAGTTCCTGTCGGCGCTGGCCCACCAGGTGGCCACCCCGTCGACGGTCCTGAACCCCTTCACGTTCTACCCGGTGATGGGCGCGGGCCTGGACTCCCTGATCGTCGACAAGGACATGTCCCTGTGGGACCTGGCCTCGATGTTCTGGGCGATGAAGGGCGTCCAGGGCGGTGGCGGCACGTCCCTGAACATGCCGATCTCCGGCTCCGTCGGCGGCAACCTCGTCTGGGACAAGGCGAAGGTCAAGACCCTGGTGGACGAGCTGAACAACGACCAGAAGGTCACCGTCTCTGGCAACTGACGGACACCCGCCTGAACGCGGTCGAGGGCACCCGCGCGGGTGCCCTCGACCGCGTTCAGGCGGGCCTCACATCTTGGCGCCCGCCATGGCGCGGCACATCTCCGCTGCGCGGCGACACGCCTCCGCGCAGCGCATCATCTGCGGGTCGTCCGGCATCGCCATACACGCGTCGGCACACATGTCGCAGGTCTTGGCGCACATCGCGCACATGTCGCCCGACATGGGCGAGCGGCGCATCATCATGTCGGCGCACATACGGGTCGTCTCGGAGCAGTCCATGAGGGCGCGCATGATCTGCATCTGGGCCTGGCCGCCCTTCTGCATGCAGGTACTCATGGTCTCCTCGCACATGGTGTGCGCGGCCATGCAGGCGTTGACGCAGTCCTGCATCTGCTGGGTCATGGGCGTCATCGTTCCGGGCTGGGTCATGGCTCCTCCTCGAAGGCGGGGACCCGGGACGGGTCCCGTGTGCTTCCGTCCTACGTCCCCGCGGCCCGCCCCGCATGTGACCGACCGGTCGGCAGGTGTGCCCGGACAGCGGAAAGGCGCCCCGGAGGGCGCCTTTCGACGAGCGGGTGACTCCCTTGCCGCTACGGCAGGTTGCGGGCCATGACGATCCGCTGAACCTGATTCGTGCCCTCATAAATCTGCGTGATCTTGGCGTCGCGCATCATGCGCTCCACCGGGTAGTCACGGGTGTAGCCGTAGCCGCCGAGCAGCTGGACGGCGTCCGTGGTGACCTCCATCGCCACGTCCGAGGCGAAGCACTTGGCGGCGGCGCCCAGGTAGGTGAGGTCGGCGTCGCCGCGCTCGGAGGCGGCGGCGGCCTGGTAGGTGAGGGCGCGGGCCGCCGAGATCTTCATCGACATGTCGGCGAGCATGAACTGGATGCCCTGGAAGTCGGCGATCGCCTTGCCGAACTGCTTGCGCTCGTGGACATAGCCCTTGGCGTAGTCGAAGGCGCCCTGCGCGACACCGAGCGCCTGCGCGGCGATGGTGATGCGGGTGTGGTCCAGGGTCTTCATGGCGGTCATGAAGCCCGTGCCCTCCTCGCCGATCATGCGGTCGGCGGGGATGCGGACGTTGTCGAAGTAGACCTCGCGGGTCGGGGAGCCCTTGATGCCGAGCTTCTTCTCCGGGGCGCCGAAGGAGACGCCCTCGTCCGACTTCTCGACGACGAAGGCGGAGATGCCCTTGGTGCGCTTCTCCGGGTCGGTGACCGCCATGACCGTGTAGTACTCGGAGACGCCGGCGTTGGTGATCCAGCGCTTGACGCCGTTGAGGATCCAGTGGTCGCCGTCGCGGACCGCCTTGGTCTTCATGCCGCCCGCGTCCGAGCCCGCCTCCGGCTCGGAGAGGCAGTACGAGAACATCGCGTCGCCCTTGGCGAGCGGGGTCAGGTACTTCTTCTTCAGCTCCTCGCCGCCGGAGAGGATCACCGGGAGCGAGCCGAGCTTGTTCACGGCCGGGATCAGGGAGGAGGAGACGCAGGCACGCGCCACCTCCTCGATCACGATGACCGTGGCGAGCGCGTCGGCGCCGGCGCCGCCGTACTCCTCGGGTACGTGCACCGCGTGCAGGTCGTTGGCCACCAGGGCGTCGAGGGCCTCCTGCGGGAAGCGGGCCTCCTCGTCCACCGCCGCGGCGTACGGCGCGATCTTCGCCTCGACCAGGGAGCGGACGGCGTCGCGGAGCATGTCGTGCTCCTCGGACGGGCGGTACAGGTCGAAGTCAGCCGATCCGGCCACGGTGTCTCACGCTCCAAAGACGCAGTGATTCTGACGCTAATTACCGTTAAGTAACTCAAATTTTAGAGGCCAGCCCGCAGCACGCCTACGTGAGCTACGCGACAGCGGGGAAATTGCCCGGTGGGCGGCCCGACTATGCTCGGCTCGGCATCCCCGACGTACCCGATCTGGAGCACATCCATGAGCCTGAAGATCACCGTGATCGGCACCGGATATCTGGGCGCCACGCACGCCGCGGCCATGGCCGAGCTGGGCTTCGAGGTGCTGGGGCTCGATGTCGTACCGGAGAAGATCGCCATGCTGGAGCGCGGCGAGACCCCGATGTACGAGCCGGGTCTCGAAGAGCTGCTGCGCAGGCATGTAGCCGGTATCGAGGGGTCCACGGGACGGCTGCGCTTCACCACCGACTGGGCCGAGGTCGGCGCGTTCGGCGATGTGCACTTCGTCTGCGTCAACACCCCGCAGAAGCACGGCGAGTACGCCTGCGACATGTCGTACGTCGACTCCGCGATCTCCTCGCTCGCCCCGCATCTGCACGGTCCGGCCCTGGTCGTCGGCAAGTCGACCGTGCCGGTCGGCTCGGCCGATCGTCTCGCCGCCTACCTGGCCGGGCACGCGCCGGCGGGCGGTGACGCCGAGCTGGCCTGGAACCCGGAGTTCCTGCGCGAGGGCTTCGCCGTCCAGGACACCCTGCACCCGGACCGGATCGTGGCGGGCGTGCGCAGCGAGCGCGCCGAGAAGCTGCTGCGGGAGGTGTACGCGACCCCGATCGGTGAGGGCACGCCGTTCGTCGTGACCGACTTCCCGACCGCCGAGCTGGTGAAGACGGCCGCGAACTCCTTCCTCGCCACCAAGATCTCCTTCATCAACGCGATGGCGGAGGTGTGCGAGGCCGGCGGCGGTGACGTGGCGAAGCTGGCGGAGGCCATCGGGCACGACGACCGGATCGGGGCCAAGTTCCTGCGCGCCGGGATCGGCTTCGGCGGCGGCTGTCTGCCGAAGGACATCCGGGCGTTCATGGCGCGGGCGGGCGAGCTGGGCGCGGACCAGGCGCTGACCTTCCTGCGCGAGATCGACTCCATCAACATGCGCCGGCGTGGCGCGATGGTGGAGATGACCCGGGAGGCGCTCGGCGGCGGCTCCTTCCTCGGCAAGCGGGTCGCGGTGCTCGGCGCCACCTTCAAGCCCGACTCGGACGACGTCCGCGACTCGCCCGCGCTGAACGTGGCCGGCCAGATCCATCTGCAGGGCGGCCAGGTCACGGTGTACGACCCGAAGGGCATGGCCAACGCCCGCAAGGTGTTCCCGACCCTCGGCTACGCCGGCTCGGCGCTGGAGGCGGTGCGCGGCGCCGACGCCGTGCTGCACCTCACCGAGTGGCGGGAGTTCCGCGAGCTGGACCCGGCGGCACTCGGCGAGGTCACGTCGGCCCGCCTGATCCTGGACGGCCGCAACGCCCTCGACCCGGAGCTGTGGCGGCGGGCGGGCTGGACGTACCGGGCGATGGGCCGCCCGACGGCATAACCGCGGTACGGGCGACGCCGGTTCGGCCGAGGCTCAGTCGGCCGAACCGGCGTCTTTCGGCATTCTGCACCACCGGACACGGGCGTGGCCGCCGAACTCCCCGTGTCCTACCCCTCCTTGGCCCGGTACCGCCGCATCTTCGCCCGCGCCCCGCACACCTGCATGGAGCACCAGCGGCCGCGTCCGGCCGGGCTGCGGTCGTAGTACGCCCAGTGGCAGGTCTCGGCCTCGCAGGCCTTCAGGCGGGTCCAGGTCCCCGCGACCAGTGCCTCGGCGACGGCGGCGGCGATCCGGGTGAGCAGCGGTGCGCCGGCCGCGGGGGCCGCGAAGCCGGCGGAGCCGTCCCGCTCGTCGACGGCGACGTACAGGGGCACGCGGGACAGCAGTTCGCCGAGCGGGGTCACCTCGCGGTGCGGCCGGTGCCCGGCGTGCGCGAGCAGCGCGGCCCGCAGCGACTCCCGCAGCTCCCGCGCCTCGGCCAGCTCCTTCTCGGCGACCCCGAAGCGCGCCCGGCCGTCCGCCGTGTCCAGCGAGTCATGGCCCGTCTCGATGTCCAGCGTGTTGACCAGGGACTCGACCAGCGCCAAGGCTCCGGGGGCGGCCGATCTCTCATTCACGCTTGCGACGTTACCTCTCATGCGGGAGCATGCAGTAACCGTTACCGGTTGCCCGCTTCTATAGGTAACCCAAGGAGGTAGTCATGGCTCTCGCCAAGCTCGGTGTCGTGGTACTGGACTGTCCTGATCCCCGTGCGCTGGCCGGTTTCTACGCCGGAGTGCTGGGCGGCACGGTGGAGGGGGACGGCGAGTGGGTGGACCTGGCGGTGCCCGGAGGGCCGGCGCTGGCCTTTCAGCGGGCGCCGGGGTACGTGCCGCCGAAGTGGCCCGCGCCGGTGGACTCCCAGCAGTTCCATCTGGACCTGACGGTGGAGGACCTGGACGCGGCCGAGAAGGGCGTGCTGGAGCTGGGGGCGCGGCCACTGGACGCCGAGGACCGGGAGCGGACCTTCCGCGTGTACGCCGACCCCGCGGGGCACCCGTTCTGCCTCTGTGCCTGCTGAGCCGGCCCGAAGAAGGACAGCCGACCCGAAGGAGGACCTATGTCGTCCGTCGCCCGTTTTCGTAACGTCGTGCTCGACTGCCCCGATCCGCATGCGCTGGCCGCCTTCTACGCGGCGGTGGCCGGGGGCAGCCCGCAGGCCGAGGACGACGAGTGGGTCGTGCTGCGGGTGCCGGACGGGCCGCGGCTGGGCTTCCAGCGGGTCGAGGGGTACACCCCGCCGGAGTGGCCCCGCGCGGACCGCAACGGCCAGCAGTTCCATCTCGACTTCGACGCGGGCCCGACCTGGGCGGATGTCGACGCGGCCCATGAGCGGGTGCTCGCGCTGGGGGCGCGGCCGCTGGATCTGGAGGACCGGGAGACCAAGGACTTCCAGGTGTACGCCGATCCGGCCGGGCATCCGTTCTGCCTGTGCCGGATCGAGCAGCCGGAGGGACTCGCCTGAGGCAGCCCTGGCCGTCCGGCTCCTCGGTCGTCAGGCCTCTCTGTCCGTCCGGATCACCTCGTCCACGGTCTCCCGGGAGCGCTTCAGGCCGGCGATCATGTGGTCGCTGCGGTCGCGTTCGGCGGCGAGGTCGGCGACCAGCCGGGGGTGGCGATCGAGGAGGTCCGCCGTCGCGGTCGCGCATGCAGGGCAGCAGCCGCCGGATCTTCTCTCTGTGCAGCCCGGCCGCGTACTTGCTCAGCCGTCCAGCGACTCGATGGTGGCGTTGGACGGGGCGCGCATGGTCTGAAGATCACGGGCCACGTCCTCCGCCGCGCCCAGCACCCGCACCGCGTTCTGCCAGGTCAGCTTGGCCAGGTCGGTCCTGGACCAGCCGCGGTCCAGCAGCTCGGCGAGCAGGTTCGGGTAGCCGGAGACGTCGCTGAGGCCGTCCGGGGTGAACGCGGTGCCGTCGTAGTCGCCGCCGATGCCCAGGTGGTCGATGCCGGCCACCTCGCGCATGTGGTCCAGATGGTCCGCCACCGTCGACACCGTGGCGACCGGACGCGGATTGCGCTCCTCGAACGCGTGGTGCACCTTCATCGCCTCGGCGCTGGTGTCGAGGTGGTGGAAGCCGTGGGCGCGCATGTTCTCGTCGGCCGCCGCCGTCCATGCGACGGCCGCCTGGAGCACGAACTTCGGCACGAACGTCACCATCGCCACACCACCGTTGGCGGGCAGCCGCTCCAGCACGTCGTCGGGGATGTTGCGCGGGTGGTCGCACACCGCGCGGGCCGAGGAGTGCGAGAAGATCACCGGCGCGGACGTGGTGTCCAGCGCGGCGTGCATCGTCGTGGGCGCCACATGGGACAGGTCGACCAGCATGCCGAGGCGGTTCATCTCCCGGACCACCTCGCGGCCGAAGGCCGACAGGCCGCCGGCCTTCGGCTCGTCGGTCGCCGAGTCCGCCCAGTCGTTGTTGTCGTTGTGGGTGAGCGTCATGTAGCGCACGCCCAGCTCGTACAGACCGCGCAGGGTGCCGAGGGAGTTGCCGATCGAGTGCCCGCCCTCCGCGCCCATCAGGGAGGCGATACGGCCCTCGGCCCGCGCCGCCTCCATGTCGGCGGCGGTCAGCGCGGCCCGCAGGTCGGCGGGGTTCCGGGCGATCAACTGCCGTACGCAGTCGATCTGTTCGAGGGTCGCCGGCACCGCACCCGGAAGGTCCGAGCGCACATACACCGACCAGTACTGCGCCCCGACCCCGCCCTCGCGCAGCCGTGGGATGTCGGTGTGCAGGTGGGCGTTCTGGTGTACGGAGATGTCGCGGGCGTCGAGGTCGTAGCGGACCTGTTCGCGCAGCGCCCACGGCAGGTCGTTGTGGCCGTCGACGACCGGGAACTCGCGCAGCAGGGACCGTGCTTCGTCCAGTGAGGTCATTACGTCTTACTTCCCGAAGCCGAAGCCGCTCGACCCCTCGACCTTGGCGCGCAGCCGCTTGCCCTTCTCGGTGGCCTGGTCGTTCAGGTCCTGCTGGAAGTCGCGCATCTTGTGCTGCAGGTCCTCGTCGTGCGTGGCGAGGATGCGGGCCGCGAGCAGGCCCGCGTTGCGGGCACCGGCGACGGAGACCGTGGCGACCGGCACACCGGCCGGCATCTGCACGATGGACAGCAGCGAGTCCATGCCGTCGAGGTACTTCAGTGGCACCGGCACACCGATGACCGGCAGCGGGGTCACCGAGGCGAGCATGCCCGGCAGATGGGCGGCGCCGCCCGCACCGGCGATGATCACCTTCAGACCGCGGTCGGCGGCCTGCTCGCCGTACGTGACCATCTCGCGGGGCATGCGGTGCGCGGAGACGACGTCGACCTCGTAGGCGATCTCGAACTCGTCCAGCGCCTTGGCGGCGGCCTCCATGACGGGCCAGTCGGAGTCCGACCCCATGACGATGCCAACAACAGGGCTCATTCGGTGATCGTGCCTCTCAGATAGCCGGCTGCGTGACGGGCGCGCTCCAGCACGTCGTCCAGGTCGTCGCCGTAGGTGTTGACGTGTCCGACCTTGCGGCCCGGCTTCACGTCCTTGCCGTACATATGGATCTTGAGCTTGGGGTCGCGGGCCATGCAGTGCAAGTACGCGGAGTACATGTCCGGGTAGTCGCCGCCGAGGACGTTGACCATGACCGTCCACTTGGCGCGCGGGCGCGGGTCGCCGAGCGGGAGGTCGAGGATCGCGCGGACGTGGTTGGCGAACTGCGAGGTGATCGCGCCGTCCTGGGTCCAGTGACCGGAGTTGTGCGGGCGCATCGCGAGTTCGTTGACGAGGACACTGGAAGATCCGTCGGCATTGCGGGTCTGGAACAGCTCGACCGCGAGATGCCCGACGACGTCCAGCTCCTTGGCGATGGTCAGGGCCATCCGCTCGGCCTGCAGCGCGAGGGAGTCGTCCAGGTCCGGGGCGGGGGCTATGACCGTGTCGCAGACGCCGCCGACCTGCCGGGACTCCACCACCGGGTAGGCGACGGCCTGGCCGTGCGGGGACCGTACGACGCACGCGGCCAGCTCGCGGACGTAGTCGACCTTCTCCTCGGCGAGGACCGGGACGCCGGCCCGGAACGGGTCGGTGGCTTCCTCTGGGGTCTCCACGACCCACACGCCCTTGCCGTCGTAGCCGCCGCGGACGGTCTTCAGCACGACCGGGAAGCCGTCCCCCTCGGCCGCGAACCGGACCACGTCCTCCGGGTCGGTGACGATCCGGTGCCGCGGGCACGGGATGCCGATCGCGTCGAGCTTCGCGCGCATCACGCCCTTGTCCTGGGCGTGCACCAGCGCGTCGGGCCCCGGGCGCACGGGGATGCCGTCCGCTTCCAGGGCCCTGAGGTGCTCGATCGGCACGTGCTCGTGATCGAAGGTGATCACGTCACAGCCGCGCGCGAACTCACGCAGCGTGTCCAGATCGCGGTAGTCGCCGATGACGACATCGCTCACGACCTGCGCCGCGGAATCCTGAGGGGTGTCACTGAGGAGCTTGAACCTGATGCCCAACGGGATGCCCGCCTCGTGCGTCATACGCGCGAGCTGCCCCCCGCCGACCATGCCGACTACCGGGAACGTCACACCCCTAGCGTATCGGCCACGCCGGGGCGACCGGTTCGCGTCCCTCTGGGGATCTCTTACCCGCCACTTTCCGCGCTCTTTCCGACCTGTTTCCGAGCTATGACCCAGTCCGGAGGCGTCGGCTACTCCGTCTGGTTAGCATGGCGGGGCTGACAAAACCTACCGACGGGAGCTGCACGGCCATGGAACCTCGTTCCTCGGGGCTGCGACGGCTCGGACGCGAGGTGGCCAAGTTCGGCACCGTCGGCGTTGCGGGCATCTTCGTCAACCTCGGCGTGTTCAACCTGGTCCGCCATGTCTCCGATCTGCCGGTGGTGCGCGCCAGCATCATCGCGACGGTGGTCGCCATCGCGTTCAACTACGTGGGCTTCCGCTACTGGACGTACCGGGACCGCGAGAAGAGCGGCCGCACCAAGGAACTCACGCTGTTCCTCCTCTTCAGCGCGATCGGCCTGGTGATCGAGAACGGCGTGCTGTACCTGGCGACCTACGGCCTCGGCTGGGACAGCCCGCTGCAGAGCAACATCTCCAAGTTCGTCGGCATCGGCGTCGCGACCCTGTTCCGTTTCTGGTCGTACCGCACCTGGGTGTTCCGCGTGCAGCCGACGCAGGAGGCGGAGTCGATCCTGGTGGCCGAGTCGAAGAGGCCGCACTCCGAGCCGAAGTCGCAGCGGGTTCCGTAGCCGGGCTCGCAGCCGGTCTCAGCGGACCGTCGGCCGGTCCTCCTCCGCCTTGCGGGCCGGCGGTGTGCGGGAGAGGAACAGGCCGAAGACCGGGGGCTGGGCCTGGAGGAGTTCCAGACGGCCGCCGTCGGCCTCGGCGAGGTCCCGGGCGACGGCCAGGCCGATCCCCGTGGAGTTCCGTCCGCTGATCGTCCGCTCGAAGATCCGCGCGCCGAGGTCGGCCGGGACACCGGGACCCTCGTCGGTGACCTCGACCACGGCTTGGTTGCCGGTGACGCGGGTGCGCAGCGCGACCGTGCCGCCACCGTGCATCAGGGAGTTCTCGATCAGCGCGGCCAGTACCTGGGCGACCGCCCCCGGCGTGCCGACGGCCTGCAGATGCCGCTTGCCGGAGCTGACGATGGCCCGGCCGGCACTGCGGTAGGCGGGCCGCCACTCGGCCAGCTGCTGCTGGATGACCTCGTCCAGGTCGAAGGTGACGGCGGAGCCGGTGCGCGGGTCGCGGGAGTTCGTCAGCAGCCGCTCGACCACGTCGGTGAGCCGCTCGACCTGCGTGAGCGCGACGTTCGCCTCTTCCTTCACGATGTCCGGGTCGTCGGTGAGGGTGATCTCCTCAAGGCGCATGGACAGGGCGGTGAGAGGGGTGCGCAGCTGGTGGGAGGCATCGGCGGCCAGCCGCCGCTCGGCCGTCAGCATGCGGCCGATGCGCTCGGCGGAGGAGTCCAGCACATCGGCGACCCGGTCCAGCTCGGGGACGCCGTACCGCTTGTGCCGGGGGCGGGGGTCGCCGGAGCCGAGCCGCTCGGCGGTCTCCGCGAGGTCGGTCAGCGGGGAGGCGAGCCGATTGGCCTGCCGCACGGCGAGCAGCACGGCCGCGACCACCGCGAGCAGCGCCACCAGGCCGATGACCAGCAGGGTCCGGCCGACCTCGCGGGTCACCGCGGAGCGCGGCTCCTGCACGGTGACCGTCTCGCCCTCCTCGCCCTGCTGGGTGGCGTGAATCACGTCACCCTGCGGCTTGGTGCCGATCTCGATCGGGTCATGGCCCGGCATGCGGATCACCGCGTACTGGTCCTTGCTGACCGGGTTGCGCAGCACGTCCGCGTTGACGCTCTCGGCGGCGAGGATCCTGCTGTCCACGATGCTGGCCAGCCGTACGGCCTCGGAATCCACGCGCTCCTGCGCGCCGTTGCTGATCGTCCGCGACTCGACGATCACCAGCGAGATGCCGAAGACCGCGATCACGACGAGGACGACGGCGAGGGTGGACTGGATGAGACGTCGGCGCATGATCCGTTACCTGAAGTGATCACTGGGCCCGGGGCGGGGCCCACCCGGGGAGGGACCCACCCGGGAAGGGGTCAGCTCTTCTCGAAGCGGAAGCCGACGCCACGGACCGTCGCGATGTAGCGGGGGTTCGCCGCGTCGTCGCCCAGCTTCTTGCGCAACCAGGAGATGTGCATGTCGAGGGTCTTGGTGGACGACCACCACGTGGTGTCCCAGACCTCGCGCATCAGCTGGTCGCGCGTGACGACCCGGCCGGCGTCCCGCACCAGCACCCGCAGCAGGTCGAACTCCTTGGCGGTGAGCTGCAGTTCCTCGTCGCCCATCCACGCCCGGTGCGACTCGACATCGATGCGCACTCCGTGCGTGGCCGGCGGCTGCTGCGGCTCCGCGGCGCCGCGCCGGAGCAGTGCCCGCACCCGGGCGAGCAGTTCGGCGAGCCGGAAGGGCTTGGTGACGTAGTCGTCGGCGCCCGCGTCCAGGCCGACGACGGTGTCCACCTCGTCGGCCCGCGCGGTCAGGATGAGGATCGGCACGGTGTGGCCGTCGGCCCGCAGCCGGCGGGCGACCTCCAGGCCGTCCATGCCGGGCAGGCCCAGGTCCAGTACGACCAGATCGACGCCGCCCTGCATTCCGGCGTCGAGCGCGCTGGGTCCGTCCTCGCGCACCTCGACCTCGTAACCTTCCCGGCGCAGGGCGCGAGCCAGCGGCTCCGAGATGGACGCGTCGTCCTCGGCGAGCAGTACACGGGTCATGAGGTGATGGTAGACCGCCCGCGTGCGGTGCTGGGGTGTGATCGCTTCCAGGAACTCTTACCTTCGCACCCCACCGGTCCCCCGCCGGTCCCCCACTGATCCCTCGCCGATCCACTACTGGTCCGAACCATTACTCCGGGATGCGATCGTAGGAGAGACCTTCGAATCCGTTCCCGCGGTTCCCCCGACACCTGTGATCCGCGTCTCAAGTCCTTCCATATCCGGCTGTGTCCTGCCGTACAGTGACGTGAACGCCTGTAGTACATCCGGGGACCTTTGGCGGGCATCTGACGCTGAAGGTCTCTTTCATGTGCGGGTTGGCGCACGCCAGCCTCGAAAGGAATGACCTCTGGCCGGGCTCCGGACGCATCGACGCGTCGGGGCGTGGATCCCGGTGGTCGCCGTCCGCCGCCTCCGTGATCCGGAGACGGACTCCCCCTGGGCGTGGGGGTGGACGACCGACCTGCCGGTGCCGGCCGCACCCCCACCGGGCGCGCCACGCTCCAGCAGCGCGTCCCGACCAGCAAGGAACGACCATGGCGTCCAGCCTGACGAAGGACTCGGTCCGCCCGGGCACCCCCGGCTCCGAGAAGACCTTCTTCGGCCACCCCCGCGGCCTGGCCACTCTCTTCATGACCGAGATGTGGGAGCGGTTCAGCTTCTACGGCATGAGGGCTCTGCTCGTCCTGTACTTGGTCGCCCCGGCGTCCAAGGGCGGGCTCGCGTTCGCAGCCGCCACCGGTGCCGCGATCTACTCGGTGTACAACGCCACCGTCTATCTGCTGGCCATGCCCGGCGGTTGGATCGGCGACCGGCTGTGGGGTCCGCGCAAGACCGTGGCGGTCGCCGGCACGATCATCATGATCGGGCACTTCCTGCTCGCCGTGCCGGTCAAGGCGACCTTCTTCGTCGGCCTCGTCTTCATCGCCGTCGGCTCGGGTCTGCTCAAGGCCAACATCTCCACGATGGTCGGCCACCTCTACCCGGACCGGAACGACGCACGACGTGACGGCGCCTTCACGGTCTTCTACATGGGCATCAACCTTGGCGCCTTCGTCGCCCCGCTGCTGATCGGCTGGGTCGCCGACGTCACCAACTGGCACGTCGGCTTTGCACTGGCGGGTGTGGGCATGGCGCTGGGCCTGGCCCAGTACCTGCTCGGCACGCGCCACCTGAGCCCGATCAGCAACGAGGTGCCGCAGCCGGTGGACGCCACCGAGCGGACCGCGCTGCTGAAGAAGGCGGGTCTGTGGGCCGCGGCCGCCGCGGTCTTCTACGGCATCGTCGCCGCCACCGGCTCGTTCACGATCAACTGGGTCCTGTGGCCGCTGTCCCTCGCGGGTCTGGCGCTGCCTGCCTTCTACTTCACCCGCATGCGCCGGGACAAGGAGCTCACGGCAGACGACAAGTCCAAGATCACCGGCTACGTCTGGTTCTTCGTCGTCGCCGCGGTCTTCTGGATGATCTACGACCAGTCCGGCTCGACGCTGAGTCTGTTCGCGAGCGACCACACCTCGAACAAGCTGTGGAGCTTCGGCTTCCCGGCCAGCTGGTTCCAGTCGCTGAACCCGCTCTTCGTGATGGCCCTCGCGCCTGTGATCGCGGCCCTTTGGATCAAGCTCGGTCAGCGCAACCCGAGCACCACCGTGAAGTTCGCCCTCGGTCTGATCGGCATCGGTGTTTCCTTCGGCGTGATGATGCTGGCCATGGCGGCCGCCTCCGGCGACGCCAAGGTCACGCCGCTGTGGCTGTGCTCCGTGTACCTGATCCAGACGGTGGCCGAGCTGTGCCTGTCCCCTGTCGGCCTGTCGGTCACCACCAAGCTGGCGCCGCAGAAGTACGCGAGCCAGATGATGGGTCTGTGGTTCCTCGCGGTCACCGCCGGTGACTGCCTGGCCGCACTGACCCAGCTCCTCATCGGCGATGCCTTCCTGTCGACGACCTCGTTCGCCATCCAGGGCGCCATCGCGGCGCTCGGTGGCCTCGGTTTCGTCGCCTACCGCAAGAAGGTCATCGCACTCATGGGTGACGTGCGCTGATCCGAGGGCTGAGGCCCACGTGAGAGGGGCGGTCCGGGAAACCCGGACCGCCCCTCTCACACGCTCAGCGGCGCGTCAGCCGCACTTCACGCCCCACAGGGCGGCGACGGCGCAGCCGAGGGCGTAACCGCCCTCACCGCTCTGCCACTTGCCCGGCGAGTGCTCACCCCATCCGGCAGCAAGATTTGAGGTCCGTTCCCCAAGGTCAGCGCGTCCTCCGCCCGGGCATGAACGTGAACACCGCCGCCCCCAGCAGGATCGCCGTGCCGGCCACCAGGCCGAGGGCCTTCAGGGCTCCGTGGTCGTAGGCGCCGGTCTGGGCGAGGCCGCCGGAGCCGCTGCTGCTGCCGCCGGTCGAGCCACCGGAGGTGGACGTGCCTCCGGACGAGCCGCCCGGCTGCTGGCTGGTGTCCAGGGTGAGCGAGACCTCCGTCCTGGTCGGGGTGCACGTCGTGGTCGTACCGAGCGCCTTGACCGTCAGGACGCCCGGGGACAGGGTCGAACTGCCGCTCGCGCCGGGCTTGTAGGTGCCGGTGAGGTCCGGGATCTCGATCGGGTCGCCGGACTTGATGGGCTTGGCGTTGGTCGGCCCCTCCACATGCACGGTGCCCTTGTCGGCGCCGCCCAGCACCACCTCCATGGACGGCTTCACGGAGTTCGCCGGGATGTCGGCGGGGCTGTTCATCACCGACTTCTTGAACTGCACGGTGACGCCGAAGTCCCCGCCGTTCTTCTTGGCGTTGATCTGCACCGGCGAGGTCGCGTTCTTGTCGCCGATCGGGGTCTTGCAGGCGTAGGGGATCTGCACCTCCTTGCCGGTGAAGTCGGTCTGGCCGCTGCCGCCGCTGGATGTGACGGTGGGCGTGGCCGACTGGGTCGGGGTGCTCGACTGCGTCGGCGTCGTCGACGAGGTCGGT
This sequence comes from Streptomyces roseochromogenus subsp. oscitans DS 12.976, assembly GCF_000497445.1. Taxonomy (NCBI): domain Bacteria; kingdom Bacillati; phylum Actinomycetota; class Actinomycetes; order Kitasatosporales; family Streptomycetaceae; genus Streptomyces; species Streptomyces roseochromogenus. The sequence goes on along the minus strand of NZ_CM002285.1, from coordinate 5,872,583 downwards.
GTCGGGCCGGACGTGCCGCCGCTGCCCCCGCCGTCGCCCGTCACCTGGATCGTCGCCGCCTTCTGCACGGTCTCCTTGGGCGTGCACTTGGTGTCCGTCGACATCGCGTTGACGGTGTACGCGTCCGGGGTCAGCGTCACCTCGCCGGCCGTCGTCAGCTTGACGCTGCCCTTCATGTCGGACAGCACCATGTCGCCGCCCTTGGGGATCGCCGGGTTCTGCCGCGGCCCCTGCATCGCGATGTCGGCGACCTGCGCGCCGGCCGCCTTGAGCACGCCGGACGGCTGGACCGAGTTCGCGGGCAGGTCGATGATGTCGGGGTTCTTGGACGCGGCCTGGACGAACTTCCACACCACGTTCACGGTGTCGCCCACCTTCGCCGTGGCCGGCGCGGTGATCTCGACCTTCGTGGTGCCGTCGACGGGACTGATGCCCGCCGGCGGCACACAGTGGGTGGCGAACGCCACCTCGGCCGCCTGCGCGGGGGATGCGGCGAGGCCCAGCAGGACGCCCGCACCGCTCAGCGCCAGCGCGGCGCCCGCGGCCGTACCTCTCCTTCGGATGCTCACGTGGGTCGTCCCTTCCTGGTGGGAGTCGTAGGACTCGTCGGGCTGTCGGGGTGCGGTGCGGAGAGCCGGCCGGCCGGGTCGCCCGGGACGGAGTCCTGGGTGAACCACGGCAGGGTCGGGGTCGAGGGGGGCGGTTCAGCGGTGCGGGAGCGCGGCAGCGACAGCGGCAGCCGCAGGGCGGGCCGGGGCAGTCGCCGGTGGGCACTGCGGGAAGCGCCGCCCGGGCGGCGAGGCCGTACCCGGTCCACCACGGCCATGCCGATGCGGAACAGCGCGGCTGGTACGACCACGCAGAGCAGGAGCCAGAACAGCGTCACGCCCCAGGGGCGGCTCACTCCCCACGGCTGTTCGGCGAGGACCTTGCCGTCGTACTTCAGGGACACGGTGTAGTCGCCGTGGGCTCCGGCGGACAGCTCGACGGGCAGGCTGACCTCGGCTTTCTTGCCCGGCGCCAGGGTGCCGTGCCACTGCCGGTCGTCCCACTGCGGGGCGAAGACCCCATGCGCGGAGCCGACCTGGAAGATCGGGTCCTTGATCGTGCCGGTGCCGGAGTTGCCGACGGTGAAGACCAGGGTGCGGCTCGGCGGAGCGCCGAACCAGGTCAGCAGGGAGCCGGAGCCGGTCAGCCGGGTGTCGGAAAGGATCGACAGCCGGCCGTCGGTGTTCTCGGCGGGCAGCGGGGCGACGGGATGCCCGGCGACCTCAAGGACGGCGTCCGCCTCGGCCCTGGCGCCGGTGACCGTGGCCACATGCACCACACAGGGGCAGGGCACGGGCGGTTCCGCGACTGGGAGTTCCTTGCCGAAGGCGCCCTGGGCATCGGTGGTCACGGCCCGGCCGTCGCCGTTGGCGCACGAGTTGGTGCCGCCGATGACACCCCGGGACGGTGTGGCCTGCCCACACACCAGCAGCATCAGCAGCGTGTGCGGCCGCCAGCCGGTGCCGGTGGCGGTGATCGAGCCGCCAGTGCCGGCCTGGGTCGCCGACAGCTTCACGACCGGCCCGTCCGCAGCGGCCGCCGGGCCGGCGAGCGGCAACAGAAGCAGCGCAAACACCGCCACCACCGCTGGGACCCGCAACATCCTTACCTTCCCGCTCACTTCACCGCGCCTTCCGTGAACGCGCCACCAGGCCACAGATCCTCGGCAGCGGCAGCGGCAGCGCCGCGAGCGCCAG
>NZ_CM002285.1:5863430-5869938 GCF_000497445.1 Streptomyces roseochromogenus subsp. oscitans DS 12.976 | reverse complement strand
CGGCGGACAGCGAGCAGCGCGGCCGTCCCGGTGAGCAGGGCGGCGGCCGCGCCCGTCACCGTCGGCCACGGTATGAATCGGGCCGACGCCGTTGCCGTGTCATGGGCTCCGCCGGGGGCCGTGACCGTCAGCCGTACGTCGACGGCGTCCAGCGCGGGCGGTCGGGCCAGGGCTCGGTGAGCTTCAGGCGGGCACCCGGGCGCAGGTGGACGGGGAGGGTGCGGGGCCCACGGTCCAGGACCCGGCCGAGCACACCGTCCGCGCGCACCGCGAGCCTCGGCACGAGGACGGTCGTACCCCGGTTGACCAGCTCGTACGTGATGCGGTCAGCGTGCACGGCGAGGTGCTCGACGGTCAGCGCGGCGAGCGCCGGGCCGCCGACGCGCAGCCGGACCGCGACGGTCGCCGTACGCCCCCGCGTGTCCCGCGCGACGACGGCACCGGAACGGTCGCCGGGCGCGGCACCGTTCGGCACCGTCACCGTGAACGGCACCTCGGCGCGGGTACGGGCCGGGACGCGTATCCCGTTCCCGGCCTTCTCGGCGAAGACCGTCCGCAGGCCGGTGCCGGACAGCCGTACGACGACCGGCGCCCGCCCGGGGTTGGTGACGGACACCGTGTCCTGCAGGACCGTTCCGGGAGGGCCCTCGGCGTAGAAGGACGGGCGGCCGCCGCCCGCGGGCGCGACCGACCAGCCCGTGGCGGCATGGGCGCGGGGTGCGAAGCCCAGCACAGCCCACAGCGCGGCGCACAGGCACAGGGCCGCGGGCAGGGCGGCGCGAGCCGGGAGCGGTACGCGGGCCCGGGGCGGGCGCCGATGGCGGGTCAGGGCGCGGGCGGCGGACGGCATGGGCGGCTCCAGCGGTGGCCTGGGGGTTCGGCGAGGACCGACGGCCGAGGGCCAAGAACCGGGGTCCAAGAACCGAGGGTCAAAGCCGAGGGGCGATGGCTGAGTTCGGCGATGGCCGAAGGCCGTGGGCCCGGGTTCGGCGAAGGCCGGGAGGTAGTGGCCGAGGGACGGTGACCGAGAGGCGGTGGCTCGGGGGCAGCGGCCTGGGGCAGTGGCCTGGGGTTCGGCGGTCGTCGGTCCGGGATCAGCGGCGGGCCGTCTGGCCGCGCCGGGTCAGCCAGAGTGCGCCCGCCGCGCCGGCGAGGAGCACCGTGCCGCCGAGGGTGCCGAGGGCGATCGCGGAGTCCTCCGGGCCGGTCTGCGGAAGCTGTCCGCCCGAGGACGACGAGGAGGACGACGAGGAACCACCCGAGGACGACGAGCCGCCGCCTGCCGCGGTCACGTCCAGGGTCAGCCCCGGTTTCGGATCGTTGGTCGGCGTGCACGTCGTCGTCGTACCGAGCGCCTTGATGATGAGCGTGCCCGGCGTGAAGGTGACCTTGCCGGTCTTCTTCGGCGTGTACGTGCCGCTCAAGTCGCTTATCTTGATGGGCGTGTTGGCGGGGATCGCGGCCGCGTTGGGAGGACCGCTGACCGGCAGCGTGCCGCTGTCGGCGCCGCCCAGCTCGATACTGGCGCTCGGGGTCATCGCGCCCTTGCCCAGCTCGACGGGGCTGGAGGAGACGCCCTTCTGCCAGGACATGGTGATCCTGTAGCCGCTGCCGCTCTTGACGCCCTGCATGGCGATGGGCGAGACGGCGCTCTTGACGCCGATCGGGGTCTGACAGCGGTAGTTGACGTCGACGACGTCGGCGTGGGCCGCCGGCGCGGCCAGCAGCACCGCCGCGCCGGCCAGGGCCGCGGCGGACGCGAGCGCGGCGGTTCGTTTCGGGTACGACACGTTCGGTCCACCCCATTCATTCCGGATTCATTCGGCGAGCAGTTCCTGACGGCACATCAGATTTGGCCGTCAAGGTACGCCCGGCACCGTGAGGAGGGAAGACGCCTCACACGCCGGAGTTGTGCCGATCCGGCGTGTGTGACGGGTGGCTGGAGTGGAGGGTGGGCCGGACCTCACGGCCTGCGCAGCACCTCCGGCACCCCCCACCGCCACAGCACCTCGGGCACGGCGACGGTGCCGTCGGGCCGCTGGTGCTGCTCCAGCAGCGCCGGCACAAGCCGGCTGGTGGCCAGGCCCGAGGCGTTGAGGGTGTGGACGTACGCCGCCTTGCCGCCACCGGCCGGGCGGTACCGGATGCCACCGCGCCGGGCCTGGTAGTCACGGGCGTTCGACACGGAGCTGACCTCGACGTAGGCGCCCAGGCTGGGCAGCCAGACCTCGACGTCGTACGTCCTGGCCTGGGCGGCGCTGATGTCCCCGGCGGCGAGCCGGGTGACCCGGTAGTGCAGACCCAGCCCGGCTACCAACTCCTCCGCCCGGCTCAGGAGTTCCAGCTGGGCCGCGTCCGAGTCGGCCGGCCGGGTGAGCTGGAACAGTTCGACCTTGTTGAACTGGTGGCCGCGCAGGGTGCCCCGCTCGGCGGTGCGGTGACCTCCGGCCTCCTTGCGGTAACAGGGCGTGTAGGCCACGTACTTGAGCGGCAGCTCGTGCTCGTCGAGGGTCTCGCCGTGGTGCAGGGCGGCGAGCGCGGTCTCGGCGGTGGGCAGCAGGAAGCGTTCGGGACGGCCGTCGGCCGCGCGGTCCGTGACGAAGACGTCGTCCGCGAACTTCGGGAACTGCCCCGCGGTGTATCCGGCCTGCCAGCTGAGCAGGTGGGGCGGCAGGACGAAGGTGTAGCCCGCCTGGCGGTGGCTGTCCAGGAAGTGGTTGAGCAGCGCCCACTCCAGCGCCGCACCCTCACCCCGGTAGACCCAGTGCCCGCTGCCGGCGAGCGCGGCACCACGCCGGTGGTCGACCAGTCCGAGCTCCTGGGTGAGCCGCACATGGTCCCGGGGCGCGCATCCGAACTCCGGGCGGGCGCCCTCGGTGCGGACGACCTCGTTGTGCTCCTTGCCGCCGGCGGGCACGTCCGGGTCGGGCAGGTTGGGCAGCGCGTCGAGGAACTCGCGGTGTTCCTCCGCCAGCCGGGTGTGCGCGGCGGTGGCCTCGGTGACCGCGTCGGCCAGGTCCGCGGCCAGGGCGAGCGGTTCGTCCGCCGGTTCGCCCGCCCGGCGCCGGGCCGCGATGTCCGCCGAGACGCGGCGCCGCTCGGCGCGCAGCCGCTCCAGGGCCGTACGGGCCTCGCGCAGCCGTGCGTCGAGGGCGAGGAAGTCGTCGAGGTCCACGTCCAGGCCGCGTTTGCGCAGTCCGGCGCGGACCTGCTCGGGATGCTGTCGGATGAGGGTGACGTCGAGCATGGCGCTCTGCTCCGTGTGTTTCGGCGGGGCGGCAGCGTCCGCCCCGGGGTCGTCCCTCGGGGCGTGGGCGAGAGGGTGCTCGCGGTGCCACCACGCCTTCGCCGTCGTACGACGGCCTCGTCGGGCCCGATGACGGGGGCCGGTCGGCGGGGCATGGGGGCCGCCGTGGCGCGGCGGTCCGTTCCTCCCCGCACTCGGGAGGGGATTCACTCCGGGGTGCGAGGCCGCCTTCACAGCGGCTGGCGGCTCTCTCGGCTCGCTGGTCCCGGGCTACTCGTCTCCGTCAGCGCGTTGTGCACAGCGTAGGGAGTGCCGCGGCCGGCGGAAACCGAATTTCCGCGCACCACCTGCGGACAGGAAACAGCAGGACAGGACCGGACGGAATGGGACTACCCCGGGGCGCCCAGCTCCGCCCACACCGTCTTGCCCGGTCGGCCCGTGGGGCGGACGACGCCCCAGTCCAGGCACAGCCGCTGCACGATGAACATGCCGTGGCCGCCGGGGCGCCCGGCGCGGTGCGGGGTACGCGGGGCCGGCTGGCCGGTGCCGCCGTCCGAGACCTCCACCCGGATCACCTTGTTGTCGCAGGCCAGGAGCAGTTCGTCGGGGCCCTCGGCATGCAGGCAGGCGTTGGTGACGAGTTCGGAGACGACGAGCAGTACATCCTCGGCGGCGGCCCGCTGGTCGGCTCCGGCGGCGGGCAGCCAGCCCCATGCGTACAGCGCCTGGCGGGTGAAGTCGCGTGCGAGCGGGACGACCCCGCTCTCACCCTGCAGGCGGAGTCTGCGGACCTGAGGCCCGCCGATGTCCTGGGTGTCGCCGGGAGTCCCGGACGGCACGGACGGCGCGGCTGCCCCCGCGGGCACGCCTGCCGTCGGCGCACCCCCCTCGGACGCCCCGGAAGCGCCGCTGGGCTCCGGGCCGCGGTCGCCCGGCGAGCAAGGCCGGGTGGTGCTCATCAGCGCTTCACCTCACCGATTCACCAGTTCACGATTCAAAGGTCCGGCGCCGGTCCGTGCCGGCCGGTGCCGGCTGGTCCGTACGCCGTCTGTGCGTCGTCCGCACACCGTGCTGTACGTCGTCCGCACACCATGCGTATGTCCGCCCCGCTGTCCGCGCGGGATGTGCAGTTCGCCCGTCCGTCGCACGTACGTCCGTCCAGTCGTCGCGCCGGTCCCGGGGCGGTCCGGACCGGCTGTCGTCGGGATGTGTCCCGCTTCCCGTGCCCTCTCCTGCCCGGCCGATCCGGCACAACACCCCTGTTTTCGGCGTGACGGACGAGGGCGCCCATGGCCGGCGGCGCGGGGAAGGGCGGGGACGGCCTGCTCAGTCGGCGCCGTCGGGCAGGGCCGCCTCCACGGAGTCGTGCACGGTGAAGACCGCCTCGGCTCCCGTGATCTCGAACACACGGGCCACCACCGGCTGCATGCCGGCCAGATGGACCCCGCCTCCGGCGGCCTCGGCCTTCAGCCGGGCGCCGAGCAGGACGTTCAGGCCCGTGGAGTCGCAGAACTCCAGGCGCGTGCAGTCCACGACCAGGCGCGAGAAGCCCTTGGCCAGAAGGTGGTCGAGGGGTTCACGCAAAAGATCGGCGGTGTGGTGATCCAGCTCACCCGCAGGTGCCACAACGGCGCTGGAGCCCGCTTCCCGCACCTCCACCAGAAGCCGGCCCGACTGTGCGCTGCCGACCATCCCGTGGTCCATGCCGTCTCTCTCCTGAGGTCGTGGACGCTGACTGCTCTCGAACATTACGCCTTCTCTACGCACTCCGGCACCCGAAGAACCTCACAGAACCGGACATACATGAACAGAACGCACTTGCGATCGGTTCGGTCGAGCGGGTAGGCAAGTAAGGACACCTGCCCCTACACGCCGGCTTCGGAGGCGCCGCACACCGCAGTGCACCTATTTGGCTTCGGCAGCCATATGCCGAGAACGATGGAGGACACCCATGTCACCCCGGCTCGACGCATCGCATACCCGGATCGCGACGTCGACACCCCCACCGGAACCGCTGGATCATCCCATCGACCCCCTCGACCCCTTCGAGGGACTCCCGGAGATCCCCCCGTACGATGAGATCGGCCCGGTCGACGCGCGGGCCTTGTCCAAGACCCTCTTCGAGCGCCTCGTATCGCTGGAGGAAGGGACGCACGAGTATGCGTACGTCCGCAACACCCTCGTCGAGCTGAACCTCGCGCTCGTGAAGTTCGCCGCCTCCCGCTTTCGCTCCCGCAGCGAGCCGATGGAGGACATCATCCAGGTCGGCACCATCGGCCTGATCAAGGCGATCGACCGCTTCGAACTCTCCCGTGGCGTCGAGTTCCCGACCTTCGCGATGCCGACGATCATCGGCGAGATCAAGCGGTTCTTCCGCGACACCTCGTGGTCCGTGCGCGTGCCGCGCCGGCTGCAGGAGCTGCGCCTGGACCTGGCCAAGGCCGGGGACGAGCTGGCCCAGCGGCTGGACCGCGCCCCGACCGTCGCGGAGCTGGCCGAGAAGCTCGGCATCTCCAACGACGAGGTCGTCGAGGGCATGGCCGCGTCGAACGCCTACACCGCCTCCTCGCTGGACGCCCAGCCCGAGGAGGACGAGACGGAGGGCGCGCTCGCGGACCGCATCGGGTACGAGGACCACGGCCTTGAGGGCATCGAGTACGTCGAGTCGCTCAAGCCGCTGATCGCCGAACTCCCGCCCCGGGACCGGAAGATCCTCTCCCTGCGTTTCGTGGCGAACATGACCCAGTCGGAGATCGGCGAGGAACTCGGCATCTCCCAGATGCATGTGTCCCGGCTGCTCTCCCGCACGCTGGTACGGCTGCGCAAGGCGCTGACCGTCGAGGAGTGACCTCAGCGCTCCCGCCGCGGTGACACCTCCAGGCGGCCTGGCCACCGGTGCCGGGCCGCTTCGGTGTCGGCCGTCATCCCGCTTCCCCGTCACCTGCCGGCCGTGGTCCCACTTCCCTGTCGGCCGTCGCCCCGCGCCCCGTGTGCCCAACCGTTATGCGGTTACTCACGGAAACCTCTTTCCCGGCCCGGCCCCCTGGACCACTATGGCCCCCCGTACTGGCTGGTATGCCAGACGACCGGGGCCGTAACGGCGCGCCTCGGCCGGGGCGCGAGGAGGCGGAACGATGGCTCAGGGGGACGGGGCCGGGACGGGCGGATTCGAGACCGGCGAGGCGGAGGCAGGCGGGGCCGAGGCGGGTGGCGTACGAGGACGTGCCGGACGCCCGGCTGATCGACCTGCTGCGCTCCCCC
>NZ_CM002285.1:5850404-5862755 GCF_000497445.1 Streptomyces roseochromogenus subsp. oscitans DS 12.976 | reverse complement strand
GGCGGTCCTGGCCTACGCCCGGCTGTGCGCGGCGAGCGAGTCAGCCGCGCGCCGGCTGGCGGCCGAGGTCGTGACCACGGCCGCCCGCGAGTCGGCCCGGGGCGTCGACCCGGCCGTCCCGCTGCGCCACCGGCTCCTGCTGCTGACCGCCAGGCTGGCGGCGGCCTGGGCACGCGACGAGCGCGTCGCCGGCCTCGACCCCGCACTGCTGCTCGTCCTGAACACGTCCGGCCTGCTGGACGGCCCCACCCCGCCGCTCCTCGCCGCGTTCCGCTCACTGCCGTCCCGCACCCAGGGCCTGATCTGGTACGGCGTGCTGGAGGAGGAGCCGCAGGAACGGATCGCCACCCTCCTCGGTCTGAGCCGCACGGACGTGGCGTACGGCACCCCGCAGGCCCTCAAGGCCCTGGCTCAGGCCTGCCTGCGCGCGGGCCTCGCCGCCTCCGACGACCCGCGCTGCGCGGACTTCCGCCGGCTGATCGAGGAGGCGGTACGACCGGAAGGCCCGCGTCACAGCGCCGACCTGGACGCCCACATGGCCCGTTGCCCGCACTGCACGGCCGCGTTCGACGAGCTGCGGGCCCTGCGGGACACACCCCGGCAGACCCTGGCGGAGGGCCTGCTGCCGTGGAGCGGAACGGCGTACATACGCGCCGACGAGCCCCGTCCACCGGCCCCCGATCCCACGGCCGTGGGCATGACCTGGCCGCCCCGCAGCCGCATCCTGCTGGCCTCGGCGGCCCTGGGCGTGGCTCTTACCCCGCTCCTGGTGTTCCTGCTCGCCCCGGCACACACCGACGAGTCACAACCGACGGCCGCGACCCCGACACCCCCACCGGTGACGGTGACGGCGACGGTCTCCGTCACCCCGTCCCAGTCCCCCTCCCCACACACTCGCTGCCGAACTCCCCGTCCCCGAAGCCGAGTTCACCCCACCCCACGACGACCCCCTCGCCGTCCCCGCACCCCACGCCCGACCCGACACCCCCGTTCGCCCCTCCTGGCACCTCCTTCTCCCAGCTGGTGAACCTGGCGACGGGCCGCTGCCTGGACATCCGCGACGGCGACCTGTCGGAAGGCAACGACGTCATCACGGCACCGTGTTCCTCCGCCCTCACCCAGCGCTGGCGGGTCGACACCTACCTGGGCGTGCTGCGCTCGGCAGCCGACGACCGCTTCTGCCTGGACAGCCGGGGCTCGGTCGACCGGGGCGTCGGCATCTGGGAGTGCGACGCGGTCTACAGCGACAACGGCGACAACCTCCGCTTCACCGTCGACCCCGACGGCACGATCCGCCCGGACATCGCCATCGATACGGCGGTGGCTCCGGACGGCCGGCACGAGGTGACCCTGAACCCACTGGACGGCGAGCGGGATCAGAGGTGGCGGGCGGGGGCACGGTAACCGCTGACGCGCCAGGTCTGCCCATTTCCACGGGGGTTCGGGCGTCGCGAGCGGGGTGTAGCCGACTCGGGCGCCCACCCGCCGACGACTACGCTGTCCGAGCCCGGTGACCTGCTGCTGGGCGACGACCGTCGTCCGCAGTTCCCCAGAGGAGTGCCCATGCCCGTCACCGCGGCCCGCAGCGGCAGGCTGACCGATCTTCCCGTCCTGCTGGTCGCGGTGGTGTGGGGCTCCAGCTATCTGGCCGCCAAGGGTGTCACCACGGAACAGACCGTGGCGGCCGTGCTGGTGCTGCGGTTCGCCGTGGCGCTGCCGGTGCTGGTCGCCGCGGGCTGGCGGCGGCTGCGCGGCCTGAGCGCCGTGCAGCTGCGCGGGGCCGGGCTGCTGGGACTGATCCTCGCCGGGATCTTCCTGCTGGAGACGTACGGCGTAGTGCACACCTCGGCGACCAACGCCGGGCTGATCATCAGCCTCACGATGGTGTTCACCCCGCTGGCCGAGAGCCGGGTGCGCGGCACCCGACTGCCGGGCGCCTTCATGGCGGCCGCCGGGCTGTCGGTGCTCGGCGTGGCACTGCTCACCCAGGGCACCGGTTTCAGCGCCCCGAACGGCGGCGACCTGCTGATGCTGGGGGCCGCCGTCGCCCGTACCGTGCATGTCCTCGCCATGTCCCGCATGGAGTCGGTGCGCGGAGCGGACGCGCTGTCGCTGACCACCGTCCAGCTGGGCGGGGCGGTCGTCGTGTTCGCAGCGCTGGTGGCACTGCCGGGCACCGGTGCCTCGCCCTGGGCGGCCGCGGCCGGCTTCGGCGCCGGGGACTGGCTCGGACTGCTCTATCTGTCCGCGTTCTGCACCCTGTTCGCGTTCTTCGTGCAGATGTGGGCGGTGCGCCGTACCTCCCCCTCCCGGGTGAGCCTGCTGCTCGGCACGGAACCGGTGTGGGCCGCGGCGGTCGGCATCGCCGTCGGCGGTGACCGGCCCGGCTGGCCGGGCCTGCTCGGCGCGGTCCTGGTGCTCGCCGGCACGGCGTGGGGGCGGTCGGTGGCGGACCGGGAGCGGGGGCCCGGAAAGACCACGGAGGTGGCGACCGCAGGGACGGGAGCCGAGGCCACGGGGGCTGAGACCGCGGTGTGAGCTCAGGCGCCCAGGCGTTCGGTGGGCTCGGAGACGAGGCGGCGCATCCGATGGGGGTCCCCCGCGCGAGTCTGTTCGAGCGTGGGGGAGGGTGCCCCGGCAGCCGGTGCCATGGCTGTCGCCGCCGGGTCCGGCTCCCTCGTCTGCGGCTGGCCGTACCCGGACGGCCGCGGCCCGGGAGGATGCCCTGACCGTCCCGCACACCCAGGCGGTCTGACTCCCGCTCAGACGACCCGTACGCCGCCGCGCCACACCCCGCTGACCAGGGGTACGCCCGGGCGGTAGGCGAGGTGGACGTGGCTCGGGGCGTCCAGGAGGGTCAGGTCGGCCCGGGCGCCGGGGGTGAGCCGGCCGATGTCGGTGCGGCGGAGGGCCGCCGCACCGCCCGCCGTGGCCGACCAGACCGCCTCGTCCGGGGTCATCCGCATGTCACGGACGGCCAGGGCGATGCAGAAGGCGACGGAGGAGGTGAAGGACGAGCCCGGGTTGCAGTCGGTGGAGAGGGCGACCGTGACGCCTGCGTCGAGGAGGCGGCGGGCGTCCGGCCACTCGGCGCGGGTGGAGAACTCCGCGCCGGGCAGGAGCGTGGCCACCGTACGGCTGTTGGCCAGGGCGTCCACGTCGTCGTCCGTGAGGTGGGTGCAATGGTCGGCGCTGGCCGCGTCCAGTTCGACGGCCAGCTGGACGCCGGGGCCGTAGGAGAGCTGGTTGGCGTGGATGCGGGGGTGCAGGCCCTTCGCCTTGCCCGCTGTGAGGATCGCGCGGGCCTGGTCGCCGTCGAAGGCGCCCTTCTCGCAGAACACGTCGATCCAGCGGGCGTGCGGCGCGCAGGCGTCCAGCATCTCGCCGGTGACCAGGGCGACATAGGCGGCCGGGTCGTCGGCGTAGTCGGGCGAGACGATGTGCGCGCCGAGGTACGTCACCTCGTCGGTGTGCCGCGCCGCGATGCGCAGGGCGCGGGACTCGTCCTCGACGGTCAGGCCGTAGCCCGACTTCGTCTCGAAGGTGGTGGTGCCCTGGCGGAGGGCCTCCGCCAGGTAGTGCGTCAGGTTCGCCTCCAGTTCCGCGTCGGTCGCGGCCCGGGTGGCGGCGACCGTGGTGCGGATACCGCCCGCCGTGTAGGAGCGGCCGGACATGCGGGCGTTGAACTCCCGTGTGCGGTCGCCGGCGAAGACCAGGTGCGAGTGCGAGTCCACGAAGCCCGGCAGCACCGCCCGGCCGCCCGCGTCGACCTGATTGTCAGTGGCGGGTGCTTTGCTGGATTCACCGGTCCACGCGACACGGTCGCCGTCGATGACGACGGCCGCGTCCTGGATCAGACCGAGGGGAGAGCCGTCACCGAGGGAGGGGTCGTTGGTGACCAGCGTGGCGATGTTGGTGATGACGGTGCTGCTGCTCATGGTGTCCTCGTGGGTGGTGGTCAGGAGCGGAGGGCTTCGACCGCCCGCGCGAGAGCGTGCGGCACGTCCGGTACGAGGGTGTGCGCCCCGTCGCGTACGACCTGCCGGCCGCCCACGACCGTGTGCCGTACGTCCGCCGCGGTCGCCGCGAATACGGCCGTCTCGGCGCTCAGTCCGGGCAGCGGCCCCGCTGTCCTGACCGAGTCGAGGGCGATCGTCGTGAAGTCGGCGAGGGCGCCCGCCTTCAGGGTGCCGGCCTCGTCCCAGCCGAGGGCGGCGTGGCCGTCGGCGGTGGCGGCCCGCAGCAGGGCGGCGGCCGTCCAGTGGCCCCGGGTGCGGGTGCGCAGCCGCTCGTTCAGCTCCATCGCGCGCGCCTCTTCGAGCAGGTCGATGACGGCGTGGCTGTCGGAGCCGAGGGAGAGCGGGGAGCCGGCCCGCTGGAGGGCGACGGCCGGGCCGATGCCATCGGCCAGGTCCCGCTCGGTGGTCGGGCACATACAGGTGCCGGTGCCGGAGCCGCCGAGCAGGGTGATGTCCTCGTCCGTGAGGTGGGTGTTGTGCACACCGGTGGTGCGCGGCCCGAGGACGCCGTGGTCGGCGAGCAGCCGGGTGGGCGTGCAGCCATGGGCGGCGAGGCAGGCGTCGTTCTCGGCGGTCTGCTCCGACAGGTGCACATGCAGCGGTGCCCGCCGCTGCTCCGCCCACCCGGCCACGGTCGCCAACTGGTCCGCCGGCACGGCCCGTACGGAGTGAATCGCCGCCCCGATCCGCGCGTGATCCCGCTCCTTGAGAACTGCACAGCGTTCGGCCCAGGCCTCCGCGCTGCCGTCGGAGAACCGCAGCTGGTGGGTGTCGGGGGCCGCGCCGAAGCCGGAGGACAGGTAACAGGTGTCGAGGAGGGTGATCCGGACACCGGCTTCGGCGGCGGCCGCGATCAGCGCCTCGCCCATCGCGTTGGGGTCGGCGTAGGGGGTGCCGCCATGTGCGTGGTGCACGTAGTGGAACTCGCCGACACAGGTGATTCCGGCCAGGGCCATCTCGGCGTACACCGCGCGAGCCAGGGCGTGGTAGGTCTCCGGGGTCAGGTGGTCGGCGACGGAGTACATCACCTCGCGCCAGGTCCAGAAGGTGCCGCTGCCGACCTGGACGGTGCTGCGCAGCGCCCGGTGGAAGGCATGGCTGTGGGTGTTGGCGAGCCCCGGGAGTGTGAGCCCGCGCAGCACCTCGGCGCCGGGCGGCGGCGTGGGGACGCCGGTGCGGACGGCGCTGATCCGCCCGCTTGACCCCGCGGCGGAGCCGCTGAGGGACACAGTGAGGGCCACGCCCGGCTCGACGTTCGTGTCGAGCCAGGCGTGTTCCAACCAGTAGGTCCGCGTGGTCACCTGCAGGCCAGCCCTTCCAGTACGTCGGCGAGCGCGCGCACCCCGGCCACGCAGTCGTCCTCGGCGGCGAACTCGGCCGGGGAGTGCGAGACACCGGTGGGGTTGCGCACGAACAGCATGGCGGTCGGAATGCTGCCGGAGAGGATTCCGGCGTCGTGTCCGGCCCCGGTCCCGAGGACGGGCACCGTCAGGTCGGTGTCCTTGCCGAGGATGCGGCCGAGTTTGTCACGCAGGGCGTGGTCGAACTCGACGACCGGGGTGAAGGACTCCCGGACGACGTCCAGGTCGATGCCGTGGGCATCGGCGTACTCCCGGGCCGCCTTCTCGATACCGCCGACCACCGTGTCCAGGGTGTCCTGGTCGGCGGCGCGGGAATCGAGCCAGCCGCGCACGAGGGAGGGAATCGCGTTGACCCCGTTGGGCTCCACGGCGATCTTGCCGAAGGTGGCCACGGCGCCCGCGAGCCGGGCCTCGCGTCGGGCGGCGAGCACGGTCTCGGCGTACGACAGCATCGGGTCCCGCCGGTCGACCAGCCGGGTGGTGCCGGCGTGGTTGGCCTCGCCCCGGAAGTCGAACCGCCAGCGTCCGTGCGGCCAGATGGCACTGGCGATGCCGACCCGGTCGCCGGACAGGTCCAGAGCACGGCCCTGTTCGACATGCAGCTCGACGAAGGCACCGATCCGGGCCAGCCGCTCCGGGTCGGCTCCGATGCCCTCGGGGTCGTACCCGGCTGCCTCCATGGCCTGCGGCAGGCTGACCCCGTCCCCGTCGGTGAGCCGATGCGCCTGCTCGACGGTCAGCTGCCCGGCGGTGAGCCGCGACCCGACACAGGCGAGCCCGAACCGGGCGCCCTCCTCGTCACCGAAGTTGACGATGGCCAGCGGCCTGCTGAACCGCGCGTCCCTGCCGCGCAGCTCATCGAGGGCGGCGAAGGAGGACACGACCCCGAGGGGCCCGTCGAAGGCACCCCCGTCCGGCACCGAGTCCAGATGCGACCCGGTGACCACGGCGTCCCCGGCAGCCGGATCCCCGAGCCAGGCCCACTGATTCCCGTTCCGGTCGACCTCGTACGCCAGCCCACGGTCTTCGGCCTGCTGCTTGAACCAGGCCCGGCATTCGGCATCGGCCCCGGTCCAGGCGTACCGCCGGTAGCCACCGGAGTCGGAGTGACGGCCGATGGGAAGCAGCTCGCGCCACATATCCTGGAAGGAGGGCGCATGCTGGGCGGTGGACCCGCCAGGCTGTGGGCAGTCGTTCCGCAGGGCGATGGGGGTCCCCCCGGTCGAGCGAAGCCGAGACTGGGGGAGGGTGGGCACAGCGGGACCCGCACCCGGCGACGAGACCTCAGCCCTCACCGGAGAATTGCCGCTGTGCCCGCCTGCATCCTGGGTCACGCGCCGTCACCCTCACGCATCGGCACCCGAACCCCCCGCTCCTGCGCAACCGACTCCGCGATGTCGTACCCGGCGTCCACATGCCGGATGACGCCCATACCCGGGTCGTTGGTCAGCACGCGCCGGATCTTCTCGCCACCCAGCTTCGTACCATCGGCCACCGTCACCTGCCCGGCGTGAATGGACCGCCCCATGCCCACGCCGCCACCGTGGTGGATGGACACCCAGGACGCCCCGGAGGCCACGTTGACCATGGCGTTCAGCAGCGGCCAGTCGGCGATCGCGTCGGACCCGTCGAGCATGGCCTCGGTCTCGCGGTACGGAGAGGCCACCGAGCCGCAGTCGAGGTGGTCACGGCCGATGGCCAGCGGGGCGGCGAGTTCACCGCTCGCCACCATGTCGTTGAAGCGCTCGCCGGCCTTGTCGCGCTCGCCGTAGCCGAGCCAGCAGATCCGCGCGGGCAGGCCCTGGAAGTGGACGCGCTCGCCGGCCATCTTGATCCAGCGGGCCAGGGACTCGTTCTCCGGGAACAGCTCCAGGATCGCCTTGTCGGTCTTGGCGATGTCGGCGGGGTCACCGGACAGCGCCGCCCAGCGGAACGGGCCCTTGCCCTCGCAGAAGAGGGGGCGGATGTACGCGGGGACGAAGCCGGGGAAGGCGAACGCCCGGTCGTACCCGGCGAGTTGGGCCTCGCCACGGATCGAGTTGCCGTAGTCGAAGACCTCGGCGCCGGCGTCCATGAAGCCGACCATGGCCTCGACGTGCTTCGCCATGGACTCACGCGCCCGCGTGGTGAAGCCGGCCGGGTCCTTCGCCGCCTCGGAGGCCATGTCCTCGAAGGCCACGCCCACCGGCAGATAGGACAGCGGGTCGTGGGCGGAGGTCTGGTCGGTGACGATGTCGATGGGGGCGTTCATCGCGAGCAGCTGCGGGACCAGGTCGGCCGCGTTGCCGAGGACGCCGATCGACAGCGGACGGCGGGCGTCACGCGCCTCCACCGCCAGCTGGAGCGCGTGGTCCAGCGAGTCCGCCTTCACATCGAGGTAGCGGTGCTCGATGCGGCGCTCGATGGCGCGCGGGTCGCAGTCGATACAGATCGCGACGCCGTCGTTCATGGTGACGGCGAGGGGCTGGGCGCCGCCCATGCCGCCGAGGCCGGCGGTGAGCGTGATGGTGCCGGCCAGGGTGCCGTTGAACTTCTTCGCGGCGACGGCGGCGAAGGTCTCGTAGGTGCCCTGGAGGATGCCCTGGGTGCCGATGTAGATCCAGGAGCCGGCGGTCATCTGGCCGTACATGGTCAGGCCGAGGGCCTCCAGGCGGCGGAACTCCTCCCAGTTGGCCCAGTCGCCGACCAGGTTGGAGTTGGCGATGAGGACGCGCGGGGCCCACTCGTGGGTCTGCATCACGCCGACCGGGCGGCCGGACTGGACCAGCATGGTCTCGTCCTGCTTCAGAGTCTTCAGCGTGCGCACCATCGCGTCGAAGGAGCGCCAGTCACGGGCGGCCTTGCCGGTGCCGCCGTAGACGACGAGCTTGTCGGGGTGCTCCGCGACCTCCGGGTCGAGGTTGTTCTGCAGCATGCGCAGGGCGGCCTCCTGCTGCCATCCCAGGGCGCTGAGCTCCGTGCCGCGCGGTGCTCGTACGGGGCGGGGTCCCGACATCGTCTGCCTCCTCCTGTTACTACGTCTATTCACATCCTGTCCGCCTGAATAGAACTAGTCAATACATCGGAACGACCCTGTTCGCGCACCGTCGGTGTTTGGCTGGATATACCGGAGGCGGACACGAGGGGAGATGCCGTGGAGCGGGACATCGAGGCCGAGGCACAGGAGCGCGCCGCCCGGCGGGACGAGGCGGTGCGCGCCGCCGTGGAGCAGGGGCTGCTCGGTCCGGACGCGGCCGTGCTGGGGCTGCTGGACATGACCGGGATCCAGCAGTCGGCGGCGGCTCTGCGGGCGGCGTTCGACGCGGTCGTGCCGTCCGGGACGCCGGTGCTGCACGCCTTCGCGGTGAAGGCGACCCCGCTGGTGCCGGTGCTGCGACTGCTGCACGAGGAGGGCCTCGGCGCGGAGGTGGCGAGCCCGGGCGAGCTGGCGCTGGCGCGGGCGGCCGGGGTGCCGGCGGAGCGGACGGTGCTGGACGCGCCCGCGAAGACCCCGGCCGAGCTGCGCGAGGCGCTGACGCTGGGCATCGCCGTCAACGCGGACAACCCGCAGGAGCTGGACCGGCTCGACGCCCTGGTCCTCCCTCGCGGCCCCGAAGGCGTGGGAGGTGCCCCCATGACCTCTCTGCGGTCTCCGCTCGGCATCCGGATCAACCCGCAGATCGGCGGTGGCTCGATCGGGGCCACCTCCACGGCGACGGCGACCTCCAAGTTCGGGGTCGGCCTGCGCGACGAGGGGGCGCGCGAGTGGGTCGTACGGGCGTTCCTGGAGCGGCCGTGGCTGACCCGGCTGCATGCGCACACCGGCTCGCAGGGCATCCCGATGCCGCTGCTGGCGCGGGGCGTGGCGGAGACGTATGCGCTCGCGGAGGAGATCAACGCGCGGGCCGGGCGGCGGCAGGTCGACACGCTCGACATCGGCGGCGGGCTGTCGGTGGACTTCGCCTCGGAGGTGGCGGCGCCGACGTACGCGCAGTACGCGCGCGTGCTGGCGGAGGAGGTACCAGGGCTGTTCGACGGGCGGTACGGGCTGGTGACCGAGTTCGGGCGGTCGCTCATGGCCCGGCACGGGACGGTGGTGGCGCGGGTGGAGTACACCAAGAGCTCGGGCGGGCGGCGGATCGCGGTGACGCACGCGGGCGTGCAGGTGGCGACGCGGACGGTGTATGCGCCCGAGGCGTGGCCGCTCAGGATCGCCGCGTACGACGCCAAGGGACGGCCCAGGACGGGGCCCGAGGTGGTTCAGGACGTGGCCGGGCCGGCCTGCTTCTCGGGCGACCTGCTGGCCGAGGGGCGTGCGCTGCCCCCGCTGGAACAGGGCGACTACGCGGCGGCGCTGGACACGGGCGCGTACTACTTCGCCCACCACTACGCCTACAACTCCCTTGCACGGCCCGGTATTTACGGCTTCGCGCCGGACGGTGCGGGAGGCGTGACCTTCGCGGTCGTACGGGAACCGCAGACCGTCGCCGAGGTGGTGGCGGAGTCCGGAGGGGCGCATGCGGACGCGCTCACCACTCTGCGGGCGTCCGGGAGTCGTTGACGCACCATCGGCAGCCGTCGGCCAAGTGGATCAACTCCTTTGTCACACAAGTCAGTTGACCCACACTAGTGCGCCGGACGCACGTTCCACTGGAAAATGCCAAAGGCCTCACCTCCCGTGCGCACGTTGCGTAGTGTCGCTGTCGCTCAGCCGGAGTCCCAGGCGGGAGGGGAGCCACGGTGCCCGGAATCGACGAGTGCCTGCTGGAAGCGATGCGGTTGCCCGGTGCCCGGGGAGCGGCGCTGGTGGACTGGACGAGCGGACTGGCCCTCGGCACGGTCGGGGAGACCCCCGGCGGCGATCACGAGACGACCGCCGCCGAGGCCGCAGAACTGGCCCGGATGGCCGCGGAGCACGGCGCCTTCGCGGCCCGGGGTGACGGGCGGCCGCCCGTCGAGGACGTGATCGTCAGCAATCACGACAGCTACCACCTGCTGCGCTTCGTGGACACGTCGTTCGACAGCAGCGTCTTCCTGCATCTGTGGCTCGGCCGCGAGGAGGGCAATCTCGCGCTCGCCCGGATCCGCCTCGGCGAGATGGCGTCCCGGCTGGTGCTGGGATGACCGTGGCGCACTTACCTCCGCCGCCCCTGCCGGTGCGGGACAAGTCGGCCGGCCGGGCGCTGTCGCCGATGCTCACCCGGCTGGCCGAGGAGCGGGCCACCGGCGTCCTGGTCCGCGAGCACGGCACCCTGTATCTCGCCGAGGGCCGGGTGGTGCACGCCGAGAGCCCGCTCGCCCCCGGTCTCGACGTGCTCCTCACGGCCCACGGCACCCTCGCGACCGCCGCCTGGCAGCGGGCCGCCGCCCAGGCCGCCGGCCCGCTGCACACCGCCGAACTCCTACTGGACTCGGGGCTGTTACCCGCGGGCGCGCTGGAGCTGTGCCAGCTGGACGCGGTGTACGACGCCGGGTACTTCGCTCTGGCCCCGAGCAGCGCCCCGGGCCGTTTCCGCTACGACCACACGCCCCGCGTCGACTCGCTGCCCTCGGTGCCGGTCGTCGCCCTGGAACGCGAGACGCTGCGCCGCCGTCTGCTGCTCCACCGGCTGTGGCGCGACCCGTCCGCCGACAGCGCCCCGCTGATCCGCGCCGACCCGGCGCCGGCCGTGCCCGTCACGCCCCGCCAGCAGGCGGTCCTGGACCGCGTGGACGGCGTCCGCACGGCCGCCGGGATCGCCCGGAACCTGGGCCGGCAGGCCTTCCACACCCTGGTCGACGTGCGCCGGCTGGCGGCGGCCGGCCATGTCGTCCCGCTGGCCCCCGTCGTCACGGCACCTCCCCCGCCGCCCCCAGCCCCGGTCACCGACCCCGACATCGCGCTGCTGAAGAGGCTCAGGGATGCGCTGGAGGCGCTTTGAACGGCACCGCCCCGCCGAGAGGAGAGAGCTGATGGTGTCCGAGGACGACCTCCGAACCGTCCTGGACGAGCTGCACCGGCTGCGCGGACGGGTGCCGCAGCTCACCGGCGCGCTCGCGGCCGGCGTCGACGGACTCGTCGTCGCCCACGACACGCCCGGAGTCGACCCGGAGGGTCTCGCCGCCCTCACCGCCGCCGCGCTCGGCGTCGCCGTGCGGGTCACCGACGCCACCGGGCACGGCGGCTTCCGGGAGCTGCTGGTGCGCGGCGAGCGCGGCTATGTCGCCACCTACGCGGCCGGCCGCACCGCCGTACTGACCCTGCTCGCCCAGGACCGGGTCAACGTCGGCCGGCTGCACCTGGAGGGCCGCCGGTCCGGCGCCCGCATCGGGGAGCTGCTCGACGCCGCCGAGGCCGCCCGGGCCGCCCGCCGGACCGACCGGACCACCCCCGCACGCCCCCCGCAGCACGCGCGCGCCCCGCACGACGACCGCCGAGGCGCGCACCGCAACCGACAGTTGACCACCTTCGAAAGGAACCAGCATGGCCAACTCCGAGACAGCGCTGAAGGAAGCCCTCACCTCCATCGAGGGTGCCACCGGCGTCGCACTCGTCGACTACACCAGCGGGATGGCGCTGGGCACGATGGGCGGCAGCAAGAGCTTCGACATGAACGTGGCCGCCGCCGGCAACACGGACGTGATCCGCGCCAAGATGCGCACGATGGAGATACTGGGCCTCAAGGGCGCGATCGAGGACGTCCTGATCACCCTCACGGACCAGTACCACCTGATCCGCCCGCTCAAGAGCCGCGGCGGCAACGGCCTGTTCCTCTACCTGGTCCTCGACTCGTCCCGGGCCAACCTGGCGATGGCCCGGCACCAGCTGAAGCGGATCGAGGGGGAGCTGGAGGTCTAGGGCCGGTCCGGCCTATACCGGCGCCGCGGTACGGCGGCGGGCCCCGCCCGGGGCCGCGTCGCCGGCCGCGATGCCCGTACCGCGCAGGCCCTTCACGTCCTTGCCGGCCGGGCGCCCGCCGCGCCGGTCCAGCCAGTCGACGCGCACCCACAGC
>NZ_CM002285.1:5816828-5849532 GCF_000497445.1 Streptomyces roseochromogenus subsp. oscitans DS 12.976 | reverse complement strand
CGCGCTCGCGCCGCCCGAGCCAGGCCGCCTTCAGCCGCAGCCCGGTGCCGAGTCCGGCCAGCAGCAGGCCGCCGGCCACGGGCACCGCGAAGGACGAGCCGAGCGCGACGGCGAAGGCCAGCAGCAGCCACCAGCGGTGACCCCGGCGCCAGGTGCGCACGGTCACCGCCCGGTCCTGCAGCACGTCGTACTTGCCCGCGCGGACCGCGCCGCGGGCGAGGGCGGCGTACCGCCCCCGGCGCACCAGCGCCACGACCGCCGCGCCGATCAGAAACAGCGCGGCCCCGGCCAGCACCCCGGCCCGGCGGCCGGTCACCCCCGGCGGCAGCACCCCGATCCCCGCGGCGCACACTCCGAACCACCACAGCGGTGCGGCCCCGGCCCGTACGACGACGGCCACCCGGGCCAGGCCCTGTACTCCGCGTACTCCGCGCGCCACGATCCGCCTCCTCGCCGTCCCGGCACAGTGCTGTCGGCGCGGCACGCTAACGGGCGAACGTGAGACGAGTCTGAGAGCGCCCGCGCAGGCAGGTCACTCCACGAACAGGCCCCGCGCCGCCGCCTTCGCGTCGAACTCCTCCAGCCGGGCCTGCGCCTCGGGCAGGTCGTCGCAGACCGCCTCCAGCAGCACCCGCCCGAGCAGCATCGGCGCGCACGCGGTGTCGAAGGCGAGCCCGGTGCCGACGGCGGCGGGCAGCAGCAGGTCGGAGTACTTGGCGACCGGCGCGAACGCGGAGTCGGCGACGGTGACGGTGGTCAGGCCCACGTCCTTGGCGTAGGCGAGGGTGTCGACGACCTCGCGCGGATGCCGGGGCAGCGCGAAACACAGCAGCGCGGAGGCGCCCGCGCGGACGGCCGCGTCGATCCGGTCCTGGATCATCGTGCCGCCCTCGTTGAGCAGCCGGACGTCCGGGTGGACCTTGGCCGCGAAGTAGGTGAAGCCGTACGCCTGGGAGGCAGCCGCGCGCAGTCCGAGCACCGGCAGCGGACGGGAGGCGGCGAGGACCCGGCCGGCCTTCTGCACCGGGCGCGGGTCGGCGAGCAGGTCGGCGAGGTGCCTGAGGTTCTCGATCTCGGCCTCGACGGCCTGCTGATACTCGTTGAAGGCGCCCGCCTCGGAGGCCGGTTCGGCCGGTACGACCTCGCGCAGATGCCTGCGCAGTGCCGGATAGCCGTCGAAGCCGAGCGCGACGGCGAACCGGGTCACCGACGGCTGGCTGACCCCGGCCAGTTCGGCCAGCTCCACACTGGACAGGAAGGGCACGTCGGCGGCCCGCCGCACCATGCTGTGCGCGATCCGGCGCTGGGTCGGCGTGAGCCGGTGGCCCTCGAACAGCGCCTGCAGCCGGTTCGCGGGACTGTCCGTCGCACCTGAGGTGAGACCGCCCGAGGCCACGGCCGCCGCCTCCGGCGTCTCGCCGGAAGCCACACCGATATTCCTGTCCACGCTCATGACGCGCTCCCCCTCCAGATGTCCGTGAACCGGTCGAGCAGTGCGGCCGCCTGCGTCACGTCGTCCGTGAGCGGCCGGTCGGCCGGGTCGGCGTCGAGGACCGACTCGGCGAGCGCGAACGCCTCTCCGGCCGGCAGCCCCGGGTCGGGCCGCAGGTCACGCTGGCGCAGCGCGCGAACGGCGGCGACGAGTTCGCAGCCGACCACCAGACGATACGCACCGCACGCGCGCAGGGTCTGCCGCGCGGCCAGCGAGGCGAAGCTCGCCTGTTCCTCGACGCCCCGGGAGAGTACAGCGTGGCCGAGCGAGGCGGGCGCGGAGAAGGCCCGCAGCTCACCGAGGGCCGCTCCGGCCGCGTACTCCAGGATCATCACGCCGGAGGAGGCCGGCTCATGGTCGGCGAGGAAGGGGCGCAGCCGGGTGTAGGCGGGTTCGTTGAGCGTGGACAGGCGGGACGTCGACAGCCGGGCCACCTGGGTGAGCGCGAGCCTGAAGTGGTCGAGGGCGAGGGCCAGTTGGGCCTGGTAGAAGCCGCCGTGGTGGTAGGCGGCGAGGTCTTCGGGGGCGATGAGCGGGTTCTCGGCGGCCGCGTTGATCTCCACGGTCAGCACCTGCTCCAGGGTGTCGGCGGCGTCGTGCGCGGGGCCGTGGATCTGGGGCAGGCAGCGGAAGCCGTACGGGTCCTGGATCCGGCCGAGCGGTGGGGTGGGCCGGTCGGCGGCGCCGATCAGCTCCCGCATCCGCCGGGCCACCTCGGCGCTGCCCCGGTGCGGACGGGCGGCGTGCACGGGGGCGGCGTACGCCTCGTGGGAGCCGTCGACGGCGAGCAGGGACAGCGCAGCGACGACCTGGGTGGCGCCGATGAGCCCGCGCAGTTCGTACAGGGCGAGCGCGGACTGGCCGAGGGTGAGGGCGTTGCTGCTGATCAGGGCGAGGGCGTCGTTGTTGTCGAGCGGCTGGGGCTTGGGGGCGCGGACGTCACCGAGGAGCTCGGGTCCGGAGGCGCCAGCGCTACCGAGGAGCTGCGGCCCGCAGGCACCGGCGTCGCCAAGGGACTGCGGCCCGCAGGCACCGGCGTCGCCAAGGGACTGCGGGCCGAATGCGCCAGCGTCGCCGAGAAGCCCGGGTTCGGATACGCCAGCGCTACCCAAGGACTGCGGCCCGCAGGCGCCGGCGCCACCGAAGGACTGCCGCCCGGACGCACCGACGTCGCCGAGACGCCCGGGTTCGGAGGCACCGGCGTCGCCGTGGGGCTGCGGCGTGGGGGTGCCGGTGCCGCGCCAGGGGTGTTCGCCGGCGAGCGCGAGCCCGACCTGGGCCAGGGCCGCTATGTCGCCGGTGCCGACGGAGCCGAACTCGTTGACCACCGGATACGCGCCGGTCTCCAGCGCCTCGCACAGGGCCGTGACCACACCGGGCCTGAGGCCGGCGCCGCCGGCCAGCAACTGGTTGGCGCGGACGGCGAGCATCGCGCGGACCTGGCGGGCGGGGAGCTCGTCGCCGATGGCGCCGGCGTGGCTGCGCAGCAGGCGCAGGCCATGGCCGGCGGCGGCCTCGGTGGGCACGTCCTCGTTCCGGTTGGCGCCGACGCCGGTGGAGCGGCCGTAGACGCGTCCGGTGGCCGCGATCTGCCGGGCGGCGTTCCAGGAGTGCTCCACGCGCCGCATCGCATCGGCCTCGGGGACCGGATGCGCGGTGCCGTCGGCGAGACGGACGACGTCCTCGACGCCGAGT
This sequence comes from Streptomyces roseochromogenus subsp. oscitans DS 12.976, assembly GCF_000497445.1. Taxonomy (NCBI): domain Bacteria; kingdom Bacillati; phylum Actinomycetota; class Actinomycetes; order Kitasatosporales; family Streptomycetaceae; genus Streptomyces; species Streptomyces roseochromogenus. The sequence continues at coordinate 5,846,345 of NZ_CM002285.1, read as the reverse complement.
CCGGAGCCGTTCAGGACCACGGTCGCGGCCTGCGTGCTGGGAATGGGCTGCCGCACGTCCACGATGCGAGACGACATCACACCCAAGCTCCCCTCAATCCGGACATTGGATCTTGCCTCTCGGACATCCGTTACAGCGGATTAACACCGAACCGTTGACAATCTATTCACACACCAAGAACTCTGCATGACGTTATACAGCCGGGCAAGGGACATCTCATGATCCAGTTCGATGCGGTCCACAGGCGCTTCCCCAACGGCACCACAGCAGTCCACGATCTCCACCTGGAGATGCCGGAGGGCGGCATCACCGTCCTGGTCGGATCCTCCGGTTGTGGCAAGACCACCACCCTGCGGATGATCGAACCGACCTCGGGCACCACGTGGCCGACACCTATGCCGAGCAGCACGGACTGGTGAAGTAGGGGGGTTGTCCCCAGTGCGGAGGGCGTGAGCGCTCCCTAATGTGGCTCTCATGAGCGCACTGGACTCGCGGGACACCGACCTGAGAAAAGAACTCGACGCCACCCTCCAGACCCGCAGGGAACTGGGCGAGGAATACGAGCCGGCGCTGGTCGACTCCTTCCTGGAGAAGGTCGAGCAGCGGATCGACGACACGGTGGACCGCCGGGTGCGGCGACATCTGGCCGAGCAGCAGATGGCGAGTGCGCGCGGCACCCGGCGCCCGAAGGACGCCGACACCTGGCCGGAGCGGTTCGGGTTCGCCATCATCTCGCTGGTCCTGGCGATACCGCTGACCGCCGTCGGCGGCGGCATCGCGGGGACGGCCGGGACGATCGCCACCTGGGTCGGCATCGTCGGCGTCAACTTCGCCCAGGCGGCACGGCTCAACCCGGAGCTGCTCGCCGGCCGCCGCGGCCGCTCCCGCGAGGACGGCTGAGCCTCACGCCTGCCGCGTCCAGCCGCCCGGACAGCTCCGTACTGCCGATGCATCCGGAACCGTCCGCTGAGCGCCGCGGAAAATACTTGCGCGGGGACCGCCGCACCCCCGTTGCCGGGGGGCGGGACGACGGCGGTCCCCGCGAGGGACGCGGGCCGGGTCAGGGCCGGGCTTGCGCGTCCATGGCGTCCATGGAGGTCCGGGAGCCGCTCCGGAGGTCCTTGACGCCGCTCGGCGCCGGCCTGGGCGGGGAGCCTCCTCCAGGGCTCAACGCCTGGGAGGTACCTCCATCACCCCTGCCGACACCCACTACTGTGCCGGACCCGTGTTAAGCGGGTGCTGCGCGCACGTGACACGCTCGTACCGCTTCCGCGAACCCCGCCTCACCTCAAGTGGCTGCCGTAAACCCCCAGTTCACCGGAGGTTCGCCGCTACTTCCCGCCCTTGGCCAGGAAGGCCAGCAGGTCCTGCCGGCTGACCACGCCGGTCGGCTTGCCCTCGACCAGGACGATCGCCGCGTCGGCCGAGCCGAGCACGGACATCAGGTCGCCCACCGGCTCGCCGGAGCCGACCTGGGGCAGCGGGGCGCACATGTGCTTCTCCAGCGGATCGTCGAGGGACGCGCGCTTGCTGAACAGGGCGTCCAGCAGCTCCCGTTCCACCACGGACCCGACGACCTCGGCGGCCATCACGTCCGGGTGGCCGGCGCCCGGCTTGACGACCGGCATCTGCGAGACGCCGTACTCGCGCAGCACCTCGATGGCCTGGCCCACGGTCTCCTCGGGGTGCATGTGCACCAGGGACGGGATGGTCGCGCCCGCCTTGAAGTTCAGGACGTCGGCGACGCGGGCGCTCGGGCCCTCGTCCTCCAGGAAGCCGTAGTCGGCCATCCACTCATCGTTGAAGATCTTCGAAAGGTACCCGCGGCCGCTGTCCGGCAGCAGCACGACCACCACGTCATCGGGGCCCAGCCGCTCGGCGACCCGGAGCGCCGCCACGACGGCCATACCGCAGGAGCCGCCGACGAGCAGGCCCTCCTCCTTGGCGAGGCGGCGGGTCATCTGGAAGGCGTCCTTGTCGGACACGGCGACGATCTCGTCGGCGACGGTGCGGTCGTAGGCGGTCGGCCAGAAGTCCTCGCCGACGCCCTCGATCAGATACGGCCGCCCGGAGCCGCCGGAGTAGACGGACCCCTCCGGGTCGGCGCCGATGACCTGGACCTTGCCGTCGCTGGCGTCCTTCAGATAGCGGCCGGTGCCGGAGATGGTCCCGCCCGTGCCCACGCCCGCCACGAAGTGGGTGATCTTCCCCTCGGTCTGCTCCCACAGCTCGGGGCCGGTGGAGTGATAGTGCGAGAGCGGGTTGTTGGGGTTGGAGTACTGGTCGGGCTTCCACGCGCCCGGGGTCTCGCGGACGAGCCGGTCGGAGACGTTGTAGTACGAGTCCGGGTGCTCGGGGTCCACGGCGGTCGGGCAGACCACCACTTCGGCGCCGTACGCGCGCAGCACGTTGATCTTGTCGGTGGAGACCTTGTCAGGGCAGACGAAGATGCACTTGTAGCCCTTCTGCTGGGCGACGATCGCCAGCCCCACACCGGTGTTGCCACTGGTCGGCTCCACGATCGTGCCGCCAGGCTTCAGCTCCCCGCTCTGCTCGGCGGCCTCGATCATGCGCAGGGCGATGCGGTCCTTCACGGAACCGCCCGGGTTGAAGTACTCCACCTTGGCCAGGACCGTCGCCTGGATGCCCTTGGTCACGTTGTTGAGCCTCACCAGCGGGGTGTTGCCGACAAGGCTGATCATCGAGTCGTGGAATTGCACCGTTGTCTCCGGTTGCTGCAAAAGATGTGGTCGTAGTGGTGTCGCCAGCCTAAGGCCAGCTGCGCGGCTCAGACGGCCGTTCACTCCTCGTTGAGATTGGCGTACGGGCTGTACGGGGCAAGGAGTGGATGTACGGCTACGAGGAGGTGGCGGCGACGCATGACGAGCATGTCGAGGGCGAGAGTGGCCCGGCGTATCGCGGCCGGAGCGGCGTACGGCGGTGGCGGGGTCGGGCTGATCGGGGCGGCCGCGGTCGGCGTGCTGCTGGCGGAGGTACGGCTGGCCCGCCGCCACGTGGGCAACGGCAGCGGCGGCCGCGTCCCGGTGGCCGACGGGTTGTACGGATGGGGGTCCCCTCACTCGGGAAAAGCCGGGAGTGGGGGGAGCGGTGGAGCGTACGGCGTCCCCGAGGAACCGCCTCTCCGCCTGGCCCTGCTCGGCGATTCGACGGCGGCCGGGCAGGGCGTGCACCGGGCGGGGCAGACTCCGGGCGCGCTGCTGGCCTCGGGGCTGGCGGCGGTGGCGGAACGCCCCGTGGAGCTACGGAACGTCGCCCAGCCCGGGGCCCAGTCCGACGCCCTGGACCACCAGGTGGCCCAGATCCTTTCCGGGTCCTCGCACGTCCCCGACATCTGCGTGATCATGATCGGCGCGAACGACGTGACCCACCGGATGCCGCCGACCCGTTCGGTACGTCATCTGTCGGCGGCGGTACGGCGGCTGCGCACGGCCGGTGCGGAGGTGGTGGTCGGCACCTGTCCCGACCTCGGCACGATCGAGCCGGTGCAGCAGCCGCTGCGCTGGCTGGCCCGGCGGGCCTCCCGGCAGCTGGCGGCCGCCCAGACGATCGGGGTCGTGGAACAGGGCGGGCGCACGGTGTCGCTGGGCGACCTGCTGGGCCCCGAGTTCGCGGCGAACCCGCGGGAACTGTTCGGGCCCGACAACTACCACCCCTCGGCGGAGGGCTACGCGACGGCGGCGATGGCCGTACTGCCGACGGTGTGCGCGGCACTGGGCCTGTGGCCGGCGGAGGAGGAGCGCCCCGACGTCTCCCGCCGCGAGGGCTTCCTGCCCGTTGCTCGCGCCGCGGCCGAGGCGGCCTCGGAGGCCGGCACGGAGGTCACCGCGGCGATGCCGACGGGGCCGCGGGGACCGTGGGCGCTGCTCAAGCGGAGGCGGCGGCGCCGGGTACCGGAGGCCGAGCCCGCGACTCCGTCGGTCTGACCTGCGCACCCCGGCCGGCACCAAGCAAGCGCTTAGTAAATTGCGGCCAGTGTCACACCACCGCACCCGTGACCTGGACCATACGGGCGGGTAACTTCCCAAGCGGCCCTGCCCGAGAAAAACACCGCCCACCCGTCACCCGACCGCCGCCCCTCAACGAGGCGCTGCGCGCCGCCCCTTCTGATCGGAGCCGTGATGCCCGAAGCCGTCATCGTCTCGACCGCCCGCTCCCCCATCGGCCGCGCCGTCAAGGGCTCCCTCAAGGATCTCCGCCCCGACGACCTGACCGCCACGATCATCCAGGCCGCGCTCGCGAAGATCCCCGAGCTGGACCCCCGGGACATCGACGACCTGATGCTCGGCTGCGGCCTCCCCGGCGGCGAGCAGGGCCACAACCTCGGCCGGATCGTCGCCGTACAGATGGGCATGGACCACCTGCCGGGCTGCACGATCACCCGCTACTGCTCCTCGTCCCTGCAGACCTCCCGCATGGCCCTGCACGCCATCAAGGCCGGCGAGGGCGACGTCTTCATCTCGGCCGGTGTCGAGACGGTCTCCCGTTTCATCAAGGGCAGCTCCGACGGCCTCCCGGACACGCACAACCCCCTCTTCGCCGAGGCCGAGGCCCGTACCGAGGCGGTCGCCCAGCAGGAGGGCACGACCTGGCACGACCCGCGCGAGGACGGCCTGCTGCCCGACCCGTACATCGCGATGGGCCAGACCGCCGAGAACCTGGCCCGCGCCAAGGGCATCACCCGCCAGGACATGGACGAATTCGGCGTCCGCTCGCAGAACCTGGCCGAGCAGGCCATCAAGAACGGCTTCTGGGAGCGTGAGATCACCCCGGTGACCCTCCCGGACGGCACGGTCGTCAGCAAGGACGACGGCCCCCGCCCCGGCGTCACCCTGGAGGGCGTCGCGGGCCTGAAGCCGGTCTTCCGCCCCGACGGCCTGGTCACGGCCGGCAACTGCTGCCCGCTCAACGACGGCGCCGCGGCTGTCGTCATCATGTCCGACACGAAGGCCCGCGAGCTGGGCCTCACCCCGCTCGCCCGCATCGTGTCGACCGGCGTCTCCGGCCTCTCCCCCGAGATCATGGGCCTCGGCCCGGTCGAGGCATCGCAGCAGGCCCTGCGCCGCGCCGGCCTGACCATCGACGACATCGACCTGGTCGAGATCAACGAGGCCTTCGCCGCCCAGGTGATCCCCTCCTACCGTGACCTCGGCATCGACATCGACAAGCTGAACGTCAACGGCGGTGCCATCGCCGTCGGCCACCCCTTCGGCATGACCGGCGCCCGGATCACCGGCACGCTCATCAACTCCCTGCAGTGGCACGACAAGCAGTTCGGCCTGGAGACGATGTGCGTCGGCGGCGGCCAGGGCATGGCGATGGTCATCGAGCGCCTCAGCTGACCCACCATCCGTAGCGGGACGGACACATCCCGTCAGGAACCGGCCCGGAACCGAGGAATCCCCAAGGTTCCGGGCCTTTTCGTGATCCAATCTCCCCCAGGATGTGACCTATCTCGCTCGCTACACCCATCGGTGCAGGTCAGGGCAGGTCAGCACGGTGCGCAACAACATCACGAACCCAAAGTCCTGTCCGTTTCGTGACGTTACGCACTGACAGCTGCTTAGTCCACACTTCAAGCTGATGTAGGAAGTCGGGGGTCGACTTTGAACCGGGAGTACGTCAGTGAGCGCCATGCCGATCGCCCTGCTGCTCACCACGGCCGCCACCGGCGCCGTGGGCGTCGCCGTCCTGCGCACCGTTCTGAGGCTGCGCCGCCAGCTCGCGGATCTGCAGCAGCAGCTCGCCGACAACCAGGCGGCCACCACCCGTGCCCTGCTGCCGAGCGCCCGCACCCACGCCGACGCCGACCAGATACGCGCGGCCGTGGCCGAGGCGCTCGCCGAGGAGCGGGAGCGGGAGCTGGCCGAGGCACGTGCCTTCTGGGCCGCGCAGGAGTCCCGTGACGCCTCCGATTCCCCGTCCCTGCTGGGCCTGCCCGAGGCCGATCTGTTCCTGCCCCGGCAGAGCGACTTCGTCGGCCTGGAGCCGGTGTCCGAGCCGACCGCCGACGCCGACGAGTTCGCCGGGGAGTCCCCGGAACTGGCCGCGGCCCGCCGCCGTCACCCCTCCCACCCCGACTTCGTCCCGGTGCAGTCCCCGGCGGTGAACGACCACGAGCGCACGGTGACCACGCTGGAGCAGCTGGCCGCCGAACAGGTCGAGCTCTCCGACGTCCGCCCGGGCCCGCTCGGCACCCTCGACGTCTATGTCTTCGCCGACGGCACCACCCTGTGCATGACCCCAGGCCACCGCGAGACCGCCGAACGCCTCGCGGCCGCCGTAGAGGCGGGCGAGGCCCCGTATCTGCTGGGCGGCTCCGGCATCTCCGGTGCCTACACCCTCACCTTCGCCTGCGGCGAGGACACGGTCTACATCCTGGCCGACAGGGTCATAGCGTCACTTTGAAACACTGGTGAGGGTCAGCGCCCCAAAGGGGCGCGGGGCTGCAGCCGCGCACCGGTCTCAGACCCCCGCCCTCTGACGCGCCTCCTCGACCAACCTCACCGCTTCGGCGACTTCGTCGTCACTCCGCAACAGCAGCGCCAAGTCATGCGCGGCGACCAGAAGCTGGTCAGCCGCCGCGAACATTCCCGCATCCGGCATCTCCCGGGGTTCGGCACCAGGCTCTTCCAGCAACTGGGCCCGCCGAGAGAGCTCCCTCGCCACAGCCAAGGCCTCACCGGCGGCGCCCCGTTGCAGCCGGCTCTGCGGAGCGGCCCGCAACCGGTCGGCGAAGTGATCCACTGCTTGGGCCAAGGGCGTCGTATCAACCACGCGCCGAGCGTAACGTGCCGCACTGTTGCCAATACGCGAACGCTCAGGCACCGTGACGTGAAGGACCGGCTTACATCCCCTTTGCGTTCGGAGGCGCCGATGTCCCAACTCTTCTCCGAGGAGACCCACCGCAATCTGCTCGCCCGCATCCCCCATTGCACCGGTCGTGAAGTCTCCGACTGGCTGCGCACCGTAGAAGAAGGCCCCGCCCTGTTCCGCTTCGAGGAGAAGGTCAGCTGGCTCCGGCACGAGTACGACCTCGCGTACGGCCACGCGAAGGCGATCGTCCATGAGTACGACCTCAGGAGGGCAGCCCGCAAGCTGCTCTAGACGGCGAAGGGCCCCGGGTCGCAACCCGGGGCCCTTCTCACGTCACGGCCGGCGCGTGCGCTAGTCGTTGCTGGTGAAGATCGCCACCAGCCGCAGCATCTCCACGTAGATCCACACCAGGGTCATGGTGAGGCCGAACGCGGCCAGCCAGGACTCGTTGCGCGGGGCGCCGTAGGCGATGCCGTCCTCGATCTGCTTGAAGTCGAGGGTCAGGAAGAACGCGCCGAGCAGGATCGCGATGATGCCGACGAGCGCGCCGAGCGGGCCGAAGCTGCGCAGGCCGCCGTTCTCGGCGACGCCGAACGCGACCAGCAGCAGGTTGACCGCCATGACCACCATGAACGCCATGGCGATGGCGATACCGATGCGGGCGTAGCGGGCGGTGACGCGGATCCAGCCGGCCTTGTAGACCAGCAAGGTCGCGGCCGAGACCGCCATGGTGCCGAGCACCGCCTGGAAGGGGGCGCCGCTCCAGCGGCTGTTGTACATCTCGCTGATGACGCCGAGGAAGACGCCCTCGAAGGCGGCGTACCCGAGGATCAGCGCGGGCGACGGGGTGCGCTTGAAACTCTGGATCATCGCCAGGACGAACGCGACGATCGCGGAGCCGACGGCCAGGCCGTAGCTGGTCGCCGTGACCGGCAGCAGCGCCCAGGCGAGGACGGCGCCGACGGCGACGGTGCCGAGCGTGAGGGCCGAGCGGACGACGACGTCGTCCATGGTCATCCGGTCGGTGGTGACCGGAGCCTGCGGCGGGGCGCCGTACTGGACGCCACCCTGCGCGTACGGGTTCTGGGCGTAGGGGTTCTGCGCGTACGGGTTGCCCTGTGCGTACCCGGCCTGCGGTGCGGTGTTGAAGCCGGCGTAGCCGTTGTCGCGGCTGAACCCCCGTCGCGAGAAGACCGGGTTACTGCTCCTCATTTCACTCCTCCATGGCTGCCGTGCGCAGCCTTGGCTCAAGAGTAATGGATTGGCAAAGGACCGACCATGATACCTGAGGAGGATCTTTCCCCTGCCGTGCTCCCCAACACGCTACGCGTACCGGCGATTCCCGGCCAAGGGTGATCGCCTTCTATGACGAACCTGCTACGCGACCGAGACGTGTCGCTACCCCAGCGGAAACCCGGTGTACGCCTCGGCCAGTTCGGTCGCGGCCGCGCGGGAGGAGGCGATCCGTTCCAGCCGTGCCTGCTGGAGGCGGGCGTCGAAGGGCGTACCGTCCGGGGCCGAATGGAGCATCGTCGTCATGTCGTAGGAGAACCGCTCGGCCTGCCAGACGCGGCGCAGGCAGGTCGCGGAGTAGGAGTCGAGGAGGTCCGGGGAGCCGGTCTGCTTCTCGTGGACGAGGGCGCGGGCGAGGGTGACGACGTCGCCGACGGCGAGGTTCATGCCTTTGGCGCCGGTCGGCGGGACGATGTGGGCGGCGTCGCCGGCCAGGAAGAGACGGCCGTGGCGCATCGGTTCGTGAACGAAGGACCGCATGGGCGTGACCGACTTCCGGGTGATGGGCCCGCGCTCCAGCCGCCAGCCGTCGTCGGTCCTGGAGCGCCGCTCCAGTTCCGACCAGATCGCGTCGTCGGTCCATTCGTCGGCGTCCGTTTCGGCGGGCACCTGGAGATAGAGACGGGAGACGAAGGATTCAACAGGGAGCGAAGCGACTTCTTCGGAAGGGCGGTGGCGGGTGACGGGCGGGCGCATGGAGAAGAGGGCGAAGCCGCGTTCGTGGCGGGCGTAGACGAGTTCGTCGTGCGAGGGCGCGACGTCGGCGAGGATGCCGAGCCAGGCGTAGGGGTACGTCCGCTCGAACACGCGGGAGAGGGCGGCCGGGAAGGCCCCCCGGGCCACGCCCCAGAAGCCGTCGCAGCCGACGGCGTAGTCGCACTCCAGCACGTCCTCGCGGCCCTGGTGCCGGAACGGGATGCGCGGCCGGTCGCCGTCCGCGCCCTCGACCCCCAGCGCCTGCGCCTCGAACAGCAGCGGTCCGCCCTCCTTCAGCTGAAGGGCGATCAGGTCCTTGCAGACCTCGCTCTGGGCGTACACCATCACCGACCGGCCGCCGGTCAGGCCGGGGAAGTCGACGCGGTGACGACGGCGGTCGAAGCGCAGCTCGATACCGTCGTGCCGCAGTCCCTCCCGGTCCATCCGCTCCCCGGCGCCGACTTCGCGCAGCACGTCCACCGTGCCCTGCTCCAGGATCCCGGCGCGCTGGCGGTGCTCGACGTAGGCGCGGTCGCGGCTCTCCAGGACGACCGAGCCGATACCGGCGCGGTGCAGCAGCCGCGCGAGCAGCAGTCCGGCCGGTCCCGCTCCGATGATCCCGACGGTGGTGCGCATCGACTCTGTCCCTTCCCGCGGCGTCGCTGCCTCAGACTGAGATTCCGAGATTTCCTGTAGTTCGCCTAGTGAAGTTTTTTTCACTCATTCGAGGGCCGAGTCTGAGCCTGAGGGCATCCGATGTCAATGGGCAGGACTGCCGCCAAGGCGCGGTTGGTGCCCGGAGCCGGACTTGAACCGGCACGCCCGCGAAGGGGCAGCGAGGTTTAAGCTCGCCGTGTCTGCATTCCACCATCCGGGCAGGCCATGGGGCTCCGCTTCGAGGTTCGAGCCTATCGGGACGCATCCCCCGAACAGCGGAAGGGCGGGCCGATGTTGTCTTATTTTATTGACGTCTGAGGGTGCATCAGCCCATGGAACGAGCCATCCGCACTTGCCAACAGCGTGCCGCGACGTGGATACGCCCGTACGTGGAATGACGGAATTTCACCGTCCGAACGAGGGCGTACCACCCGTTCTGGACGCCGTTCGGCACCGATTCGAGCGTGCCGTTCACCGTGCGGTTCACGGTGCCGTTCTCAGGGGTGGGTGTCCTCCCCAGGTATGACACGGCGCCCGCTCGTCCGACCCGGGTCGCCCCCAGGAACCGGAACAGCGACTGACTACATGGCGTCCTGGCGCCGGGACGATGGATCCGTCCCCATGGAACACGTCGTCCCGACAGGAGCACCGTCCCGTGACCACCACACCGACCGCCGCCCGGACCAGCACCGTGGCCGCCCGCGCCACAGAGCTGTCGAAGATCTACGGGCAGGGTGAGACCCGGGTGGTCGCCCTGGACCGGGTCTCCGTCGACTTCCGGCAGGCCGAGTTCACCGCGATCATGGGCCCGTCCGGTTCGGGCAAGTCCACGCTGATGCACTGCGTGGCGGGCCTCGACACCTTCTCGTCCGGATCGGTGCGCATAGGCGACACCGAGCTGGGCTCCCTGAAGGACAAGCAGCTGACCAAGCTGCGCCGGGACAAGATCGGCTTCATCTTCCAGGCCTTCAACCTGCTGCCGACGCTGACCGCCCTGGAGAACATCACCCTCCCGATGGACATCGCGGGCCGCAAGGCCGACAAGGCGTGGCTGGACCAGGTGATCTCGATGGTCGGCCTGTCCGACCGGCTCAGCCACCGGCCCGCGCAGCTCTCCGGCGGCCAGCAGCAGCGCGTGGCCGTCGCCCGTGCCCTGGCCTCCAAGCCGGACATCATCTTCGGCGACGAGCCGACCGGAAACCTCGACTCGCGATCCGGCGCCGAGGTGCTCGGCTTCCTGCGCAACTCGGTGCGCGAACTGGGCCAGACCGTCGTCATGGTGACCCATGACCCGGTAGCCGCCGCCTATGCCGACCGCGTGGTCTTCCTCGCGGACGGCCGGATCGTCGACGAGATCCACGGCCCGACGGCCGACGCCGTCCTCGACCTGATGAAGCAGTTCGACGCGAAGGGCCGTACCAGCTGATGTTCCGCACCGCCCTGCGCAACGTCCTCGCGCACAAGGCCCGGCTCCTGATGACCGTGCTCGCCGTCATGCTCGGCGTGGCCTTCGTCTCCGGGACGCTGGTCTTCACCAACACCATCTCCGACGCCTACCAGAAGAGCTCCGCCAAGGGCTTCGACCAGGTCGACGTCGCCGTGCAGTCCAAGTACCAGGACTCCAAGGGCGACAAGGTCGGCAAGACGCCGGATCTGACCCAGGCCATGCTGGACAAGGCCTCGAAGGTCCCCGGCGCCGCCTCCGCGACCGGTGTCGTCAGCGGCTTCACCGCCGTCGCCGACAAGGACGGCAAGCTGCTCGGCGGCGACTGGCAGTCCGCCGGCGGCAACTACTGGGGCACCAAGGACGCCCGCTACCCGCTGGTCAGCGGCCACGCCCCGCACGGCAGGGACGAGGTGCTGCTCGACTCCAGGACCGCGAAGCGGGCCGGCTACAAGGTCGGCGACACCGTGCGGCTCTCCGTCGACGGCCCGGTCCTCACCCCGACCATCAGCGGCGTCTTCACCACCGACGACGGCAATGTCGCCGCGGGCGGCAGCCTCGCCCTGTTCGACACGCCGACCGCGCAGAAGCTGTTCGGCAAGCAGGGCGGCTACGACGAGATCGACGTCAAGGCCGCAGCCGGCACCAGCCAGTCCGCGCTGAAGTCCGCGCTGGACGCGGCGCTGCCCTCGCACCTGGTGGAGACCACCACCGGCAAGCAGCTCGCCGACGACCAGGCGAAGCAGATCGCCGACTCCATGAGCGGGCTGAAGCAGTCCCTGCTGGTGTTCGCCGGTATCGCCCTGTTCGTCGGCACGTTCATCATCGCCAACACCTTCACCATGCTGGTCGCCCAGCGCACCCGGGAACTGGCTCTGCTGCGCGCGGTCGGCGCCTCCCGCCGCCAGGTCACCCGCTCGGTCCTCATCGAGGCGTTCGCGGTCGGTACGGTCGCCGGTGTCACCGGTCTGGTCGCCGGTATCGGCATCGGCGCGGGCCTGCGCACCCTGCTGGGCTCCTTCGGCGCGAGCGTGCCCGACGGACCGCTGGTCATCAGCCCCGGCACCGTGGTCGCCGCCCTCGCGGTCGGCATCCTCATCACCATGCTGGCCGCCTGGCTGCCCGGCCGCCGGGCCGCGAAGATCCCGCCGGTGGCAGCCATGAGCAGCGTGCACGCCAAGGCCACCACCAAGTCGCTGGTACTGCGCAACACGCTCGGCTCGCTGTTCGCGGCGGCCGGCGTCGCGACGGTCGTCGGGGCCACGACGATGGACGCCGACTCCGCCCAGGGCCCGATGGGCATCGGCGCGGTCCTGCTCATCATCGGCGTGTTCATCCTGACCCCGCTGCTGTCCCGGCCGCTGATCGCGGCCGCCGCCCCGGTGCTGCGTGTCTTCGGTGTCTCGGGCAAGCTGGCCCGCCAGAACTCGGTGCGCAACCCGCGCCGTACGGCGGCCACCGCCTCGGCGCTGATGATCGGCCTGACCCTGATCACCGGCATGACCGTGATGGCGGGCAGCCTGCAGACGGCGATCGACAAGATGGCCTCTTCGGCGATCCGCGCGGACTACGTCGTCTCGATGGCCAACCGCTCCCCGCTCTCCCCGGACGTGGCGGAGAAGGTCGCCGCCACCGCCGGCGTCACCGCCAGCAGCCCGCTGCGCAACGCCGAGTCCCGTATCGACGGCAAGACCGAGTTCCTGACCGGTGTGAACGGCGCGGCCATCGGGAAGCTGACGGACCTGAAGGTGGACGAGGGCACCTTCAAGGTGGGCGGCTCGCAGATCGTCGTGGACAAGGACCGGGCCAAGGAGTACGGCTGGACGCCCGGTTCGCACTTCACCGCGCACTTCGAGGACGGCAAGGCACGGACCCTGACGGTCGCCGGTGTCTACGAGGGCAACGACATGATCCGCGGGATCATGCTCGACAACAAGGTCCTCACCCCGCATCTGAAGAACCCGGCCGACATGCAGGTCATGGTCAAGACGGCGAACGGCGCCTCCGAAGCGGCCAAGGACAAGCTCGTACAGGCCCTGGGCGCCAACCCGGCGATCAAGATCCAGGACAAGCAGGACATCTCCAACAGCATCGCGCAGATCTTCACGACGATGCTCAACATGCTCTACGGCCTGCTCGGCATGGCGGTGATCGTCGCGGTCCTCGGTGTCATCAACACCCTGGCCATGTCGGTCTTCGAGCGCTCCCAGGAGATCGGCATGCTCCGCGCGATCGGCCTGGACCGCAAGGCGGTCAAGCGGATGGTCCGCCTGGAGTCCCTGGTGATCTCCTTGTTCGGCGGGGTGCTCGGCATCGGGCTGGGCGTGTTCTTCGGCTGGGCGGCCGGACAGCTGCTGGGCACGAAGATGCCGACGTACGAACTGGTCCTGCCCTGGGGCCGGATGGCGGTCTTCCTGCTGCTGGCGGGCGCGGTCGGTGTCCTGGCCGCCCTGTGGCCGGCCCGGCGCGCGGCGAAGCTGAACATGCTGGCGGCGATCAAGGCCGAGTAGCCGTACGCATGAGCAAGGGGGCCTCGCGGTGGCGGGGCCCCCATTGCCGTACCCGCTGTCAGGTGTTCCAGGTACGGGTGCGCAACGGCAGCCCGGAGGCGCCGGACTCAGGAGTGCGGACGGCCAGGACCTGGTTGACGCCGATCCGGTTGCTCTCGAAGGCGAGCGCGCAGGCGGCCATGTACAGCCGCCAGACGCGGGCGCGGCCGGGGCCGGCGAGGCGGACGGCGCGGTCCCAGTCCGCCTCCAGGCTGGCGACCCACTGGCGCAGGGTGCGGGCGTAGTGCTCGCGGATGGCCTCCACATCCCGCACCTCGAACCCGGCGCGCTCCAGCTGGGTGACGGTGGTGCCGATGGGCGCGAGTTCGCCGTCGGGGAAGACATACGCGTCGATGAACGGGTCGACCTCGTACGCCGTCTCGTCCCGCTGCGGGCGGCGGGCGATCTGGTGGTTGAGCAGCCGCCCGCCGGGCTTCAGCAGGCCGTACAGCTGACGGGCGTACTCCAGATAGCGCTCGGCGCCGACGTGTTCGGCCATCCCGATGGAGGAGATCGCGTCGAACGGGCCGTCCCTGACGTCCCGGTAGTCCTGGACCCGGATCTCCACCCGGTCGGTCAGCCCCTCGTCGGCGACGCGCTTACAGGCGTACGCCGCCTGCTCCTGCGAGAGCGTGACCCCGACGACGCTCACACCGTGCTCACGGGCCGCGTGGATGGCCATCGAGCCCCAGCCGCAGCCGACGTCCAGCAGCCGCTGACCGGGCGTCAGGCCGAGTTTGGCGCTGATGAGTTCGAGCTTGTCGCGCTGGGCGGTCTCCAGCGTCTCGTCATTGTCGACGGCCCCCCAGTATGCGCAGGAATAGACCATCGACGGGCCGAGGACCAGCTCGTAGAAGTCGTTGCCGACGTCGTAGTGGTGGCTGATGGCCTGCCGGTCGGTGCGGCGGGTGTGCAGATGCCGGCGCGGCCTGCGCACCTCCTCGCGCGGCGGGGCGGGCGGGATCGGCGGCCCCGCCAGCTTCAGCAACTCGCGTACGGCGGCCCGCACAACGGGGTCGCGCAGGCTCTCGACGAGACCGCGGGCGTCATCCCCGCGTTCCCACACCAGTCCCGCCAGCGCGTCCAGCGCGGAGTACAGATCACCCTCGACGTCCAGATCGCCGGAGACCCAGGCGCGGACGAGGCCCAGCTCGCCCGGTTTGAACAACATGCGGCGCAGGGCACGGCGGTTGCGTACGATCAGCGCCGGTGCCTCCGGCGGCCCGGCCTGTGATCCGTCCCAGGCCCGCAGTCGGACCGGGAGCGGGGCTCCCAGTACCTGCTCGGCAAGACTCCTCAGCCGCGACGCGGCGTCGGCCATGGCGCACACCTCCAAGACGACGATCCCGGATGCCGGTAACCACGTAAACACCGTCGGCTTCCCTGCGCAGTCCCGCAAAGGGGTTACAACTCGGCAAAACAGATGCATGTGGCACGTAGATGGTGGTCCGGGAACGCCGAAGGACCTCCCGCACCACGGATGGCAGGAGGTCCTTCGGTTGGGTCAGCGACCGGTGAGGGTCAGGAGGCCTTGGCCTTCGCCTCGGTCTTGCTCGCGGCAGCCACCGGCGCCGGCTTGGCCGCCTCGTAGAACTCCTCGCGCGGGTTCTCCATCGCGCCGAGGGAGACCACCTCGCGCTTGAGGAACATGCCGAGGGTCCAGTCGGCGAAGACGCGGATCTTGCGGTTCCAGGTCGGCATCGCCATGCCGTGGTAGCCACGGTGCATGTACCAGGCGAGGCGGCCCTTGACCTTGATCTTCATCTTGCCCATGACGATCATCGCCACGCCCTTGTGCAGGCCGAGACCGGCGACCGCACCCTTGTTGGCGTGCTCGTAGTCCTTCTGCGGGAAGCCCCGCATACCGGAGACCACGTTGTCGCCCAGGACCTTGGCCTGGCGCAGCGCGTGCTGGGCGTTCGGCGGGCACCAGGCGTTCTCGTTGCCCGCCTTGCGGCCGACGAGGTCCGGGACCTGTGCGTTGTCACCGGCGGCCCAGATGTAGTCCGTGCCCTTGACCTGGAGGGTCGTCTCGCAGTCGACGTGGCCGCGGGGGCCGAGGGGCAGGCCGTAACGGGCGAGGGCCGGGTTGGGCTTGACGCCGGCGGTCCACACGATCGTGTTGGAGTCGACCTCGAGGCCGTTCTTCAGCACGACATGACCGTCCACGCAGGAGTCCATCGAGGTGGAGAGGTAGATCTCCACGCCGCGGCTCTCCAGGTGCTCCTTGCCGTACTGGCCGAGCTTGGGGCCGACCTCGGGCAGGATCTTGTCGGCGGCGTCGACGAGGACGAAGCGCATGTCCTCACGGGACACGTTCTTGTAGTACTTGGCCGCGTCCCGGGCCATGTCCTCGACCTCGCCGATGGTCTCCGCACCCGCGAAGCCACCACCGATGAAGACGAAGGTGAGCGCCTTGCGGCGGATCTCCTCGTCGGTCGTGGAGTCGGCCTTGTCCAGCTGCTCGAGGACGTGGTTGCGCAGGCCGATGGACTCCTCGATGCCCTTCATACCGATGCCCTGCTCGGCGAGGCCGGGGATCGGGAAGGTGCGGGAGACCGCGCCGAGCGCGATGACGAGGTAGTCGAAGGGCAGCTCGTACGCCTCGCCCACCAGCGGGGCGATCGTGGCGACCTTGCGGTCCTGGTCGATGGTGGTGACCCGGCCGGTGAGGACCTCCGCCTTCGGCAGCACGCGTCGCAGCGGGACGACGACATGGCGAGGGGAGATGTTGCCGGCGGCGGCTTCGGGGAGGAAGGGCTGGTAGGTCATGTACGACCGGGGGTCGACGACCGTGACGGTCGCCTCGCCGTAGCGCATCTTCTTGAGAATGCGCCGAGCTGCGTACAGGCCTACGTACCCACCGCCTACTACGAGGATCCTGGGACGCTCCGTGGTGCTCATGCCATCGAGTATCCACCCGCCCCCAGGGGGTCGCTCGTGCGCCCCTTCACAAGGTCCGGTAGGGCCTGTGCTAAACTCCGCGACTCGCGTGACGCAGATCATGACCGGCCAGGGGAACCGCAGCATCCTTTGGGCCGTTGTCAATGCCGCGTGAGCTGCCTCTCTCGGCAGCGAGCGAGGACGTGAGCCGCCCGGAACACGGTCGCCGGCACGCGATCCGCAGGTGTCGTACGACCTCTATCTGAACATGTTCAAAGGCCCCTTCGGCCCCCGAAAGGGCCAACAGGCCGCCTTCCGTACGCCAGCCGGGCCGAAATCCTTGTGAAGAACTTCACGAAGTTTTCCGACGCCACGTCACCGCGAGACCTCGAAGGGCACCGAAGAGCCCCCCGGGGAGCCGCTCAAACGTTATCCGACCTGCTCAACCAGCGGCTACCCATCAGTAACAAATGAGAGCCGGGCAACAGCGGGCGGCCGGCGGAAATCACCCGGACGGATCGCCGGATGCAGCCTTGTTCACCCATCAGCCACGTACCGCGCGATATCGGACGCAAGCGCCCATAGCGTGCCTGCATGAACACTTCACAGCCGGCCTCCAAGAAGGCCCTTTCGCGAATATGCGCGATCAGCGCAGTCCTGGGCATCGCCCTTGCGACGGGGACGGCTACGGCCGCATCCGCCGCGGCGGTCACACCTGCCCCCCACCACCACACCACCCACGCGGCCGCCCCCGCCGGCGGCCATGACGAAGACGACGGCAACAACGGGTGCATCGCCCTCATCGCCCTTCTCTGCTGACTGACGGCCGGCCCGGCTCGGGCCCGAGCGACGGCCCCGGTTCCTGGCCATGAGGCACCGGGGCCGCTTCACGTCACCGCGGATCAGCGGCCGCCCTTGCCCGCTTCCGCCTCTTCCGCCACCTTGAAGGCGATGCCGTCGAGGATGTCGTGCTCGCTCACCACGACCTCCTCCGCGCCGATCCGCTCCATGATCGCGAGCAGGACGAGGGCGCCCGCGCCGATGACGTCGACCCGGCCGGGGTGCATGGACGGGATCGCGGCGCGCTCGGCGTGCGTGGAGCGCAGCAGCCACTCGGTGATCTCGCGGACGCGGTCGTGCGAGATCCGCGAGTGGTGGATGCGCGCGGAGTCGTACTCGGGCAGCTGCTGGGCGATCGCCGAGACGGTGGTGACGGACCCGGCGAGACCCACCAGGGTGTGCGCCTCGCGCAGCGGCACTGTCTGCTCCGCGAGGTCCAGGGCGGCCTCGATGTCGGCCCTTATCGCGGCGATCTGCTCCTCGCCCGGCGGGTCGGAGACCTTGCCGTCCCGCACCAGGTGACGTTCCGTCATCCGCACACAGCCGACGTCCACCGACCGCGCCGCCCGGACGTGCTCCTCGCCCACGACGAACTCCGTGGAGCCGCCGCCGATGTCCACGACGAGATACGGCTTGGTCACGTCGCTCCGACCCATCAGCTCCCTGGTCGCACCGGTGAAGGAGAACTCGGCCTCCTGGTCGCCGGTGATGACCTCCGGCTCGACCCCGAGGATGTCCAGCACGCCGCGCACGAAGTCGTCGCGGTTCGAGGCGTCGCGGGAGGCGGAGGTGGCCACGAAGCGGAGGCGCTCGGCGCCGTGCTCCTTGATGATCTCCGCGTACGCACGGCAGGCGGCGAAGGTCCGCTCCAGCGCCTCCGGAGCGAGCCGGCCGGTACGGTCGACGTCCTGGCCGAGCCGCACGATCGTCATCCGGCGGTCCAGATCGACGAGTTCACCGGTCTCGGGGTGCACATCGGCGACCAGCAACCGGATGGAGTTGGTACCGCAGTCGATGGCGGCGACGCGGGTCATGGTGAGGCCCCTCTTCTCTCTACTTGTCCGCGGCGTCGGCACACGGCACGACGCACGTCCCCTTGGCCCACCACTCCGGCAGCATCGCGATCGCCTCGTCGCCGAGCGGGTTCACACCGGGCCCGGCGGCCAGCGAGTGGGCCACCAGGACATGCAGGCACTTCACCCGGTCCGGCATACCCCCCGCACTCGGAAACCCCGTCAGCTCCTCGATCTCGTCCCGCCGCCGGATGTAGTCCTCATGCGCGGAGCGATACGCGGCGGCCAGCTCCGGATCCGTCCGCAGCCGCTCGGTCATCTCCTTCATCACGCCGTTCGCCTCCAGAGTGCCGATCACGGAGGACGCCTTCGGGCAGGTCAGGTAGTACAGCGTCGGGAAGGGCGTGCCGTCGGGCAGCCGCGGCGCGGTCTCCACGACATCCGGCTGGCCGCAGGGACAGCGGTGCGCGATGGCCCGCAGGCCCCGCGGCGGACGGCCGAGCTGCTGCTTGAAGGCCTCGACGTCCGCATCGGTGGGCTCGGTGCGCGGAGTGGGCGGCGGGGGCGTTTCCATGACTGCTTCAGGTGGCTTTCTATCGATTGCTACTGGTCGGAGGCGTCGGACTTGTCGACCCCGTCCCAGATGTTCGCGTACCAGGGCCGGTGGGCGGCCCTGAGGTCGTAGCGGGACTGCTTGGCCGCACCCGGGTCCACGACGATGTACCCGGTCTCCCCGGGCATCACATAGTGCAGCCGGAGCCGGATCTGCTGCTCGGCGTAGGAGTCGTCCTGCCAGCGTGCCTTGAGGTCGCGCAGCTGCTCGACCCGCTTACGGGCCTGCTCCTGCTGCCGCTGGAGGTCGGAGATCTGCGCGCGCTGGGTGACGTACTGCCGCATCGGGTAGGCGAGGGCGACGATCATCGAGCACAGCACCAGCGCGAGCAGGGCCGCCCGGCCGGTGAGCCTGGAGCGGCGGTCCTGCCGCTTGGTCTGCGAACGGTAGACCCGGGCCGCCGTCTGCTCGCCGAGCAGCCGCAGCCTGGTCGCGGTGGAGAACCGGTCCCGGTCCTTCACGGCCATGTCCCGCCTCCCCTTGTCCTGTGCGCTGCACACGTCGTCCTGTGTACTGCACACGCGCGTACGTCCCCGCACACGGTACGGGACCGGGTACGGGGACGTACGTACGACTGGCTAAGCCTTACCCTCTACGGGCTCAGCCTT
This sequence comes from Streptomyces roseochromogenus subsp. oscitans DS 12.976, assembly GCF_000497445.1. Classification (NCBI taxonomy): domain Bacteria; kingdom Bacillati; phylum Actinomycetota; class Actinomycetes; order Kitasatosporales; family Streptomycetaceae; genus Streptomyces; species Streptomyces roseochromogenus. Next base: position 5,826,915 of record NZ_CM002285.1, on the reverse strand, counting down.
TGAAGCGCGGGAAGGCGCTGCGGCCGGCGTACACCGCGGCGTCGTCGAGGATCTCCTCGATGCGCAGCAGCTGGTTGTACTTGGCGACACGCTCGGAGCGGGCCGGCGCGCCGGTCTTGATCTGGCCGCAGTTGGTGGCGACGGCCAGGTCGGCGATGGTGACGTCCTCGGTCTCGCCGGAGCGGTGGGACATCATGCACTTGTAGCCGTTGCGCTGGGCCAGCTCGACGGCGTCCAGGGTCTCGGTCAGCGAGCCGATCTGGTTGACCTTGACCAGCAGGGCGTTGGCGGTGCCCTCCTCGATGCCGCGGGCCAGGCGCTCCGGGTTGGTGACGAACAGGTCGTCGCCGACCAGCTGGACCTTGTCGCCGATGCGGTCGGTGATGACCTTCCAGCCGGCCCAGTCGTCCTCGAACAGCGGGTCCTCGATGGAGACGAGCGGGTAGGCCGCCACCAGCTCCTCGTAGTACTCCGTCATCTCGGCGGCGGAGCGCTCCTTGCCCTCGAAGAGGTACTTGCCGTCCTTGTAGAACTCGGAGGCAGCCACGTCGAGCGCGAGGGCGATCTGCTGGCCGGGGGCGTAGCCGGCCTCCTTGACGGCCTCGATGATGAGGTCGAGGGCCTCGCGGTTGGAGCCGAGGTTCGGGGCGAAGCCGCCCTCGTCGCCGAGGCCGGTGGACAGGCCCTTGTTCTTCAGGACCTTCTTCAGCGTGTGGTACACCTCGGCGCCCCAGCGCAGGGCCTCGGAGAAGGACTCCGCGCCGATCGGGGCGATCATGAACTCCTGGATGTCCACGTTGGAGTCCGCGTGCGAACCGCCGTTCAGGATGTTCATCATCGGCACCGGCAGCAGGTGCGCGTTCGGGCCGCCCAGGTAGCGGAAGAGCGGGAGGTCCGAGGCCTCGGAGGCGGCGTGGGCGACGGCGAGGGAGACGCCGAGAATGGCGTTGGCGCCGAGCGAGCCCTTGTTGTCGGTGGCGTCCAGGTCGAACATGGCCTGGTCGATCAGGCGCTGCTCGGTGGCGTCGTAGCCGACCAGCTCCGGACCGATCTGCTCGATGACGGCGAGGACGGCCTTCTCGACGCCCTTGCCCTGGTAGCGGTTGGGGTCACCGTCGCGCAGCTCGATGGCCTCGAAGGCACCGGTCGAGGCGCCGGACGGCACGGCGGCACGACCCGTGCTGCCGTCGTCGAGGCCGACCTCGACCTCGACCGTGGGGTTGCCTCGGGAGTCCAGGATTTCCCGGGCTACGACGACGTCGATGGACGGCACGAGCATCTCCTTCTTGGATGTGACGCTGGAAGTGCGAGGTGGTGTGCCTTACGGCTGTGCCTTGCGACTAGAGCCTAACCGTCTCCGGGGGATCAGCCACCGACCGACCGTCCCGTGGACGGAGAGGGACACGCAGACGGTACCCATTGTTCACCGATGGAACAAAGGGGGGTTCCGATGATCCCGGACTGAAGAGTGGGGAAACGTGGCGCGAAACAAAAGACCCCGCCCCGGCGCGTACGGGGGAACACGCGCCGGGGCGGGGAGCCCGTGGGGACGGGGGGTGACCCTCACGGGAGCTTCAGTGTGGGGGGCGATGTGAGGGCGCCGTGGATCCGGCCGGAGCCGGATGTGTCACTTCAGGTGCAGCTGCTGGCCCGGGTAGATGAGGTTGGCGTCCTCGACGATGTCCTTGTTCAGCTGGAACAGCTTCTGCCAGCCGCCGGCGACGTGGTGCTTCTCGGCGATGGAGCTGAGGGTGTCGCCCTTGACCACCTTGTACTCGCCGTCGCCCTTCTTGACCTTCTTGCCGGTCGGGGTGGTGACGGTCTTGCTCTTCGCCGGGGCCGTGCGCTCGGCGGAGCGGGTGGCGGCCTGCTGGTCGGTGGAGCGGGTGGTGGTGCCGGTGCTCTTGCTCGACGAGGTGGTGCTCGGGGCGGAGCCGTTGTACGCGGCGGAGGACAGGCCCGTGCCGCAGACCGGCCAGGCGCCCTTGCCCTGCGAGGCGAGGACCTTCTCGGCGACGGCGATCTGCTGCGCCTTGGTGGCCTGGTTGGCGGCCGGGGCGTAGGCGGTACCGCCGTACGCGGCCCAGGTGGAGGCGGAGAACTGCAGACCGCCGTAGAAGCCGTTGCCGGTGTTGATGGACCAGTTGCCACCCGACTCGCACTGGGCGACGGTGTCCCACTCGGAGGCGGTGGCGGCCGAGGCGTTGCCGGCCGCCATGAGCGGGGCGGCTACGGCGGCGCCGGTGACACCGACGAGCGCGACGGCCCGGACGGCCTTGGACGGACGACGGTGCTTGCCCTTGCCGGAGAACAGCATGGATCGATCCCCTCACCGACGCCTGCGAGGTGAGCTGTCGGGTTCGGGCCGGTTGAGTTGCCCGGCCGCACGCCCGCTGTCGCGGGCCTGCGGCTTCACCCCAAGCCGGTTCCGGCGTCAACTGCCGGTTCCAGCACTTACCTTGGGTCCCCCGCTCCTGCCTACGGCGCATGACGCGACGACTGTTCCCGGGCAACCGCTGGCAGGATTCGGCGTTACGGCTGCCGGGGCTCGTGGTGACGAGCGGTCCTGACCGTAGACAGGTGATCGAGGGAATTTCAAAGACGATCAGGGCTTCTGAGACTCATCCCACACTTTCGCCAAACCGGACATTAGGCGCGAAGCGGGGCGTCAACTCCCGCTACTCGGCGTCCTTTTCGCCCGTGACTTTCAGGGTCTGACCGGCGGTGATGTGGTTCGGGTCGGCGCCGATGACCTTCTGGTTGGCGGCGTAGAGCGCATGCCATCCGCCGTCGACACCAAGAGAGTCGGCGATGGAGGTGAGGGAGTCGCCCTCGCGGACGGTGTAGGTGTCCCGTTCGCGGTCGGCATGACGACCGGATCGCGGGGCGTTCTGGCCGTTTGCCGCGCTTGCGCCCGCGCTCTCGTCCGCGCTCTCGCCACGGTGACGTCCGCCGCTGCTGAGCGTGCCGGTGTCGACCAGGCTCCAAGAGCCGCTGGTCTGCTGGGAATTGTCCGACTCATCCGTGCCGGGAGTCGCCGTGGGCGAGCTGTCACCCCCCTGCCGGCTTTCGTCACCGGTCGAGCCGGTCTCGTCCCCCTTGTCGGACTTGGGGGTACTTGCACCGGTGGAGCCGTCGGTCGCCTCCGGGGTCCCGGTGGCACCCTTGCCCGGGCTCGCACCGGGAGCCGGCGTGGCGGTCGCGCCGGACGAGGAGGAGCCGGAGGCATCCGGACCGGGAGAATCCGGCCCGGTGGAATCCGAACCGGAGGCGGAGTTGGAGCCGGAGCCCGAGTCGGCGCCAGGGCTGGCGTCAGAGCTGGAACCGGAGCCGGAATCAGAGCCGGAACCGGAGCCGGAGCTCGATCCGGAGGAGGACGAATCCGGCAGACCGGACGGATCGGAGCCGCCGGACGAGCCGGACCCGGCACTGGACCCACCGGAGCCGCTCACGCCGGGGTCCACGTCGACCGAACCGGAGTGGGAGGTCAGACCGGCGGTCAGCGCGCACATGGCCCACGGCTTGGTGCCCTGGCCGGCGAGGATCTTCTCGGCCACGGCTATCTGCTGGGAGCGGCTGGCCTGGTCGGCGCTGTCGGCGTACTGCGTACCGCCGTACTTGTCCCAGTCGTCCTGCGAGATCTGCAGGCCGCCGTAGTAGCCGTTCCCGCTGTTCGCGCTCCAGGAGCCACCGCTCTCGCACTCGGCGATCTTGTCCCATGTCGTGCCGTCGGCCGCGTTGGCGCTCGCGGCGCCGAGCAGCGGAATGGCGATGGCGGAGCCGGTCACTCCTGCCGCGACGAGGAGGGCCGGAGCCTGACGGGGGCGACGGTGACGACCGTTCCCGGAGAGCATACGGATGCCTTTCGTGCGACAGCAGGACCGGCGCGGCGCCTTGGTGCGCGTCGCCACGCTGATGGGTGAACGTATAGGCAGACGATCACTTGTCACAAGTTAATGCCGCGCAGATCACGTGAAGATCACAGAGTTGAACCCCCTTCGTGTTCACCGTTCCACGGTTTTGCCGACGGCCGGGGTGAACTCCACGGGCAGGGTGCGCAGGCCCCGCATGATGAGCCCGCCGCGCCAGCGCAACTCGGCCGGATCGGCACCGAGCCGCAGGTCGGGCAGGCGGCTGAGCAGGGTGGCGAGCGCGGTCTGGCCCTCCAGCCGGGCGAGCGGCGCGCCGAGGCAGTAGTGGATGCCGTGGCCGTAGCCGAGGTGCTGGTTGTCACGCCGGGAGAGGTCCAGTACGTCCGGGTCGGCGAACCGCTCCGGATCCCGGTCCGCCGCCGCGAGCACCACGAGCACCGGATCCCCCGGCGCGATGTCCTGCCCGCCGATGGTGAGCGGCTCGGTGGCGAACCGCCAGGTGGCCAGCTCCACCGGACCGTCGTAGCGCAGGAGTTCCTCCACTCCGGTCTCCAGCAGGTCCCTCTCCCCCTCAGCCAGGGACCGCTGGAGCCGGGCGCGCTGCCCGGGGTGGGTGAGCAGGGCGTAGGTGCCGTTGCCGATGAGGTTGACGGTCGTCTCGAAGCCGGCGAACAGCAGGATGAACGCCATCGCGGCGGCCTCGTTCTCGGTGAGGTGCTCGCCGTGGTCGGAGGCGCGGATGAGGCCGGAGATGAGGTCCTCACCGGGCGCGGGCTCGGCGGGCAGCGCCTCGCGCTTCTTGTGGATCAGCTCGGCCAGGTAGCCGCGCATCTTCTTCACCGACCGCGCGACCCCGCCCCTGGGCCCTCCGCCGTGCCGGATCATCATGCCCGCCCAGTCCCGGAAGTCGTCCTGGTCCTCGCGCGGGACGCCGAGCATGTCGCAGATGGCGTAGATGGGCAGCGGGAAGGCGAACTCATGGATGAGGTCGGCCGAGCCCCTCGCGGCGAACCGGTCGATGAGCTCATCGGTCAGCTCCTGCACCCGGGGCGCGAACTCGGCGATCCGGCGCGGGGTGAACGCCTTGCTGACCAGTCGGCGCAACCGGGTGTGGTCCGGCGGGTCGATGTTCAGCAGATGGGTCATCAGCTCGGCCTTGCGCTCGCCGGGGATACCGGTCTTGCCCTTGGCGTGCGCGGGCTCGTCGTGATGCGCTGGATTCTTGCTCAGCCGCTGGTCCGCGAGGGCCTGCTTGGCATCGGCGTACCGGGTGACCAGCCACGCCTCGACCCCGCTGGGCAACCGCGTCCGATGCACCGGCGCATGCTCGCGCAGCCAGGCGTAGGCCGGGTAGGGGTCGGTGGCGAACTCCCAGGTGAAGAGGTCGGGGGCGGAGTCCGGGAGGGATCCGGCGGTGGTCGGGGCGTGGTGCTGGTCGGTCACCCCCCGACGGTATCCGGACACACCGCTCCCCCTTTCTCCGGTACGACGCCCTCGCCGCCCATCGGTGCCCCGGGCCTGATCCGGTGCCGCGCCCTTGGTACCCCTCCTTACTGTTCCGGCGCTCTGCCATCCGCGCCCTAAGCCTTCTCCGGCGCCCTGCCATCCGTGCCCTGAGCCTGCTCCGGTGCTCTGCCGTCCGTGCCCTCCGCCTGGCGTATCGCGTCGCGGTACACCCGTGCCGCCGCTCGGAGTGCGGCCTCCGGGTCGACGCCGGACGCCTCGGCGCGGACCGCGAGGGCGAGGAGGTCATAGCCGACGTCCTCGCCTCGGGGCAGGGGGACGTCCAGGTCCGCCGTGCGGGCTCGGGAGGCGAGCTTGGCGGCGAGGGCCAGGCCGGGCTGGCCGAGCGGGACGCCCTCCGTGACCGAGGTGCGCCGCTTCTCCTCGGCCTTGGTGCGCAGCCAGTGTTCCTTGACGTCCTCCGGCGTCTCGGCCTTCTCGTCGCCGAAGACATGCGGGTGGCGGTGGACGAGTTTGGCGACGATGCCGCCGGCCACGTCGTCGATGGAGAACGGAGCGTCCGGGTGTTCCTCGGCGATCCGGGAGTGGAAGACGACCTGGAGCAGCACGTCGCCCAGCTCTTCGCGCAGCTCGTCGCGGTCGCCGGCCTCGATTGCCTCGACCAGCTCGTAGGCCTCCTCGATGCCGTACTTGGCGAGGCCCTCGTGGGTCTGCCGGGACGACCAGGGGCACTCGGCGCGGATGCGGTCCATGACCTGCACGAGGTCCAGCAGACGGGCGCCGGGCAGGTCGTACGAGGCCGGCAGCAGCTCCAGCTCCGGCATCGAGACGCGGCCGGAGCCGGCCAGCCGGGCCAGGCCGTCGGTGAGCGCAGGCTCTCCCTCGCCCGTGGCCACGACCACCACCGTCCGCCCACCGGCACAGGCGTCGACCAGCTCCTGCGCGGTGGGAGACGCCTCTGCCACCGCTATCCCGGCCTCGCGCAGATACGGCAGCTGCGGATGCGCTCCGTCGGCGCACAGCACGGCGTCGGCGGCGCGCAGGGCCTGCCAGGCGGGCCAGGACAGCAGGCCGGGGGCGACGCGGTGGCTGGTGGTGAGCAGGACGATGCGACCGGGGTCGGCGGCAGGGGCGAGGTCGGAGCTGGATGCGTTCACGATCCGAACGTAACCCACCGCGGCAGGGGACGGATTCAGTTATCCACAGGCGGGGGTTGATCGTGTGATCGTATGACCGGAGTCCGCTCGATCACCCCGTCCCTCATCGCCGTACCGGCCCGGCCGACGTACGGCCCGGCGTCAAGCCGTGCCCGGCCCGGCGTCAGGACGTCATCGGCTGGCCGCCCGCCACGGACGTCGTGACCTCCCGCACCCAGGGCGTCTTGACGTCCACGCGGCTGCTCTTCTGTACGTCCCAGGCGCCGTAGCGCGGGTTGAGGTCGACGCGGAGCTCCTGGGAGGCCTTGGACAGCGCCTTCCAGAAGGCGGGCTGGCTGGTGTCGGTGCCGAGCTTCTTGGCCAGCTTCTGCGCCTCCAGCTGGAGCTGGAGGTTCTCGTCGAGGTGGGCGGGGGCGATGCCGTACTTCTGCAGCCAGGCCGTCTCGAGCCCCTTGGCCCCGCCTGCCTGCTGCTCCAGGTCCGTGCGCATCTGCTGGACCTCCTTGCGGGTGACCGAGATGCCCGCGTCCTGAGCGGCGCGGTGCAGCACCCGGTCGAGGACCAGGTTGTGCAGGGTGTCGCGGGTGAGGCTGCTGGTGGAGGCGAGGACCTGCTGGTACTGGGCCTCGTCCGGCACCGCGGCCCGCTGTGCCCTGCGGATCTCGTCGACCCGGCCCTCCAGCTGGGCGACGGTGATCCGCTGCCCTCCGACGACGGCCGCGGCGCCCGGGTGCGCGTCGCTTCCGCAGGCGGTCAGCAGGGGTGCCGCGGCGGCGATCGCGGCGGTGAGGACGAGCGCGGTGCGACGGCGGCGGTGCAAGGGAACCTCCAAGGGGAGATTGTGCGACGGTGCACAAAGTCTTGCGGTGATCGATGGTAGGCAGTGGGCAGCCTGCGGCCAACCCATTCGACCAACGATTCGCACGCGCTTCGGGCACCGCCGCGACCCGCGAGGTCACCGGCCTGGCCGCCGGATCAGCCGGTGACGGCCACCGGCGCGTCCCACGCGTCCCGGTCGACGGTGAGCGTGACCCCGCCGTATGTCTCCTTGCTGTTGACCATGTACTGGTGGCCGCGGCTGTGGCGGGTGAACCGGCTCACCTCCGACGGCCAGTCCGCGGTCGTCGTGTTCTGCCTGTCCCACAGGGCGTACCAGAGGTTGCCCGGCAGGTCCGTCCTGTCCGTGGCCGTGGCGATGGCCTTGGCACTGGAGCTGGAGAAGCCGTAGGAACCGCTGCGGTACGTCTTCGCGCGCAGCCCCTTGCCGAAGGCGCGCACATACGTCAGCACGGCGTCGTTGCACGCCTTGTTCGTGACGTCGTACCCCTCCATGTCGAGGTAGACCGGGCTGCCCGCCTTCATGCCGAGCGCGGAGGCCTTGGCCACGGCGTCGGCGGCATCCTTGGCGCCGAGGGAGGCGGCCGTGGTCGCGGTCAGCTTCTCCGGGCCGGGACCGGACTGGCAGGGCGGCTGGGCGCCGACGTAGACCGGGATCAGCTTCCAGCCGAGCGAACTGACCGACTTCACCCAGGACGCGGTGAGGTGGGGCTGCGCGCAGCCGCGGTTCCTGCCGCCCACATAGACGGCGGCGGCGCCGTAGAAGCCGGTGTGCCAGGCCTTCATCGCCGACAGCGAGGGCGCGCCGCAGGTGTCGAACGCGCGGCCGGTGAAGGTCTTCTGCGCGGGCCACGTGGTGGCGGCCATGGAGGTCTGCGCGGCGATCCCGGCCCCGGCGACCACGGCGACGCCGGTCACCGCCCACGTGAGGTGTCTGTGCTTCTTCGGCTCCCGATGACCGGCCATGAATCCCACCCCTTGTGTACGTCGCCCTCCGCGCGGCACCTGGGAGCGAAGCCGCGGCGACCGGCAAAAGCGAAGCGCAACCTATCAACCGCCCCCGCTACCCCCGCATCTGCCCCAGCCACTGCAGGGTGCGCCAGATCTCCATGGCCATCGGACAGCCGGGACCGTGCAGCCGCTCCACATCCACCAGCAGCCGCGCGAGGGTGTCGTGCGCGGACGGCCGGTCGCCGACGGCGAGCAGGAGATGGCCGATGCGCCGGCGGACCTCGTGCGCGAGCTGCGGGTCGCCGGAGACGTACTGGTTCTCGTAGTACGGCAGCAGCGCGCGGTACTCGGCGAGCGCCGCCGCCGGTTCGCCCAGCTGCTCCAGGCACTGCGCGGCCTCATAGCGGTAGCGCAGGGACTGCGGGTCGGCCTGGCCGGCCTCGGCGGCGCGTTCGCCGGCGAGGCGGCGCAGTTCGGGCAGCGCGCGCCGGTACTGGCCGTCGTCCATGAGTGTGGCCGCGTACTGCTTGCGCAGGGTGCGCACGACCGAGGAGTGCGCGCCGTGCTGTTCGGCGGCAGCGGGCAGGATCGCGCCCAGGATGTCCACGGCCTGGGTGATGCGCCCCTCCCCCAGCAGCCGCTTGACCTCGTCCACGGCCGCGGCGACGTCGGGCTTCTCGGCCGCCGGCGGTGCCGGCGTGACAGGGGCGGGCTGGGGCGCGGGCGTCCGCGCACGGTCCGGCCAGGGAGCGTGGGGGCGCATGAAGGGGCGCGTGGGGTCCAAAGGCGCACCGGTGGGGGTCCCACGCGCGGGCAGAAGCGGCGCCAGGTCCTCGTACACCTCCTGCGCGGAGCCCGGGCGGTGCTGCGGGTCCTTGGCGAGCAGGCGCAGCACGAGCCGCTCCAGCGCCTCGGGGACCTCGGGGCGGATCCGGCGCACGGGCACCGGGGGCTCGTAGAGATGCCGGTGCAGCACGCCGAGTGCCGTGGAGCCCGCGAACGGCACGTCGCCACTGAGCAGTTCGTGCATCAGCACACCGAGTGCGTACAGGTCGGTGTACGGGCCGACCGCGCCGCCCATCGCCTGCTCCGGCGCCATATAGGCGGGCGAGCCGATCGGGGAACCGGTGTGCGTGAGCCGGGTGGTGTCGGTGTCCATCACCGAGGCCACGCCCAGGTCGAGCACGGTGACCGTGCCGTCCTGCTTCACCATCACATTGCGCGGCTTGAGGTCACGGTGGACGATCGGCACGGCGTGCACGGCGCTCAGCACGGCGCACAGTTGCGCGGCCACCGCGACCGCCCACGGCCACGGGTACGGGGCGCGCTCGGCGAGATGGTCGGCGAGGTCGGCGCCGTCGACGTACTGCATGACGAGGAACAGCTCCTCGCCCTCGCTGCCCGCGTCGTGCACGGTCACCAGACCGGGGTGATCCACCTGCGCGGTCACCCGGCACTCGCGCAGGAAGCGGCGGCGCAGCTCGTCCGCCTCCTGGCCCGCCACCTTGTCGGGGCGCAGCAGCTTCACCGCCACGCGCCGGTCCAGCCGCCGGTCGTACGCCGTCCACACCTGACCCATGCCGCCCTGTCCGATGAGCGTGGACAGTTCGTACCGGCCGGCGACGACACGTCCTGTCGCCACGCTCACCTTCCGCTCTCGTGGCTGTCGTGCCGGCCGTCGTGCCTGCGCAAGTAGTCGCTCAGCTCGTCCAGTTCGGCACGCACCTGCTCGATGTGGGTGGGCGCCGGGCGCTGCGGCGGCGGGGTGGCCAGCGGCGGCCGGGGCACGGGCTGTGCGGCATCGGG
>NZ_CM002285.1:5799811-5815992 GCF_000497445.1 Streptomyces roseochromogenus subsp. oscitans DS 12.976 | reverse complement strand
TCGCCGTGGTGTACGGGCTCGCCGGGCCGGTATAGGCGTACACGGCCTGTGCCGTCCGCTGCGCCGCGTACGCCTGCTCGCGCTGCATGAAGTGCCGGATGTCCGCGGCAAGGTAGTACGCGATCGTGGCCACCAGCGTGCCGAGCAGCAGGAACATGGCGAAGTTGCCGGCCGCTGTGCGGATCTCGTCGCCCGGCTCCATCGCCAGCAACATGATGCTGAGGATGTCGGCTGCCAGCACGGCGATGAACAGGCCCCAGTCCAGCGACCGGCGGGTGACGGCCGCCAGCCGCAGCATCATCGCCCAGGCCAGGAAGCCGATGCTGAACAACCCGATCGCCACGAACAGCACACGCAGCAGAACCAGCCACGCGGTGTGCGGCGGCTGCTTCACCGGCTGTCCGTAGCCGTGGCCTTGCATGGCTGCTCCTGATGCCTGATGTGGGCGTGCGTGTGCGCCCGGCGCTCCGGAGGGCGGACGACGCCGGTCGTGCGATTGTCGCTTCGAGCATATGACCCGGCACGGACAAGCGTCCCGGTTGTACCGAACCGTTGCCCGGCCCACGCGCGCGACCGCAGGGACGGGCCGTCTCCCGGCCCCCTGCGTCGCACGTCGCTCAGCCGGTCACAGCGGGTGCCGCATCCACACGTTGGGCTCGACGTAGACGGCGTATCCGCGCTCCGGTTCGCAGTGGACCGGTACCAGTGCGCCGGGCACCTCGACGTCCTCGGTGGTGTCGAACGGCAGCCCCGTCCAGCGGCGCCACTCCTCCAGCGAGGCGCCCACGGTCATGGAGGCCGGGGCGATGGAGTCGATGCGGGCGCCGGCGCGGGCGTGGACGCGCAGCCACGGATCCTCGGGCAGGCCGTCGGAGCGGACCCGGTGGGCGTACTCGGTGATCGGGGTGTGCGGTTCGCGGTGCTTGGCGCTGGGGCGGACGGGGGCGACGACCTCGCGGAAGCCGTGAGCGCGGGCGCCCGCGCGCATCGCCGAGAGCATGACGGCGGCCAGGCCATGACCCTGGGCGTGCGGGGCGATGGTGACGGAGATGGCGCTCACGGTGTCGGGGCGGGTGCCGCGGCGCAGATCGGCGAAGGCCCAGAGCAGGATCTGGTCCCAGCCGCGGGCGGGCAGGGCGCGCCGGCCGTCGACGTCGAGGGCGAAGGGCACGCTGAAGGCGTGGGCGACGATCTCGCCGTGCTCGTCCTCGGCGAACAGCGCGTATTCGGGCAGTTCGGTGGGGATGCGGCCGTAGTGCGCGTTGCCCACGGGGTCGTTGGTCACGAACTCGGGCCATGTGTCGGCCATCTCGAACAGCGCCGGCAGCCGGTCGGGCCGCTCGGCGATGCTGCTCACCCTGACGTCCATGACGTTCACGGTAGGCGGCGCGCACCGGCTCCGGTACCGGATTTCCGCCGGTCGGCGGGGCGGCCCGGCGGTGTGCGGAAACGCCCGGATCAGCGGGCGCGGAAACGCTCCGGTGCCTTCGTCGGGTTGCCGCCGGTGGGGAGTTTCTGGTCGGGGCAGCCGGCGAGGACCTTCTTCATGGCGGCCTTCTCGGCAGCGGTGACCCACAGGCCGTACTTCTTCTTGACGGCGACCTGGGTGGCCACATAGACGCAGCGGTACTGGCCGTTGGGCGGCAGCCAGGTGGCCGCGTCGCCGTCTCCCTTGCCCCGGTTGGTGCTCGCATCGACCGCGATGAGGTTCAGGGGGTCGTTGGCCAGGGCTATGCGCTTGCTCGCATCCCAGTACTCGGCGCCCTTCTGCCAGGCGTCGGAGAGCGGGACGACATGGTCGATGTCGACCTGGCTGGCGCCGCGCCGGTAGGTGATCTCCTTGCCGGAGTAGGGGTCGGGTGCGAGCAGGCCGTAGGAGACCCGGCAGTGACCACCGGTGAACTTCACGTCCTTCAGGTCGCGTTTGAGTATGTCGTCGCGGGTGTCGCAGGAGTTGGAGTCGGTGTCCGCCCAGGCGGTGCCGAACAGTTCCCGCGAGTAACCGGTCTTCGGCGCCCGGCCCTTGACGGACAGTGAGTCGACCGCGGCCAGTACCGCGCCGCTGCCGCCGCTCTGCGCGGGCCCGGAAACCCCCTTGGGCTTGTCCTTGGTACAGCCGGCCACGGCGACCAGCACGACCACGGCGGCGACCGCCCCGCCCCTCAGACGCGTCACGGTGCGTCCCCCTCACTCACCCCGGTCCGCCCTCGGACGCAGGCGGAATCGTTCCGTCCTTTACGTTAACTGCCCCGAGCCCGACTGCAGATGAGGACCAAAGCGGATTTTTCAGGCAGAGGGCCGTCGAGTTGGGGCATGCGGCACCCCGCGGGGGGAGCACGGCCGGCACGCGCGTGAGCCCGCTCACAACGGGCCGCCGTGGCGCTTGCCCCTGACGTTGGCGTCAGGGGCAAGCCCCTTCGGAAGTGACCAGGCCCTCCTGTTCATAGTGACGCAGGGCACACGGCGACACACCGGTCGCCGCCGCCGGCTCACCGGTCCTCTTGCCCCCTTACGGCTGCTACGACCCCAGGACGGAGGCGAGGAACTCGCCGACCCAGCCCAGCAGTTCGCGGCCGACCAGCGGCTTGCCGCCGACCTTCGCGGTCTTCGGGCGCGGGACCAGCACCTGGTGCACGGCCGGCTTGATGACCGTGCCCGGGTAGAGCCGCTTGACGCGCAGTTCCTGCGACTCGCGCAACTCCACCGGTGCGAAGCGGATGTTGGTGCCCTGCAGGACGATCTCGCCGACGCCGCACGCGCGCGCGAGCATCCGCAGACCGGCCACCAGCAGCAGGTTCTCCACCGGCTCCGGCAACTTGCCGTAGCGGTCGGTGAGTTCCTCGCGGACGGCCTTGATGTCCTCCTCGCTGTTGGCGGAGGCGATGGCCCGGTAGGCCTGCAGGCGCAGCCGCTCGCCGGGGGCGTAGTCGTGCGGGACGTGGGCGTCGACGGGCAGCTCGATCTTGACCTCGAGCGGCGGCTCCTCCTCGATCTCGCCGGTCTCCAGCTGTCGCCGGTAATCGGCGACGGCCTCGCCGACCATCCGGATGTACAGGTCGAAGCCGACGCCCGCGATGTGCCCGGACTGCTCGCCGCCTAGCAGGTTTCCGGCGCCGCGGATCTCCAGGTCCTTCATCGCCACGTACATGCCCGCGCCCATCTCGGTGTGCTGGGCGATGGTGGCGAGCCGTTCGTGCGCGGTCTCGGTCAGCGGCTTCTCCGGCGGGTACAGGAAGTAGGCGTAGCCGCGCTCGCGGCTCCGGCCGACCCGGCCGCGCAGCTGGTGCAGCTGGGACAGGCCGAAGGTGTCGCCGCGCTCCACGATCAGCGTGTTGGCGTTGGAGATGTCGATGCCGGACTCGACGATCGTGGTCGAGACGAGGACGTCGAACTTCTTCTCCCAGAAGTCGACGACCACCTGCTCCAGCGTCGATTCCGACATCTGGCCGTGAGCCGTGGCGATGCGCGCCTCGGGGACGATCTCACGCAGCCGGGCCGCGGCTCTGTCGATCGACTCGACGCGGTTGTGGATGTAGAAGACCTGGCCCTCGCGCAGCAGTTCGCGGCGGATGGCCGCGCCGATCTGCTTCTCCTCGTACGGCCCGACGAAGGTGAGCACCGGGTGGCGCTCCTCCGGGGGCGTGGTGATCGTGGACATCTCACGGATGCCGGTGACCGCCATCTCCAGGGTGCGCGGGATCGGGGTCGCGGACATGGTCAGCACGTCGACGTTGGCGCGGAGCTTCTTCAGCTGCTCCTTGTGCTCGACACCGAAGCGCTGCTCCTCGTCGACGATGACCAGGCCCAGGTCCTTGAACCTGGTCTCGGAGGAGAACAGGCGGTGGGTGCCGATGACGACGTCCACCGCGCCTTCCTTCAGGCCCTCCAGGACGGCCTTGGCCTCGGTGTCGGTCTGGAAGCGGGAGAGCGCCCTCACGCTCACCGGGAACTGCGCGTACCGCTCGGAGAACGTCCCGAAGTGCTGCTGCACCAGCAGGGTCGTCGGTACGAGGACGGCGACCTGTTTGCCGTCCTGTACGGCCTTGAAGGCGGCCCGCACCGCGATCTCGGTCTTGCCGTAGCCGACGTCGCCGCAGACCAGGCGGTCCATGGGGACCGACTTCTCCATGTCGTCCTTGACCTCGGCGATGGTGGTGAGCTGGTCCGGGGTCTCGGCGTAGGGGAAGGCGTCCTCCAGCTCGCGCTGCCAGGGCGTGTCGGTGCCGAAGGCGTGGCCGGGGGCGGCCATGCGCGCGCTGTACAGCTTGATCAGATCGGCGGCGATCTCCTTGACGGCCTTCTTCGCGCGGGCCTTGGTCTTCGTCCAGTCGGCGCCGCCGAGCCGGTGCAGGGTGGGGGCCTCGCCACCGACGTACTTGGTGATCTGCTCCAGCTGGTCGGTCGGGATGTACAGCCGGTCGCCGGGCTGGCCGCGCTTGGCGGGCGCGTACTCGACCACCAGGTACTCGCGCGTGGCGCCCTGGACGGTGCGCTGCACCATCTCGATGTATCGGCCGACGCCGTGCTGTTCGTGGACGATGTAGTCGCCCGCCTCCAGGGTGAGCGGGTCGATGGTCTTGCGGCGGCGGGCCGGCATCCGGGCGCCCTCGCGGCCGGTCGCGCGCTGGCCGGACAGGTCGGTCTCGGTGAGCACGGCGAGCTTGAGCGCCGGGTCGACGAGGCCGTACTCGATCGAGCCGCAGGAGACGTGCACCACCGAGGGGCTCAGCTCGCCGAGGTCGGCGTCGAGGCGGGCGGCGATGCCCTCGCCGCCGAGCACCTCCGCCGTGCGGGCGGCCGGGCCGTGGCCCTCGGTGACGAACACCGTGCGCCAGCCGTCGGCGAGCCAGCCCTTGGTGTCGGCGAGGGCCCGCGCGGTGTCGCCTCGGTAGGTCTCGGGCGCGTGCATGCCGAGCTTGAGGGTGTCGGCGTCCAGGGTCTCGTCGGCCGCGAACGGCGACACCGACCACCACATCATGTCCAGCTCGCGCGCCCGGTCCCGGACGTCCGCGATGGACCACAGCGACGCCGCGCCGACGTCGATCGGGGCCTCGCCTCCGCCTGCGGTGGCCGCCCAGGAGGCCTGCAGGAACTCCTGGGAGGTGGCCACGAGATCGGCGGCACGCGTGCGGACGCGCTCCGGGTCGCAGACGACGGCCATCGCGCCCTTGGGGAGGACGTCGAGGAGCAGCTCCATGTCGTCGACCAGGACAGGGGCGAGGGACTCCATGCCTTCGACCGCGATGCCCTCGGCGATCTTGTTCAGGAGTTCGCCCAGCTCCGGGTGCTCCTCGGCGAGGGCACGCGCGCGTGCCCGTACGTCAGCGGTGAGCAGCAGCTCGCGGCACGGCGGCGCCCACAGGCCGTGCTCGGCCACTTCGAGGGAGCGCTGGTCGGCGACCTTGAAGTAGCGGATCTCCTCGACGTCGTCGCCCCAGAACTCCACGCGCAGGGGGTGTTCCTCGGTGGGCGGGAAGACGTCCAGGATGCCGCCGCGCACGGCGAACTCGCCGCGCTTCTCGACCAGTTCCACGCGCGCGTAGGCGGCGGCCGCGAGGGCCTCCACCACGTCGTTCAGATCGGCGGTCCGGCCGGTCCTCAGGGACACCGGTTCCAGGTCGCCGAGGCCCTTGACCTGCGGCTGCAGCACGGAACGCACGGGCGCCACGACGACGGAGACCGGGCCGGTCTCGGGGTCGTCGGGGCTGGGGTGGGCGAGGCGGCGCAGGACGGCGAGGCGGCGGCCGACGGTGTCGCTGCGCGGGCTGAGCCGCTCGTGCGGGAGGGTCTCCCAGGAGGGGTACTCCACGACGCCCTCGGCGGGCAGCAGGGAGCGCAGGGCGGCGGCCAGGTCCTCGGCCTCGCGGCCCGTCGCCGTGACCGCGAGCACCGGGCGGCCTGCCTCGCGGGCGAGGGCGGCGACCGCGAAGGGGCGGGCCGCCGGGGGGCCGACGAGGTCGACGTGCATGCGGTTGCCGTCCGCGGCCGCCGTGATCGCTTCCGCGAGGGCGGGGTCCTTGACGACGGCGTCGAGCAGACCGTGCAGGCTCATGGAGGGCTTTTCCGTCCAGGGTGTCGGCAACACGAAGGGCCCGACTCGTGTGACGGGCCGGGGCTGTCCAGCGTACGACGCCGGCGGCGTTGCCGTCGGGGGCTGTGGATAACCCCTGTTTGCCGTTGACGGCAAAGCCCGGTGCCGGGAAGTCGCCCAAGACTCCCCGGCACCGGGTTTTCCCCCGCAACCCCCGTATGCGGTGGTCGTCGGCCGTGCACCCCCTGTGCGGTGGTCGTCGGCCCAGCCTGCGCGGCTAGTCCGTCGCGATGGCGTTCAGGACGTTCATCCGGCCCGCCCGGAACGCCGGGATCAGTGCGGCGAGCAGGCCCACGAAGGCCGAGGCGATGAAGACCGTGATGATCGTCGGCCAGGGGATGTCCAGGACCTTCAGGCCCTGCAGTGCGAGGAGCTTCTGGGCGGTCGCGCCCCAGCCCATGCCGAGGCCGAGGCCGAGCAGGGCCCCGAAGAGGGCGATCACCACGGACTCCAGGCGGATCATGCGGCGCAGCTGGCGGCGGGAGAGGCCGATGGCCCGCATGAGGCCGATCTCCCGGGTCCGCTCGACCACCGACAGGGCCAGGGTGTTCACGACACCCAGGACCGCGACGATGATCGCGAGGGCCAACAGGCCGTAGATCATGTTCAGCAGCTGGCCGATCTGGTCCTTCAGCGCCTTCTTGTAGTCGGTCTGGTCGCGCACGGTCAGCTGCGGGTAGCCGTCGTGCAGGGCCGCCTTCAGTGCCTTGTAGGCGGCGGCCTGCTGTCCGTCCTTGGCGGTGGCGAAGACCATCTCGTCCAGTGGCATCTTGCCGACGGGCACGTACTTGGCGAGCGTGGCGATCGACGTGTACGTGGCGCCCTGGTCGATCACGTCGTCGCTGCTGGTGATCGCCCGGACCGTCAGACGGGCGGTGCTGCCGTCCTTGAAGGCGACGGTGATCTTCGAGCCGAGGTGGATGCCGTGAGCCTTGGCGAACTTCTCGTGGACGGACATCGAGTCGGGCAGGTAGGCGTCCTCGAGGTTCCCGGCGACGGTCTTCTTGCGCAGGTCGGTCGCGTACGTCGGGTCGGCGGCCGTGATGTCCGTGTCCTTGAGGGTCTGACCGTCCGGGGTGGTGAAGTCGGCCTGGGCCGGCCGGTACTCGGTGACCCGTGCGAGCCCCGGGGTGCCCTTGATGAGCTTGACCGCCTGGGGGGTGACCAGCTGCTGGTTGTCCGGCTGGACGATGAAGTCCGTGCCGACGGTCTTGTCGAGCTGGTCGGTGGCCGAGGCCACCATGGAGGAGCCGACCACCGACAGGCAGGCCACCAGGGCGAGGCCGATCATCAGGGCCGCGCCGGTGGCGCCGGTGCGGCGCGGGTTGCGCAGCGCGTTGCGCTCGGCCATGCGGCCGACCGGACCGAAGATCCGCAGGATGAGCGCGCCGAGGACGCGGACCAGGCCGCCGGCTAGCAGCGGGCCGATGACGATGAAGCCGATCAGCGTGGCCACCACGCCGAGGCCCAGCCAGCCCGAGCCGGCCTTGGCCTTGTCGGCGGTGGCGGCGACGTACAGGCTGAGGCCGCCGGCGCCGGTGAGGAGCAGGCCGATCACGGCCCGGACGACGCCGGCCTTGGCGTCGGCCGGGGCGCCCGCGTCGCGCAGGGCGGCCATCGGGGAGACCTTGCCGGCGCGCCGGGCGGGCAGGTAGGCGGCCAGGACGGTGACCACGACACCGAGGAGCAGGCCGACGGTGGGGGTCGTCCAGGCGATGGTCAGGTCGTCGGTGGACAGGTGCATGCCCATCTTGCCCATGAGCTTCATCAGGCCGACCGCGATGCCGACGCCCGCGCCGACGCCGAGCACGGAGCCGATCACGCCGAGCAGCAGCGCCTCGGCCAGCACAGAGCGGTTGACCTGTTTGCGGGAGGAGCCGATGGCTCGCATCAGGCCGATCTCGCGGGTGCGCTGGGCGACCAGCATGGAGAAGGTGTTGATGATCAGGAAGATGCCGACGAGGAAGGCGATCCCGGCGAAGCCGAGCATCGCGTACTTCATGACGTTCAGGAAGCTCTTGATGCTCTTCTGGTTGGCATCGGCGACCTCCTTGGCGGTCTGCACCTTGTAGCCGTGGCCGAGGGCGGCCGTGACGTTCTTCTTCAGCTGGTCGTTCGTCACGCCCTGGGCGGCGGTGACGTTGACGTCGGTGTAGACGCCGGTCCGGCCGACCAGGGTCTGCTGGGCGGTCTTCGTGTCCAGGTAGAAGATGGCCGCGCCCGGGTTGGTGACCTTGAAGGCGGCGATGCCGGACACGCGCGCGTGGTGCGTGCCGACGACCGAGATCATGCCGATGTCGGAGCCGATCTTGAGGTGGTGCTTGTCGGCGGTGTCCTCGTCGACCATGACCTGGTCCGGGCCCTGGGGCGCCGCACCCTTGGTGATCTCCATGGTGCGGGCGTCGTTGCCGTTCCAGCTGCCCACGATGGTCGGGGCGCCGCTGCTGGGCGACAGCTTGTCCTTCTTGGCGTCGATCACGGTGACCGAGGTGGAGAAGACGGTGCCCTCGGCCTTCCGCACACCCTGGGCCTTGCGGGTCGCGTCGACCACGGAGGCCGGCAGGACCGGCGGCCTGCCGGTGCGGGAGGTCGTCTCGCCGGTGTCGGAGGAGCCCTTCGCGCTGACCGTCACGTCCGAGGCGGTGGCCTGGAACAGCTTGTCGAAGGTGGTGTTCATGGTGTCGGTGAACACCAGCGTGCCGCACACGAACGCCACCGACAGCAGCACCGCGACCGCCGACAGCGCCATCCGGCCCTTGTGCGCGAAGAAGTTGCGCATCGAGGTCTTCAGGACGGTCATGACGTACGCCCCCGGGCGTCGAAGTCCTTCATGCGGTCCAGGACCTGATCGGCCGTCGGCTGGTACATCTCGTCGACGATCCGGCCGTCGGCGAGGTAGAGCACGCGGTCGGCGTAGGAGGCGGCCACGGGGTCGTGCGTGACCATCACGATGGTCTGGCCGAGTTCGTCGACCGAGCGGCGCAGGAAGCCGAGGACTTCGGCGCCCGCGCGCGAGTCGAGGTTCCCGGTCGGCTCGTCCCCGAAGATGATCTCCGGGCGGGCGGCGAGGGCCCGGGCCACGGCGACGCGCTGCTGCTGGCCGCCGGAGAGCTGGGTCGGCCGGTGCTTGAGCCGGCCTGCGAGGCCGACGGTCTCCACGACACGGTCCAGCCAGGCCTTGTCCGGCTTTCGGCCCGCTATGTCCATGGGCAGCGTGATGTTCTCGAGCGCGTTCAGCGTCGGCAGCAGGTTGAACGCCTGGAAGATGAAGCCGATCCGGTCCCGGCGCAGCTGCGTGAGTTTCCTGTCCTTCAGGCCGGTGATCTCGGTCTCGTCCAGGTAGATCTGACCGCTGGTCACGGTGTCGAGCCCGGCGAGGCAGTGCATGAGCGTGGACTTGCCGGACCCCGAGGGCCCCATGATCGCGGTGAACTGACCGCGTGCGATGTCCACGTCCACGTGATCGAGGGCGACGACACGGGTCTCGCCGGACCCGTACGCCTTCACGAGCTGCCGCGCCCGCGCGGCAACGGCCGTACTCCCTCCCGCCGCCCGGCCACCGCCCCTCATCGAGGCGCTTCGCGCCACACCTTCTGAATCGCCCCCGTGCCCGGGAATGGTCACAGCCGATGTCACGGTATGTCTCCTATGTCGGTTGACAAGTCGATGAGTGGCGCCCCGGTGTGTGCCGGGGTGCCGGTGTCGGGTGTCGGGGTGTCGTCCTGAGTACGTCGTTGAGTCTCGCGGCCGGCGGGGTCCTCGCGCGCTGGTGCGAAGCCCCCTCTTTCCCGGGGGAAAACCCCACCCCGCCGGTGCGGTCGGCCGCCCCCCCAGCGGCGTAAAGCCAGATTAAGGAGCGGACCCGGTCCCGCTCGTCCTCCGCCGGAACGAACCCTCCCCGAGCCGTAGTACGGAGGGACCCCTAGGGGTGCTCCACCCCGGGGCGGAGCCTTTCTCGGGGTCGTCTCCACCCTTCGGCCCGGAAAGCGTCCACCCTCCGGTCGCAATCCAGAAGGTGCCGCGCGAAGCGCGCCGTTGAGGGGCGGTGGTCGGGCGACGGGCGGGCCAAGCTCACGGGCGCGTGGCAAGCTGTCGTACCGGAGATAGATGCAAGGGACACGGGGCAGGGTCCTGCCGGGGGTCAGGGAGCCAGGGAGTCACGGGGAGGGGTTCGGGGTGGGAAGCACGACACCCGCGATACGCGGCGGCACGGCCGGGCGAGAGGACACCCGGCGGCGGGGCGCGGTGGTCGCCGCGCTGATGCTGGCGATGGCACTGGCCGCGCTGGACTCCACCGTCGTCTCCACGGCCGTACCGCAGATCGTCGGCGACCTCGGCGGCTTCTCGGTCTTCTCCTGGCTCTTCTCCGGCTATCTGCTGGCCGTGACCGTCACGCTCCCCGTCTACGGCAAGCTGTCCGACACCTTCGGCCGCAAGCCGGTGCTGGTGACGGGCGCGGCCGTGTTCCTGCTGGGCTCGCTGCTGTGCGCGGGGGCCTGGAACATGGCGGCGCTGATCGCGTTCCGGATCGTGCAGGGCCTGGGCGGCGGGGCGTTGCAGGGCACCGTGCAGACGCTGGCCGCCGATCTGTATCCGCTGGCGGAGCGCCCGAAGATCCAGTCCAAGCTGTCCACCGTGTGGGCGGTGTCGGCGGTGGCCGGGCCGGGACTCGGCGGGGTACTGGCCGCGTACGCCGACTGGCGCTGGATCTTCCTGATCAACCTGCCGATCGGCGCCGCCGCACTGTGGCTGATCGTCCGTCATCTGCACGAGCCCGAGCGGGAGAAGACACAGGAGACACAGGAAACGGGCAAGGCGGAGAAGACGGGGGGCGCGGAAAGCACGGCACGCGCGCGTGTGGACTGGGCCGGGGCGCTCGCGGTGTTCGCGTGCGGCGGGGTGCTGCTGACCGCGCTGGTGCAGGGCGGGGTCGCCTGGCCGTGGCTGTCGGCGCCCTCGCTGACGCTCTTCGGCACCGGTCTGGCGCTCGCCGGTGTGGTGGTCGTGGTGGAGCGGCGGGCGGCGCAGCCGATCATCCCCGGGTGGGTGTGGCGGCGCCGGACGATCGCGGCCGTCAATCTGGCGCTCGGCGCGCTGGGACTGCTGATGGTGGCGCCGAGCGTGTTCCTGCCGACGTACGCGCAGTCGGTGCTCGGACTCGCTCCCGTGGCCGCCGGTTTCGTGCTGTCGGTGTGGACACTCAGCTGGCCGGTGTCGGCCGCGTTCAGCCAGCACATCTACCGGCGCATCGGCTTCCGGGACACCGCGCTGCTCGGCATCGGCCTGGCCACCCTGATCCTGTGCGCGTTCCCGTTCCTGCCGTACCCCGGCTCATGGTGGCAGCCGACACTGCTGATGCTGCTCCTCGGCGGCGCGCTCGGGCTGTTCCAGCTGCCGCTGATCGTCGGGGTGCAGTCGACGGTGGGCTGGTCGGAGCGGGGCACCACGACTGCGTCCGTGCTGTTCTGCCGGCAGACCGGACAGACCGTGGGCGCGTCGCTGTTCGGCGCCGTCGCCAACGGGGTGCTGGCCGCACACCTGGGCGGGGCGGGCGATCTGGACTCCGTCACGCGCGCGTTGGACGCCGGTACGGCCCCGGAGGCGACCCGGCGGGCCATCGCCGACGCCGTGCACGCGGTGTATCTCGGCGCGGCGGGCGCGGCGGCACTGGCCTTCCTGGTGCTGCTGCTGGTGGCACCACGACGGTTCCCGGTGCGGCAGGAGTGAGGCAGCCGCGACCGGTGCCGGGCCGTCCTGGTTAACGCGGGTAACACCCCAGGTCGGACAGCGTTTTTGCGTAGTAAGCGCATACCGACCGGCCAGTTCGGTGAAAACGCCACGCGGCCCGGAACCCGCGAGTAACGTGCGTGGCTCCAATCCCCACCCCACCTCCCTGCGGTCCACCGCCACGGACCCGAGCCACGCAAGGAGCCCCGGGATGTCCTACGACCCGCCGCACCCGTCGTACGACCCGCCCCATCCGTGCTACGACCCACCCCGCCCCTTCGACTCACCCAGTCCGCCCTACGACGCCTCGCGCCCGCCCTACGGCCCAGCCCCCCGCCCCGCCGTCGGCCCACCGCACCCCTCTCGCCTCACCTACCCCTGGCAGCCCGCACCCCCACAGCCGCCCCGGACGGAGCTCCGGCCGCCCCGCGAACCCCTCGGCCACCACAGCGACCTGCGCGTGCTGCGCGGCGCCTACCGCTGGCAGCGGCGCACCGCCACGCTCACCGCGCTGGGCTACTTCACCCTGTTCCTGGTCCTGTCCGCGAGCGCGCCCGGCGTGATGACGCGCACGGTCACCGACGGCATCCCCGCCGGCCTGCTGCTCGCCCTGCTCCAACTCCCGGTCACCTGGCTCGCGATCGCCCTGTACGAGCTCACCGCGCGCCGGCACGTCGATCCGCTCGCGGACCGCATCCGCAAGGTGGCCGAACTGGACGCACGCCGAGGAGCGACCCGATGAGCGGCGCCGCCGGCACTCCGGCCGTGGGAGGCTTCACCGGTTTCAGCGGCTCGGCCCAGTCCATGTCCCTGATCGCCTTCTCCACCGTCGCCACGATCACCCTGCTGCTGTGCGTGATGACCGGCCCCGACCACGACGACCTCGACGAGTTCTACACCGGATACAGCTCCCTGTCCCCGCTGCGCAACGGCCTCGCCATCGCCGGCGACTACATCTCCGCCGCCACCGTCCTCGGCACCGGCGGAGTGATCGCCCTGTGCGGCTACGACGGTGTCGTCCTCGCGCTCAGTACCGCGCTGTCGCTGATGCTGCTGATGTTCCTGCTGGCCGAACCGCTGCGCAACGCGGGCCGGTTCACGATGGGCGACGCGCTCGCCCGCCGGCTGCCGGGCCGCTGTGTGCGCATCACGGCCTGCGCGGTCACGATCGCCGCGCTGCTGCCGCTGATGCTGGTCCAACTCGCCGGAACCGGGCAGCTGATGGCGTTCATCCTGGGCTTCTCCAACGCGTCGCTGAAGACCGCGTGCGTCGCGGGCCTGGGCGCCCTGATGATCGCCTACGCGGCGATCGGCGGCATGAAGGGCACCGCGCTCATCCAGATCCTGAAGATCGTGATGCTGGTCGGTTCGGGCGCCGTGGTCGCCGTGCTGATCCTGCAGCGCTTCGACTGGGACCCGGGCGCCCTGTTCTCCGCCGCCGCGCGGCAGAGCGGCGCCGGGCCCGCCTTCCTGCACTCCGGGCTGGAGTTCGGCACCGGGCCGCGGTCCCGGCTCGACATGATCGCCTCGGAACTGACGGTGGTGCTCGGCGGCGGCGTCCTGCCGCACATCACCATGCGCATGTACACCGCCTCCAGCGCCCGCCAGGTGCGTCGTTCGATGTCCTGGGCGGTGTCGATCGTCGCCCTGTTCGTGCTCGTCATCACGGTGGTCGGGTTCGGCGCCACCGCTCTGGTGGGCCGTTCCGTGATCGCCGGTGCCGATCCGCAGGGCAACACCGCGTATCTGCTGGGCTCGCGGGCGGCGTTCGGCGCCGACGTGTCCACGGCGGAGACCTTCCTGTTCACCATGGTCACGACCGCGATCTTCCTGACCCTGCTCGCCTCGGTCGCCGGGATGATCCTCGCCTGCGCCAACTCCCTCGCCCACGACGTGTTCGCCGCCCGCGTGCAGGAGATGCCGGCCCGGCGCGAGATGGCGCTGGCCCGCGTCTCGGCGCTCGCCATAGGGGTACCGACGATCCTGCTGGCCACACTGGTCCAGCACCACAGCCTGCAGCCGCTGGTGACGCTCTCCTTCTGCCTGGGCGCCTCGGCCATCGCCCCCGCCCTGGTGTACGGGCTCTTCTGGCGCCGCTACACCCGCAGCGGGCTGCTGAGCACCCTGATCGGGGGCTCGCTGACCGTGCTGCTGCTCATGCCGGGCACCAACCTGGTCTCCGGCTCCCCCGTCTCGGCCTTCCCGCACGCCGACTTCAACTGGTTCCCCTTCACCACCACCGGCATCGTCTCCATCCCCGCCGGCTTCTTCTTCGGCTGGCTCGGCACGGTCGCCTCTGGCCGCACCAAGGCGGAACAGCAGCGGCGCCAGTACGAGGCGGTGGAGGGGTGGATCCTGGCGGGGGCGGTGCGGAAGGGAGGGTGAGCGGGGGTGTGGGCGCCAGCACGTGCGGAAGCGCGCGGGCGCGGGGCGTGCAGGAGCGTGCCGGCGCAAGGCGTGGGGGAGGGGAGCGTGGAGGGGTGTGGGCGCGGGGCGTGCAGGAGAGAACGGGCGCGCGGCGTGGAGGTGCCCACACGCGGGGGCACTCGGGGTGGCTGGATCGAGGTGGCCGGAGGGGCTATTCCAGGACCGCTCTGCCCGTCAGCGAGATCAGGCGGCTGCGGACGTGGTCCATGTGTGCCTGCACGTCGTCCCAGGTCTCGCCGTGCTCGCGCAGCACCTGTTCCGTCTCCCCGGCGATACGTTCCTCGCGCACACGCGCGTCGGCGACGATTTCGGCGGCACGCGCGTGTGCCTCCTCCTCGCTGCGGCGCGCGAACTCCTCGGCCTCGGTGAGGGCCCGCTTGGCCTCGGACAGCGCGGCCTCGGCGAGGCTCGCCCGCTCGGCGTGCCGGGCGTCCATCGCGGCGATCCGCTCGGCTTCCTCGCGCTCGGCCTCGGCCCACTGCTCGGTGTGCTCCCGGGACTGGTCGGTGAGCATGCCGGTGGTGCGCTGCCGTACCTCGCGCAACGAGCCGAGCGCCGCTCCGCGCCCTTCTTTCACTTCGCGCCGGGCGCCGATGCGGAGGGCGTCGGCTTCCGCGCGCGCGGCGGCGAGCAACTGACTGGCGTATTCGTCGGCTTCCGCGCGGAGCGCGTCCGCCGCTTCCTGCGCCTCCCGGCGCGTGCTGGCGGCGCGTGCTTCGGCCTGCGCGACCTGCTCGCCCGCTTCGCGCCGCGTGCGCTCGCGGAGATCCGCCGCCTCCTCCAGCACATGCTGGAACAAGCCCTGCGCGCGCTCCCCGAGAGCCTCGTACGCCTGCGGTGGGAGCTGGGCGACGGCCTCGCGCAACCGCTCGGCCTCCGCCTCCATTTCCTTGGCGAGCACAGTCAGCCGCGCGGCTCGTTCCCACGCGGCGTCACGGTCGTACGACAACGCCTCCAGGGTGGCGTCGACCTGATCGGGGCGGTAGCCACGCCCCCGGGCGGTCATGAAGCCGTGGGGCGAACTCGATGCGCTGCTCACCTTGGGAACCCCTCTCCACCGGACATACACGACACGACGATTTCGCGCATATCTTGATGGATCGGGCGTAAGTGTTCATAACGCGACACTCCGCAGTCACAACATGCTCGAAATCCCGCACTCCGCGATCGGTGTGAAGCGGGGGCCGCTCACCCTCCTTCCTGCTCAAGGGCAATGGCCGTACCCCGAACGGGCGCCGCCCGCCCGGGAAGGCAGGACGTGACGCATCGCCCCCGCGCCGCGAAGTCGCCGGAAACGGCACCGGCCCGTCGTGTCCTCCACGCGTGCGTGCAGGACCCGACGGGCCGCGATCCGGGCGGTGTGCCTACAGCAGCCCGTCCCACATCTGTTCCAGCAGCACCGACCACCAGCTCTCCGGCGAGCCGAGCGCCGCCGGGTCCAGCGCGGCCAGCTGCGCCTGGAAGTCGACTGTCCAGCGGCCGGCCTGCTCCTGGTTCAGCCCGTACCGCAGACGCCACATCCGGCCCAGCAACGCCAGACAGCGAGCGAACTCCGGCAGCCCGCTGTTCACGAACTGCGGCGGCACCGGAGCCCCGCCCGGCCCTGCCTCGACGGGCACGGCCACGATGTTCGCCGTCCCGTACTGCACACAGATCGCCCTGCCGAAGTCGGTGCCCATGACGAGGTACGAGCCCGCGTCCGACGCCGGCTGCACCCCACGCTCGGCCGCCAGCTCCGCCAACGTCGGCACCGGACGGCCCGGCTGGGCCTGCGCCCAGAAGAACGGCCCCATGTCCAGCGGCAACCCGGCCACGACCAGCGTGTGCGCCACGATCGGCGGCACCCCCTGCCGCGACACCGCCTGCTGGTCGAACCGGAAGATGCCCGGCCCGAACGCCGCCGCCAGTTCCTGCGCAATGCCCTCCGGCGGGACCG